>CAYLKA010000068.1:0-13250 GCA_964384125.1 uncultured Gammaproteobacteria bacterium | reverse complement strand
ATGTCCGCACGATCTACGATATCAACGGTTGCCATAGTTCTTCTCCTTATATTTGCAAAAGAGCATCAGCTGCCCTCTCCACCTGATCTAGAATGATAGCACTCTCTCGGCTAGCGATGAGAGGTCTGATAATGCTCGAGCAACAGGTCGTTGCCGAAATCACCTGATTTGCTCCGCCACACGCTATGGATGTGATTGGCATCGTTTTGCACATTATCGAATTCGAAGACAAAGTCACTGCCCTGCAATCGATAGTAATGAGCACGCCTTCTCTGGACGCTACCCATCCAGGCAAAACTCAGCTCATCGATATCGATAGTCTTTAAATAAGCGGAAGAGATCTCAGGACGATAGGTTGTGACAACCTCGTCTAGAATTCGCTGCACGATGTGACGCTGCTCCGAGTTGAGGTCCGCCACAGCGATTCCCTCCGGCTGGAGTGTCTGATGCCAGGTTTCCCAGTCATCCGGAAGTGCTGCAAACTGGGTAGCGAAAATGTCACCGGGCGCCTCCTCCGATAGCACAGCGATCTCTCGATCGACGTCGCTCAAGGCGAGGACCAGCTCTCGACCAAGATCCTCAATACCAGCGTGGGGACGAAAACCGGCTAGCGCACCCACCCGAATCTCAGCGGGATCGGCGCCGAAAAAGGTCGGCGTCACACGCACACCTCCTCCCGGCGCAACCGAAATATTCAATGACACGTGATGTCCTTCAAACCGCCAGCCCCAGGGCTCATCCATCGACGGAGTGCCAAAAAAGGCTAACCAATACTTTTCATTGCCCCGTTCCAGCCCGAGGTTCTCACGATCGTGGAGCAGCTCTTCCAATTGCATAATGTGGACGACCTTGAGATAGCCGGCCGGAGTCATAAATGAGTTCAACAAGTCGTGAACCATCATGCGCTGCTCGGCGGTCATCTGACCTAGGGCTAGCCCGACCCGTGGTCGCGGCCAGTAGGACCAATCCCGCCTAGCCTTATCATTTAGCGGCAACGAGAGTAGTTCCTCTCGCACATACCCCCCCATCTTCTCTACGGCATTAGTGCCATCGTCAGAACCAAGAATCCTATTGAACATACTGTCGCCCTGCTGCGGAACTCCCGTTCGAGTGCTCTCCAGGATTGCCTGTGCGGCCGCGACCATTTCTTCGGTGACACTAACCTCTATGGAATCCAGCGGATTAGCTTCCTGCGCCAAGGAAACACTTGAGACGAAGAGAAATCCGAAAACAGTTAAAGTCACTCTACAATTCATTGTCTGCCCTCCTGTAGCGGGCGCAATAACGGTTAGATGTTTGCCCCATCAGCTATGCCACTCAGGATCACTGGTCTGACCTCGGTGGCCACGACGTAGCCCCACCCGTCGCATTGTCCTGCGTGGCCGGATCCGGCCCTCGCCCCTCGGAGAAAGCCTTTTCGGCGGCGCGTGTACTCATGAGCATGCCGATCATGCCATAGTTACCCTCGTGACAGCCTCCCTCGAAGACCTGATTCTCTCGGTCGCTGTGTTTGGTGAATTCCTGGGCGGCCGTAAAGGATCTGGTGAACGTCGTTGGATCCTCAATCGTAACCTGGTAAGACAGTGTCTCCGCATTAATCCGTTGGTAGCGCTCAATCAGGTGCAGATCCTCTCGCGACCCGTGAACATTAGTCTTCTGGGTAAAGTTTGTAATCTCGACCACCAGTGTATCGCCCTCCCAGCGACCCCGAGCATCGCCGTAGCGCTGCCGGATGTGGCCGGGAAGATGGGGTCGATCCGTAATGGGAATGACACGGCTGAAACCCTGGCCTTGTCCAACATCGTAGTAAATGGCTACCGAACTCGGTGATTGCACTATCCGTGCCACACCACCGTAGGTTCCAGCCTCGAGTAGCACCGGCAAGTTATATCGGTAACACCGTTCCGCCGCGCTTCGGTCTTCCGGCCCATCAGTTCGATTGATGCGATCCAGGTTGTAGTCCGGAGAGGGCTCCGACCTCCTCGGTGAAATGGGCCCGGGTCTGCCCCCGGACGTACCCTGCAGCAACGCGAGCAAATACTCGCCTTTTTCGGCAACTCGGACCTGAGCCTCAGGGGTCAACGAGGGGATTTGCCCATCTGGCGGATCGATGATCATCGACGTACGCACCCCCCGGGACAAGGATGGATCACCGCTCCAATGATTGTTGTAGGCACGTGCGACATCTTTTTCCGTCCCAAGCCCCTCCCGGCTATCACGACCGGGTTGCTGGGACCTTCGCAAAAGCTCCTGCTCAGCTGCGGCGATCTCCTCGTCTGTCAAAAACGCCCTCGTGCCAAACTCGGTGGGGCGCTGCAATGGTATGACGTGCGGGTTGCCCCATATCCCCTGCAGATCGGGGGCACCCCATGAGGTACGAATCGCTTGACCCGAAACAAGCGCCGGGAACATTGCCGCAAATACTGCTAAGCCCGGCAACCTCAGACTCACCGTTTTCATCTCTAGCCCTCAGTGTTCAAATACCATAATAAAAGGACAGTCTCCGCCGCGAAAGTGGCATTCGCCTCATACGGTTAAACAGTTGGGATAGCGGCCAGGGACGTCAGCGTGAACTGAAACCAACTCGTCAAACTGCAGTTTCCTGATCAGACGGATGGTTGATACCGTCGAAAATGGGTACATCCTTTAGGTCATAAGGATTGACACCCTCCAGGCACGCCAGGTTGACGCCGTACTGATCGGGATTCGAGCGCCGGCGATGGTGCGTGTAGATTCCGCATCTTGAGCAGAAGTAATGTTTGGCCGTCATCGTATTGAACTGGTACAGGGTCAACAATTCCACCCCCTTGGTCACCTTCAATCCATCTAACGCGACCGATACGGAAATCGCACCCCGCATCCGACAGATGGAGCAATTACAGCGTCGCGGGTCTTCAAGGCCATTAGGTAGCGTCAACTCGTACTCGAGGCCCCCGCAGTGACATGAAGCCTTGTGAATCGGTTTAATCTGCATGGCAGTTACACCCTTTTGCTCTTTGACTATCGGCGGACACCCAACCAGACCGAGGCTCAAGAAATTCCAAGGTCTGATTCGTTGGCTAGATACCCGTGTATGAGTGAGACGACCCGATGTGGATAAACGCAACGAGTCTCACGGATAACGTCAAGACACGCCATCCCCGCCTTACGCGCAGCACCACGAGCCTGCAGGCCCTCTGGTGCCTCAGAGCCTTGTACTAGATTTGATCACCTTCGACTACAGGCCCACGCTCTTAGAGCGCGCAGTCGAGCCCTTCCAACTGACAACGTGACCAACGACCACCCCCAGCGTCGATCAACTCCCTTAGGCGCTCGAGCAACAACTCGGACCACTGAGTCATCGCTATCGAGGTAACTCTCGGTATCTCCGTCGCGTCGTAGAAGCCCTCAATGCGCAGCCGGTCCATGCTGCGTGCCAGAACCTCATCGCTCATGGAATCGCGAAGCTCAATCATGGCGGTAACCTCCCATGGCTTCCTAATGAACGTCGTATGGTGGCCTGCACGCATGGGTGGAACCCCGGATACGACATCGATCAGGTAACCTCGGACCATCAGAACGTCCCGCCCTGCGCCTTCATATATCTCGTAGGGCTTCAATCGGATAGGGTAGTCCTTAAACCTTTCGCCGAACCCAATCCGAAACCGGTCCTTCTCCCGCTCGCTCACCGGATGCTCGACGGAGCCGCCTACGCCTCCTCTGGGATCATAGGTGCGGTCAACATCGCGGAAGGAAACGAGGCTGGGCATGACCAGGATTTTCGTATAGTGCCAAAGATTCAGGTCAGGCTTAACGAAAGCACCCGGTATTATCCTCGGATCTACCCGGTGGAGACCGTCTCCCGTCACCTCAGCCTCCGATCCGACCGCAAGTACGGGCTGTGCATCACCTGCGCCAGCGTAAGCGAACACCACCACCGCCACGCCAACTGCGATCGGCCATCGCCCCATCAACCGAATCCTCTCGTGTCCCGCCTACCTAATATCCAGTGAATGGCTATTCACTGCTAAGCTCTCTCAACTCCTCCAGGCGCCTCATCAACAGTCTCGACCATTCCATGGAAATGCGTGAGGTGAGCGGGCCCACTTCAGCAACGTCAAACGGTCCTTCTATACGTTCGCGATTCACTGTGCGCGCTAGGACGTCATCACTCATGGAATCCCGCAACTCCATAATGATGTTGGCCTCCCAGGCCCATCCGACGGAGCTCTGAGAGCTCGCGCCGCGAATCTCCGGCGGGACGCCGGAAGTAACGTCCGTCAGAAGCCCGCCAATCATGAGCACGTCTCGCCCGACATCCTCTGAGACCTCGAATGAGTCGATCACCTCAGCAGCCTCGCGAAAGCTCTCTCCGAAAGTCTCACGCAACCGAGTCTTCCTAACTTCGTTCACGAAGAACACGTCATTGGCATCCATAGTTCTGACTGAGACATTTCTATCTGGCACGTCCCGAAACACGACGGCTGTCGGCATGAAAAAAACTCGATTATAGCGAGACAAATCAAGGTCCTCGCTCACCCATGCAGGGTCGCCCATTTGTGACGGATCAACGCGATGCAGTCCATCTGCTGTAACCTGAGCATCGGCCCCAGTTGCGAGTGCGATCTGTGCGCCGGACTCCACATGCCAAAGGAGCGCGAATCCAGTAGCAACGGACAAATTTATCAATAACCGTGTGTGCTTCACTTTCACCACCCCATATGTCGGTTGGAGCTCACCCTGCTCAAAGCTCCGTTAATCTTATCCGCATCTGCCTGCCGAGTCAGCAATTTGAAAGCCCACTTTCAACCCTAAGCCATTGATTATCTGGTTTTCTTTTAGATCCGATCCGTGCGAGCCTACGATCTTTATTCCAGTAGCTTGGTAGAACCCAGGCGATCATTCCGTGAATCGAATCCGAACCGGATCTAAGGATTCCCCTCGATTTCGTTCAACCAATTCTCCATATAAGCCATAAATCCAGGATCACCCAAATACAACCCATCTCGCCACTCTGCTCTCGCTCGCTCCAACGCAAACACGCCCTCTGCCGGTTCGAAGTAGGATTGCAGAGTTGCCTCCTCGAGAATACCCGCTTGGTACTGTGACCAAGCAAATTCCCTGAGCCTCAAGTACTCGATTAGAACGCTCCTGAATCGGGCCAACTCAGTCGCAGAGACATCCGGTTGGTCAACGCGATCGAGTAGCTCTGAATATTCAACTGAGGTTGCGAGGAAGGCAAGATCCGCCCTGGACTCCTCCGGCACCCATATTCCAAGTCTTTCACCAGGGTCTCTAATACGATCCTCATTGCTCGTAGAAAATACACCCACCGGTTCTCCTGTCACAGGGTCCTCTTCTCCAATGTACTCATAGAGGGTCTGGACACGAGAGAAGTTACCCTCAGCGTCACTCTGAAAGCGAACCCGTCTTCCCATCTCGTCGAGCATGCCCAATGATTGCTGGAAAAGCCCAGGTGGTGGGGCATCGCCCGGCACCGTTCCCTCAAGAACATAGAGGCGGCGATCAAGCATATGCAGGGCAGCGAAGGTTCGAGACTCATCGGGATGGAGTATCTGTATCTGATGACCTGGGACCCCATCCACTTGCCCGAATGCGTCATAGGTAATCTCGCCGTTTGAGCGTCTGCGAATATTCCATGACTCAAATGCGATCGCGCCCCTTATGTCAGACAAGTGATCACGCCCTCCGCACTCATTAGGGCTCACTATATCGAGCTCCGTCTCCATCCGGCGGCAACGTGCCACATGTGCCTGCTCAGCCAAAGTGTAGTCCACTACAGTTATCGCATAACGGCCATTGTCGTTCTCGACGCTGTAGAGGCGGGACGGAATGATGGCACCCGATTCAGTGGTGTAATCAACCTCGAGCAACTGTGGCTCGGCAGGGAAATTAACAATGAATTGGTCGCCTTCATTGACGTATTTGATCCAGCCTTGAGCATAAATAGCGACCGGGAACACGAGACCAAGCGCTAACGGTATCAGCTTCCTGCTTCTTATCAGACGCATGACTTTTCTCCCCCGACTAGTCAGATTAAATGGTTAATCGAATTCTTTTTCTGAGGGGTCTTCCAGAGTGATTTCACCAAGGAGACAACCCCTTGCCCCATCCTTTAAAGGATGACACCTCAGGGCAAGCTCGTCGCCAGCCTGAATACTGTTTTCGGTCCAGCCGCCTCGTCTGAGTTCGGTGAGGCTAACCCCCTCTATCGCCCAGGCTCTCGACTGCCCACCCGAATCCACGACGTCGAGATAGATCCAGCTGTGAGGATTCATCCAGTAGATTTCCCTGACAGTGCCTTCCAGAAATAACCACTCTCCCTCCGAGTAGTTCGCATGAGAGTGATGCCCCCATGCCATGGGGACAAGCATTGCGAGTGAGAAAATCGTTGAGACAACGTTTATCGTTGATCTCATTACCCTCTCCCGAAGCAATCTCTAGAAGGATTGCTCGTCGACGTTGCTATCCAGGTCGGTAACCAGCTCACGCCCACAAGGCTGATTTTACCGAAACCGGGCCGAAAGGGTTGAAAAGAAGGCGGGGGGCTGACCCGCTCATACCTAACCTAATGTCGACTATGGCTTTGGACGCTAAAGTTTTTCCATACAACTAGTCACGTCCAACTAAACACCTACTGCTGGGCCTCCAAGAAGCTTGTGCGCTGGGCGTTCCAGGTCTCGACCAGCGTCTCCTGATTTTCAACTACGGAGTTATAGGCACTGAGCGCGAGTTCGCGGTCCTCCGTCGAAAAATCGTCGTTCTCCCCAATTCCCTCCAGGCATTCGAGTAACGTGGTGCTATCTGCCATGTAAACCTGCACTGCCCCCTGGGTCCCAACCATCTCCTCCATCGTGGCGTTTGCGGCATCGGGAATGTCCGGCATATCTGGAAACACGCACCCCTCGGCATCAGCAATCTGCATGAGCCGCGCGAGCCGCGGGTCTTCCGGAGACTGCGCCTGACCCTGGCTGACGTAGCCGAAAGCTAGGAGCGTGATTAAAGAAACGTATTTGGGAAGCCTAATCGAGTTCATCTGTTTTCCTTCTCACGTACGGGCACCGGTTCAAAACCAGCCGGGAGGCGCAATCTACCCTCGGAATCAGGGCTTGGTCAAGACGGCTCGTACAAACACTATCCAGCGTTACCTATCGTTCGCCAGGAACGTTTAGACAAATCAAAGTGAAGCCAATGCATAATCTGCTTGACCTCGATCAATGCCAAGCAAAAATTTTTCATAGCCGTAGCTCGAATAACCCCATCTACGATAGGGGGAACCAAGCCTATCCGCGCTAAGCGTCCTTATGCCTCCCCATCGCTCAAGGAGGTGGCATTAATCTAATTCTGCTTTTCTTATCGTGCGAGAGGATCCGGTCGGAGCTGGAACTTGACCGCCTTACTGGTCGCGCCTTTGCCTCCCTCCGTATGCCAGGGGGCGTGAATGGCATAGTTCGCCCAGAGTCCACGGCCCTTCCACCCAGCTTCTGGATCGTCGATTCGTCCATCGACGCCACGGGTAGAAAACCCCATAGGATACGGGACGCGCAGGACCACGAACTCCCCGCCGGGCGGAAGCGCCAGTAACGAGTCGGACCCGGTGCCCGTTGCAATGGGTACATTCGTGCCGAGCCCGAAGGTATCGAACTGATCGACCCAGTTGTAGTACAACATATCCGCACTACCGTCGTACGTGACGCCCTTGAAGTGCGGACCAGGTGTTTCATAAAGCGTCCAGCCCTCCGGACAGTGCTGCCCGGTGGCCATCGGCCCGTTGAGTGTCTCGCATTTCCGTCGGTCGAAGCTAGCAAGGTGCCCACTGCCCGCCAGAGCGGTCCAGATAACCCCGTCGCGATCGACGTCGATTCCCCTCGGGGTGAAACCACTAATGGACGACGCCGGATTGTTGAACGGGGGTTCGTAGACTTCCGCTAGACAGGTCATCGGCGGATTCGTCCCCGGGCTGAGACGGATGATCGCGCCGGGCACGTTGTACCCTTGCGCCACCCAGATCGAACCGTCCACCGGGTTCGGGATAATTCCGTAGCTCCCACCCGTAATTCTCTTGTCTCTAGTGGGATCGATCGGCTGGTCCGGTTCGACGTACTCGTCTTGGCGACCGTTACCGTTAGTATCGAGTATGTAAGGACACCACCCTTGTGATCGCTGCTCGTCGCCGGTCTCATCAAAACGCCTCATGTTGAGCCAGCCCACCACCGGACTGCCCGGATTACTGGCCCATACTGTATTGTCGGTATCCTCCGCAATCTGCAGATGATGTGTTCCAAAGCAAGTGTCGATCAGCGTGAACTCCCCCGTCGTAGGGTCAAAAACGGATAGGTGCCGCTGGCTGCTCTCCACAGGGAAAAGCTGAGCCGACGGATGGCTCGAACCCTCACGACAGAAAGCGGGCGTCTGGGGCGCTCGGATCGTGTGCGTCATCCACACTCGCCCCTCATGATCCATCATCGGGTTATGCAAGCTGGCCTTTCCTGACCAAACGACTTCCTCCTCGTTATAGGGCGAGGATTGAAAAACAAATTGCGGGTTCATAAAGGGCGTATCCGCATCACGGACTGGCGCCGTGAGCCGAGTCAGGGTATTGCGGGCGGGATCTAGTATGTTCACATCAGGTGCGCTGAACTCCTGGAGACCATAGACGAGCCCGTTCGCGTTTAGCGTTGGATCGCGTTTGTCGGTCGACACCGTATCGTGAACAAACCCCTTCCAGTCGGCCCAGTCCCACTGGGTAATGACCAGGTTGCGTTCAACGCCCCGAGGCCGTGGCGGTGCAGCCGGTACCTCGCCCTCCATAATCCGATCGGTCCAGTCCGCGTACATCTCCAGAGCCCGCTGACGACCAAACCGGGACATGGCGGCGGTCATGCTCGCACCCGATTGTCCGGACTGTACCCGCCGATCCCAAGCCGCCACCGTGGACTCGAAAGGGCCTAGGCTTGCAGGAATCTCCCGCGTGGCTTTGTTGCCAAGCTGATGGCAGACCGTGCACCCTCCTCCGATAGCCCCTGACTTCATCTGGCCGATCCAGTGGAGTTGGCTTTCCAGACCGATCGCTATCCCGTTGCCAATAGGACCGGTCCCAGGGAAGTCGCTCTCGGGTGGTATCTGGAGGAGCGAGTACCAGTAATTAGATGGATAGTATTGCGCTGCCGCCTGCGGCGTCTGCGCCCTAACCGCCGTTAGATTTAGGTTCCTACCGGGATCTGCCTGTACCTTGGGTGAATCCACCAGTCCATAGCCACGGACCCAAACGTCATAGCTTGCCGAAGGAAGGTCCGGAACCAGGTAGCGACCCAATTCGTCTGTCACGACTATCTTCCGGAAACCTGTGGGGAGTTCATTGGTCTCCGCGATCACCCAAACACCCGCCTCAACCCCGCTCTCGCTGCGAACCACCCCGCCGATGTCGTCGGAATCAAACGGAACCGCCTCAGAGGCGGGTTGACTCACACCGGTGCCCGCCAATGAAGTGCCAACGAGCGCGGCGACACTGGTGACTAGAAATCTCCTCATCATCATGTCCTTCGGTTTCAAATAACTATTCTCATCTACCTAAGTCTACCGATTTCAGCAGCGTTCGGGTTGGGCGGATGACCGGTCTCGGGAAAGGCTGCCGCAGCAGTCAATCCAATTAGACTCTATCTAAAACGAACTAAACAGCCGTTCACGAGACTCCTTTCGGTAGAATCGAAGATCAGGCCGAACCGCGACATCATTACAACAAGAGCAATGGCGCTGGTCGGATCCATAATGAGAGGCTACCCACCTCTAGGATTTCAAACCCTATCTCGAACGCGAAGGTAGTGAATACGATGCTGATACCGCAGGCCATTTTTGAAACGACTTCATATTAATTGGAGGCCACATGAAACTTTACCTGAATCCGATCGCTGTTTGTCTTTGGTTAGTTCTAGTTGGAATTGCTAGCGCATTCCATAAGCCGACATACGCTCAAGATCCGGCACCACCCGCTGACACGGAGGAACTCCGCGCCCAGTACGAACAATGGAGGCAGGACTTCAAGACCTGGGGCCGATGGGGCACCGGTGACAGCAAGGGAGCCGCAAACCTCATCACACCTGAGAAAGTCGCAAGCGCCACCGCTCTAGTAGAACACGGAATCGTGGTTTCTCTGGCGCCTCCGGTGCCCCAGGTCGTCGCAGCCGACGTGAACGAAAACGGCCTGTTCCGGCGGACCACGAACCGCATTCACGATGGCGGTACGACAGACACGTACTCGGTCAGCTACCACGGGCTCACGGTCGCTCACATGGACGCCTTTTGCCATTTTTTCGAGAACGGCGAGATGTACAACGGTGTTCCGGTGGAAGGAAATTTGAACCCCGAGGAGGGTTGTAAGCAGGGCAGCATTATGAGCTTCCGAGACGGAATCGCCACGCGTGCCGTTCTCTACGACATTGCACAGCTCAAAGGTGTCGACTGGGTGGAACCGGGCACCCCGATCACACGTGCGGACCTCGAAGCGTGGGAAGAGATGTCGGGTGTGAGGGCCGGCCCGGGGGATGTGGTATTGCTCTACATAGGTCGCTGGAAACAGCGCGAGGCAGAGGGTGCTTGGCGGGACCAAGTGTCAGGCTTTTACGCCGACACACTTCCCTGGGTACACGAACGGATGCCAGCGTTCCTCGGACACGATTTCAATATCGACTGGAATCCGCGACCGGGCTGGGAAGGTATGCGCAATCCCATTCACATCGCCCTACTGAACTGGATGGGTGTTGGAATCGTGGAGTGCCTCGATCTGGAAGAGGCAGTTGCAACCGCGCGGGAACTCAACCGTTATGAGTTCATGATTACGTTTGCGCCTCTGCCAGTGGAAGGCGGCACCGGCTCGCCACTCAACCCCCTGGCGATCTTCTAAGGCGTTAGCGCACCGAGCCAGCCAATTCCAGACGTCTTCTGAAATCGGCCTCGGAATCGTCGAGCGTCCGCGCCCATTGCCCAGGCTCCAGGGTCAGCGGGCTCGGACGCTCATTTGCCCACAGCGCCTCCAACTTGCCCGCGAAAAGGGCCTGCGGATGGCCGTTGATACGGATGTCCGGGCTCATCTCGCGCAAGGCAGCGTAGGCCTCAAAGACGTCCTCCGGACGTGTGTCGTACGCCGGGTTATCGGTGACCGGTCCCGGCGGGCCGCCGTAGACGATCTGATACGTCTCCCCGTTCTCCTCAGTGTCGATGAAATAGGTAGCAGTGCCGGGAGTGTGGCCGGGCGTCCAGATCACCTTCACGGCAGACCCACCCAGTCTGATGTAATCACCGCTCTGTAGGACGCGACCAACCTGGATCGGCTCATGACCCCAGGTCTCATTGGACCCATGATCATGACCACTGACTAGGGAGGGGACTTCCGCCTCTAAAGCTGCCACTGTGGCTCCCGTGAGGCGTCGAATGGTTTCCATCGTCTCCATATGATCATAGTGGGCATGGGAGATCAGCATCACCTTAATGTCGGCGGGTAGGAAGCCAAGCGTCACGATGTTCGGAAACACGACCGATGCCATCTTCTGTGTACCGGTGTCGATCAAGATATGACCCATCGGCGTGGCAACCAGGATAGAGGAGATATTGTTGGAGCCAACGTAGTAAACGTTGCCCATTATCTTGAACGGCGCTTGTGGCTCGCTATCGGTATCGGGTCGTCCCACCCTACTCATAAACCACGCGGTGTCCTTACCGCCGATGGCCAGAGGGTCGGTCGCCGCCGGCTCTTGAGCCGAACTGGTGACAGCGACCGAAGCGAAAACGACAGCAACCAGGAATAGCTGAATCTTAAGCATAGCCCCCTACCCTCGTCTGGTTCTTATCTGTTGAGACTGTACAAGCCTATCTCTGTAGTCCCACCGCCTGAGCAACCTGCTTCTTCGCCGTAACGGACAAACTTCTGAATACGTTGCCCGGTATCGACTTCTCCCGTATATACATTGCCCTGCGAGTCGACCGTTAAGGCGTGTATCCAGTGAAACTCACCAATCTGCCGACCGGATCTGCCTATCCGATCCAACTCCTCAAAGTTGTCTCGATTAATTATGTAAAAGACACCGTTGGCTAGGTCCCCTACATAAAGGCAACTCTGATTCGAGTCGGTGGAAAGTGTCGCGGAGACAGCGGTACCGCTTGCGGACTGTGGGGCGACGTAGATGTCTTTAACAAATCCGCAAACACCCTCTTCTGCATCCGGATTAGAGCATGGTCCGCCGATTTCACTAACATTGAAGACCTGAATGCGATTGTTACCACGATCGCAGGCATAAAGCATTCCGTCGGCACTGACGATCGCGCAGTGCAGAGGGCTACGGAAAAACATCGGCTTCAGATTCCCGGCCTGGAAGTCACCTGCCCACGGTCCAGCGTCGTAAGGATCAATCTCAGTACCATCTGGATCGTCCACTGGGTTCTGCCCATAGGCTCCAAAATGTCCTATATATAGGCCGGTTTCGGCGTCCGCGATTAATATCCGTCGATTGCCATACCCATCTGCAACGTACAGCCTGTTATTGCTTGGATCGACACTAAAATCAGCGACCAAGTAGGGCTGTGGCGTGCCGTTGGGGCCGCGGTCGATGTTCTCGCTATCGGGACCTTCCATGCCCGCGTAGCCCATCTGATAGATAAACTCACCTTCAGCTGTGAATTTTAGGATGTGCGAGTCGTCCCCGTATGTCGCTGCCCACGGGAACTGGCCGGTGAAGTTCGTGCCGTTGCCAGAGATATAAACAAAATCATTATGGTCCACGAAAAGACCGTGCTCACGGCCAGGCCAGTCACAACCATCTTCCGCCCGACAGTTATTTTCCAGAAAGCCTGGATCTTGAGGGCCGCCCCAAGCGTCGAGCAATGTCCCTTCCTGATCGAATTTGAGCACTGATGGCGCGGGCACACAGCAGCCGGCAGTCTGGTCAGCAAAGACTCGCGGATTACCAAGACCGTCAACAGGGACACCATCAGCGTTCGTGCCAGCCACCCCAAGCCCGGCTGACGCGCTACGACTCAAAGATCGGGGCCGGTGATATACCCAGATGTTATCGTGCGAATCGACAGCGATACCACCAACCTGGCCAATGCGCCAATTGTTCGGCAGTGGCTTCGGCCAACTGGGATCAACGATTAGACTTGGCGCAGACGTACCGTCGGCAAACCTCGGCGCCGACCGCTCCGCAAGGCGGTCGATAGTGCCGCTCGGCAGTAGGGATGGCGCCTCTTCCGACACAGCC
>CAYLKA010000067.1:6741-13391 GCA_964384125.1 uncultured Gammaproteobacteria bacterium | reverse complement strand
AGGCCTTCCCCCGCTGGATCGAACGCGTGTGGATGAGTCTGGATGGGCCAGCGTGTCTTGATTATCTGGATGAATTGGATCGCGCCGACCGCTTTTTCCTCACCCTTGCAGAATCTCTGACACAGGGTGACTTGGATGATCCCGTTCAGTTGGAAAGACGGTTCACGGACCCGAGAGTCGGTGCAGACCCACCACGGGAAAAGGGCATCGAGATAATGACAATTCACCGCGCAAAAGGGCTTGAGTTCGACACAGTCGTTATTCTCGGGCTGGGGCGCGGCCTTCCGCCGGAGGGCCAAAAGGGCTTGAATTGGATCGAACGACGCAACGAGGACGGTAGTGAAGACGTCCTTTTGGCGCCAGCCACCGCGAACCCCCAGCAGACGAACGTATTGACCGAATGGATCCGGCGTACGGATCGAAACAAGAACCTCTCCGAACGCGCAAGGGTACTCTACGTTGCTGCTACGCGGGCACGAGAACGTTTACACCTGATCGGTCAACTCGCGGAAAACCAGGTACCCCGACCCTCCACCCTCCTAGACTATCTTTGGCCCATTGTCTCCAAGACTTTCGAAGATGCCGAGATCAGCGGTAATACGGATCAGACCGTAAAGGAAATTCGCCCGGTCCTCAGACGTCTGGTGGATCCCGCAAGGGCGTTGAAACAATCCGAGGAAAAGCTGGTCAAGGCGGTTCGTCCACAGTTTGAATGGGCTGGGCAGGCCGCAGTACAGGTTGGTACCGTCGTCCATCGCTGGCTCAGCCAGATCGCAGAGGACGGACCCGGAGAATGGAACGCTCGACGGGTCGCCTCCAACCAGAGTCGTTTCCGATCCGAACTCGGTCTGCTGGGGGTGGAGTCTAGGGAGTTGTCGTGGGCCAGCGCGCGAATCGTTCAAGCGCTTCAGAAAACTCTGGATGACGAGTGCGGCCGTTGGATCCTAACGAACCATACCGAAGCGCGTTCGGAACTCGAGGTAACCGTAACAGGCGAAACGGGCTTGGAGCATATTCGGCTAGACCGGACTTTTATCGATGAACACGGAGTACGGTGGATCATTGATTACAAGACTAGCGCGCATGAGGGTGGCGCCACGGAGGAGTTCCTGGACTCCGAAGTCGAACGGTATGGCTCACAGCTCGAACGCTATGCACTAGCTATGTCTCAGATGGAGAAACGTGCTATTCGGCTTGGGCTGTACTTTCCTCTGCTTCAGGCTTTCAAAGACTGGGAGCCGTTAAAGACCGGTGCTGACCAACCGGTCCCAAGTTAGCCCCTTAGCCATACTGCGGACTATCAGGCTGGTGGTTCGTCGCCTGAGGTACTAGGTCGTTATAATCTCGCGTCCGGTTCGATTCTCGAGGAACAATATGGATCTTGCAGAACTCAGCCCCTGGCCCGGAATCGACGGCCGGGTCGCTTTGGTAACCGGTGCATCCCGGGGAATCGGTCGGGCAATTGCCCACGCGCTCGGCCTGCAGGGAGCACTTGTGATCGGCACAGCCACCTCCCAGGCGGGTGCTGACGCTATCACTGAACGTCTACAGACTAACGGGTTGAACGGCCGAGGGCTGGTGCTTGATGTGCGGGAGGCATCCTCCGTCACTGCACTCTTCTCGCAGCTCGCAGAATCCGAAGGGGCACCGAGGATCGTGGTCAACAATGCTGGAATCACGCGCGACAACCTGCTGATGCGGATGAAGGAAGAGGAATGGGAACAAGTGGTGTCCGCGAACCTTTCTTCAGCCTACCGTGTGTGCAAGGCGGCGCTTCGGGGAATGATAAAGGCAGGTGGTGGGCGCATCATCAACATCACCTCGGTAGTCGGGCTAACGGGAAATCCCGGTCAGGTGAATTATTCTGCGGCGAAGGCGGGAATCATCGGCTTCAGTAAATCTCTTGCACAGGAAGTCGCGTCCCGAAACATAACTGTGAACACTATCGCCCCCGGCTTCATTGCGACCGATATGACGGCAGGGCTAGACCGAGACCAAAAAGCCGCCCTCCAAGAAAAAATTCCATCCTCGAAATTGGGAACCCCGGAGGACATCGCCGCAGCCGTAATCTACCTAGCCTCGGACGCTGGAGCTTACGTTACTGGTGAAACCCTGAATATTAACGGCGGGCTTACGATGAGATAACCATCAGGTAAACATCTTAAACTACTGAAATATAAACTTTTTCATAAGCATCTAAAGGCCTTGTAGATTGCCCCAGTTGATTCCAATACAATACGCGCCTCCCTGGCCGGGCCTGTGGTCGGGCCTGTAAATCAGTAAGGGGTACTGCACACATGAGTAGCGTTGAAGACCAAGTCAAAGCAATCATTGCTGAGCAACTCGGCATCAAAGTAGATGAAATCAAACAAGACGCCTCGTTTGTCGACGACCTGGGTGCCGACTCTCTGGACACCGTTGAGCTCGTCATGGCGTTAGAAGAAGAGTTTGAAACTGAGATTCCTGACGAAGAGGCCGAAAAGATTACAACGGTCCAGAACGCCATTGACTACGTTAACAAAGCAAAAAGCGGTTCCTAGTCTGCGAGCACGCTGCCACACTTCCGAAATCTTTCCATCCAAACCAGGACCCTCCTGTGTCTAGACGCCGGATCGCTGTAACCGGGCTCGGCATAATCTCGCCCACCGGCAACAACGTAGCCTCTAGTTGGGGAAACGTTCGTGACGGTGTCAGTGGGATCACGGTGATTGACTCTTTTGACACGACAGGATTCGCTACTTCAATCGGCGGTGTGATCAAAGACTTCGACGTTACCGACTACATGTCGGTTAAGGATTCCCGGAAAGTCGACAAATTCATGCATTACGGCATCGCCGCTTGCACCGAGGCCTTCGAGGACTCCGGACTAGAGGTCAACGAGAATGAAGCCCACCGGTTCGGCGTCATCATGGGCTCTGGGATCGGGGGTATCGATACCATCGAGCGGAACTACGAGAAATATAGAAACGGTGGACCGCGGCGAATTTCTCCCTTTTTCGTGCCTAGCAGCATCGGCAACATGGTGTCTGGCCACGTATCGATAAAATACGGGATGACCGGGCTGAACCTCGCCCTCGTCACGGCCTGTGCCACATCGACCCACTGCATTGGTTTAGGCGCAAGACTGATCGCCATGGGTGATGCCGATGTAATTCTCGCGGGTGGCGCAGAATTCGCCACCACACCCCTGGGTATAGGGGGGTTTTGCGCAGCTAGAGCCCTGTCCACCCGCAACGACGATCCTGCCGGCGCCAGCCGCCCCTGGGATCGCGATCGCGACGGATTCGTGCTCAGCGACGGCGCCGCATGCTTGGTCCTTGAGGACTATGAGCGTGCGGAGAAGCGTGGCGCCCAGATCTATGCAGAGCTAGTTGGCTCGGCGATGACTGGCGATGCCTACCACATTACCGCCCCAACGGAAGACGGTTCGGGGGCAGATCTGTGCATGCGCATGGCCCTCGAGGACGCTGCCCTGAACCCGGAGGACATCAATTACATCAACGCCCACGGGACATCGACTCCCTTAGGAGACTTAGCTGAGACGCTAGCCATAAAGTTGACCTTCGGTGACTACGCAAAAGGCTTGGCGATCAGCTCCACCAAATCCACAACCGGCCATACGCTCGGCGCAGCTGGTGCACTGGAGGCCATTTTCACCGTTATGGCCATCGTGGAGCAGGTGGCTCCACCCACCATCAATATCGAGAACCAGGATCCCGAGTGTGACCTCAACTATACGGCCAATGCCGCACGAGAACTGGATCTGAGGGTCGCTCTGTCCAATTCCTTCGGTTTCGGTGGCACCAACGGAACGGTCATCTTCAAGCGCCCCGACTAGAGTACTCCACCGATCGATTTTTCCTGCTGGCGCCCAGCGAAAACTCCTGTCATTCTCTCAATCCGACGTTTGGGGTCGAGCACCATGGGCTCGTCGCCACAAGGTGCTTGGGATTACTAAAGTGGGTCAACGTGTCTAGGCCGCTCAAACACGCCTTTTTCGCCGCGTTCCTTGCGGGACTCGTGATCGTTTCTGTGACGAGTTCTATTCTGTTCTGGAGAGCCCTCGACTCACCAATGTCAATCACTGAGTCTGGGGAATGGCTCAGCGTTCCGCTCGGGACGCCGCTCGCACGGGTGGCGAATGGATTGAACGAACGAGGAATTCTCCGAGCCCCCAGGATCCTTTCGATTTACGGAGGATTGTCCGGCGAGGCAACTCGTATCCATGCCGGTGAATATCTAATCCCCCCGGCTAGCACGCCCATTCAACTGCTCGACCAACTTGTCAGTGGACAGGTTTACCTCCACCAAATCACCGTGGTGGACGGCTGGCGATTCCAGGAATTTGTTGCCGCATTGCAGGACCACGAAGCGGTCGATTCCGCGGGACTCGATGCCGAGGTTGTTATGGATACCCTTGGCATGCCAGGGGCTCATCCAGAGGGGCGATTCTTTCCAGACACCTATTGGTTCCCCAGAGACACTCCCGCGATAGACATCCTCCAGCAGTCGCACGAAGCATTGGAGGAGCAGCTTGCTCTCGCCTGGTCCAGCTATCGCACGGGCACCGTCCTACAACGCCCGTATGATGCACTGATACTCGCGTCCATAATCGAGAAAGAAACCGCTCTCGCCAACGAACGGCGGAGAATAGCGGGAGTCTTTCACCGCCGCCTCGAACAGGGCGTGCGTTTGCAGACGGATCCAACGGTGATCTACGGACTCGGCTCTAACTTCGATGGAAATTTGAGACGGACCGATCTCGTGCAAGATACTCCCTACAACACGTATACGCGTGCGGGTCTGCCGCCAACACCCATTTCGCTTCCGGGAAGAGCTGCCCTCGATGCGGCGGTAGATCCCGAAGTGGGCCCTGAGCTGTACTTCGTCGCAACAGGAGAAGGTGATGGCAGTCACTACTTCTCATCGACCCTGGAGGAGCACAACGCAGCAGTCGCCCGATACCTTCAACGAATCAGGTCCTCACGGTAGGGCGGTTAGACCAGTGTCGGGTGCGTTCATCACGCTCGAGGGCGTTGAGGGGGTTGGCAAAACAACCTGTACTCTAGCCGTCCAGAACACGCTCTCAGCCGCTGGTCACGATGTAGTTCTCACCCGGGAACCTGGTGGTACTCCGCTGGGTGAGAGAATTCGTAAATGGGTGCTAGACGGGGACCATCCATCACTCTCCTCGGAGACGGAGGCGCTGTTGATGTTTGCTGCCCGAGCAAACCACTTAGACGAGGTAATCCGTCCGGCACTAGTCAGGGGTCGTTGGGTCGTGTGCGACCGATTTACAGACGCCACCATCGCCTATCAGGGCGGTGGAAGGGGGGTGGACGCCGGCTGGCTGGACAGCCTTAAGGCGGGCGTCCAACGTGGCTTGGAACCCGATCTCACACTCTTGCTCGACGCCCCAGTGGAAGTTGGCCTTGCACGCATCTCAGATCGCAAGCCAGATCACTTCGAAAGGGAGAGTTTAAGCTTCTTCGAGAGGGTACGCGCCGCATACCTGAAGCTGGCGGAAACAAATCCCACGCGAATCAAGGTTATCGACGCCTCCCAGCCTATAGCCAATGTTGAGGCCCAACTTCGCTCGATTTTGGCCGACTTCCTTCGCGGATTCGGGGATTCTGCGTGAACGCCCGGTCAGCCTACGAATGTCTGAGCACAGAAATCTGCCCCTGGCTGGAGGAACCGTTGGCCCACCTGGAGGAGGCTCGCCAAGAAGAACGCTTTGCCCATGGTTGGATACTGGCTGGCCCGCCAGGCCTCGGGAAAATCAATCTAGCACTCGTCGTTGCAAACAGATTGCTTAGACCCCAGGCTCCCGCACCAACGACTCTAGAGCCGAAAGACGCAGCCTCGGCGATGGCTCAACGCCACGAGCCGGGCGATCACCATCCCGACCTACACTGGGTCTTCCCCGGGGACAATAAACGCACGCTAAGCGTGGATCAGGTACGTGAAATATCTAGCGCCCTGGCGCTGACTAGCCTCGAGGGAGCAGCAAAGGTTGTCGTACTGGAGCCAGCAGATGCGATGACAATCTCAGCCGCCAACGCGTTGCTCAAGACTCTCGAGGAGCCTACGGAGCGAACTTACCTTCTACTGGTCACCCATCAGCCGGGTCAGCTACCGGCCACCATCCGCAGCCGTTGTCAGACCCTACCGGTACCGATTCCCGGAAAGACCATGGCCTTAGACTGGTTGGCTACAGGGGACACCGATATCAGCCAGCGGGATTGGATACAGTTGTTGGCGCTCTCTGAAGGGGCGCCGTTTAACGCTATGGCATTCCAGGAATCTGATTATATAAACAAAAATAAGCTATTAGACGCAGTATTTCATGGTATTTATGAAAGGAAACTGGATCCCCAAAACATTGCAGACGATTGGATGAAGGAGAAGGATGACCTAGTGCTTGCCCTTAGCTGGCTCGCAACCCGCTTGCGTTGGGCTATTCGGGCTCGGGTAGCACCTCAAGCTTCAAACCCCATCACCGACCTAACCTCCGATAGCTCACATAATGCCTGGCAGGAGCTAACACCTCGGACCCTCTTTCAACGCCTTCAGCACACCGAGATGGTCCTCAACCAACTGGGTAAGGGCATTAACACCGACCTGGCGATACGGGCGCTTTTTCTTGG
>CAYLKA010000067.1:0-6641 GCA_964384125.1 uncultured Gammaproteobacteria bacterium | reverse complement strand
ACCAACTGGGTAAGGGCATTAACACCGACCTGGCGATACGGGCGCTTTTTCTTGGATTCCAGGGCGAAAAAGGGCTTTAGGTAAAAATAAAGCCAAACAATCCAACAACCAGGCCCAAATAGCCTAATTTGACGCCAACTGGGGTTAAATATTCACTCCATTTCCAAATCGGTACGAAAACCCAAAGACGCTTTCCTGGTTGCCGCAAATATATAAATACATAACACAATATTAGAACTCCTATCCAACCTACGAACATGTGTTTCTCCTTTGACTTAGGAAAAAAGCTAGGTTCGAACTTACGAAGGAATTGGCCCCTTTCTGGCTTTCAAGGCCCGTTACGTCAGGCACTTGAATACCCTGCCGCATCTAGCTGGCCCAGCATATTCTTTAAATTACCGGTTTAATTCGCTTCATTTCAAGAATGGTGAACTCTTTAAGCTATTCAACGGCGAGAAGGCGCTCATGCTGCCGAAATTAGCTTTTGCCACCCTGGTTGGGGCGAAAACCGTGGCCCGAACACCTCTGCCAGAGACTCCAAACGCTCTATAACGACCTGAATTCCGCGCTGCCGAGCATACTGAATTGGCCCACCCGTAAAGGGGGCGAAGCCCGTACCGAAGACTACGCCGGCATCAAGCAGGTCCAAATCCTCTACGACACCATTCTCGTAACAGGCCATCGCTTCGTTAAGCAGCACGAGAATCAGGCGATCTTTAAGCAGTGGATCAGGTTCGGTGAACTCAGTGGCCTTCCGAGGTCGATCGTTCTCAAATCGATAGAACCCACGTCCTGTCTTAGCCCCAAGCTCACCGGCTTGCACCTTTGCTTTCAACAACGCCGGGACCGGCACACCCAGAGTCTCACTCAAGATCTCGGTCACGTCTAACGCGACGTCAAGACCAACCCGATCCGCAAGCTCCACAGGGCCTGTGGGCATCCCGAAACACTCCGCAGCCTTGTCGATAGTTTCGAGCGCATGCCCCTCCTGGTGAGCGAGCAGTGCCTCTAGCATGTAGGGGGCCAAAACTCGATTGACAACGAAGCCGGGGCTACTACGACAGGGTAGAGGCAGCTTTCCGATGCGTACAACAAACGCGATGGCTTTGTTCAATGTCTCATCATCGGTTGAGTCCCCTCGAATTACTTCAACCAAAGGAAGCCGCGCGACGGGATTAAAGAAATGCAGGCCAAGGAATCGGTCGGGGCGCTCCAACCCCTCCCCGAGCTGTTTTAACCCGATGCTCGAGGTATTCGTCCCAAGAATTACCTTGTCTTGCAGGCGCGGCTCCAACTCCTGAAACAACGTTCGCTTCGCGTCTAGTTTTTCGGCGATAGCCTCGATCACCACGTCGGCTTCATCAATCTCCTCACCTTCTAGATCAACTCTCAGGCGTTCCATTGCGGCATCGGCCGCTCCAGGTGCTTTCAAACGGCTGTTAAATAGATCGGCGGCCCTCCCCAGTGCCGGTTCCACTAACTTCATGGTCCTATCTTGGAGCGTGACGGTCAGGCCCTGGAGTGCGCACCAGGCGGCAATATCACCGCCCATGACACCCGCACCAACCACGTGCACCCGTTTTGCACCGGAAGGTTGCTCCGCTAAACCACGAAGGCGTTCCCGCAAAAAAAACAAACGCACCAGATTTTTGGATGTGGTTGTAAACACGAGCTCCGCAATCGATCGCGCCTCGGCCCTATAGGCCGCACTGCCAGTGGCTCCATGCTGAATCCACAGGTCAACGATCGCGTGAGGTGCGGGATAGTGCTCATGGCGCGCACGCCGGTTCACCCGAGCCCGCATCCGCCGACCTAGCCAAAGTCGAAGCGGTTTCAGTGCAAGCGCTCTCAGGCGAAGGGAGGCTTTTCGCTTTGGTGGCCTCTTAAACACCAATTCGCGAGCAACCCGATCGAGTTGAGCCACATCAACAACCTGGTCGACGAGACCCACGCTGAACGCTTCCATCGGTGACAGCGACCTTCCGGTCAACATTAGATCCATGGCCAAAGGGGTGCCAAGCAGACGAACACTACGAACGGTCCCTCCGAACCCGGGGTGTATCCCAAGCTGAACTTCGGGGAAGCCGATGCAACGGTCATAGCCTTCAATGGCCACGCGGTAATCGCACGCTAGCGCAAGCTCGAGACCGCCCCCCAACGTGTACCCATTCATAACCGCAACGGTGGGGCAGGGCAGGGCTTCGATTCTGCTCAACAACGTCTGCCCCTTCCGACAAAGGGTCTCCGCTTGCTCCACAGTTTGGACGCTCTCAAACTCGGTCAGATCAGCGCCCAGGATAAAACCCGTCGGTTTGGCGGATTTTATGACCACTCCAGTGGGAGCTTCTGATTCGAGGCTGTCTAATAACCCACTGAGTTCTTCAAGAACCTGACGGGACAAGACGTTGGTAGAGCTGTTTCTTTTATCCAGTGACAGCCAGCGAACGCCATTGGAGTCAAATTTCGTGCGCCAGTGCTCAGTCATCAGTTTGGACAGGGCTAAGCAGCACGCTGAGACTGATTCTCCACTTCGAAATCACACACAAGTGGGAGATGGTCCGAAAATGTCACCTTAGGCATTTGAAAATCGGTTACGTTAATACCGTCACCATAAAGCACGAAATCAAGCTCCATACGAGGCGCTCGACTGGGGTAGGAAGGAAGCCCAAGTGTGTTGGCGTTCTGCAATCCGGCGGCTTTCATGAATAGGTAGATCTCATGCTCGCCCCAGAAAGTATTGAAATCCCCGGCGACCAGAACTGGTTTCTTCGAAGCGACAACCAGATCGTACAAGTAACGCAACTGGGCCTGTCGATGTCGATATTTTAAGGACAGATGGACGAGAAAAATCGCGCAGTTATCCAGTTCCAACTCGATAATTAGGCGTTTGATCCCCTTATCGAAGTAGTGGAACCGTTCACCGTGAATCCGGGGAGCTGCCAGGAACGCGTTACCCTGTTTGCGCACGATAGGTAAACGCTGATTCAGAGAGCTTTCACCGTACTTACACTGGTAAACAGAATAATGTCCAAGAGCTTGCGCAATCGACTCAGCCTGATTCGTGCGCCGTGCCCGAATAGATCCGGTATCGACCTCGACGAGCCCGACGACGTCAGCGTCCTGCGAGTTGATGAAATCGGTAATGCGCTGGAGATTGCTGCGGTGAGCGCCTAGGAGATAAGAAACGCCCGGAACGGGCAGGTGCGTGGAGGAACCGAAACCAAGCCCGTAGCGAATATTGTAAAGAAGCAAGCGCATGGCCTTAGTTTACCGGAGTCATTAAGCAAATCATGAGACATTGTCCTAGGAAGCTAGGCCGAAATAGGGGCTAGAAGGGGATAAACTAGACGCGTGGTAACCAGTATCTTCAAACCCAACGTCATCGCGCACCGAGGCGCGAGCGGCTATCTTCCCGAGCACACGCTGGAAGCCAAGATCGTTGCCCATTGGCAGGGAGCCGATTATCTCGAGCAGGACGTTGTAGCCACTGGCGACGGTGAGCTGATCGTGTTCCACGACATCAATCTCGAGTCGATTACTGACGTCGCAA
This sequence comes from uncultured Gammaproteobacteria bacterium, assembly GCA_964384125.1. GTDB lineage: Bacteria > Pseudomonadota > Gammaproteobacteria > Steroidobacterales > Rariloculaceae > UBA6522. Next base: position 3,091 of record CAYLKA010000067.1, on the reverse strand, counting down.
CCCTTTATCCGGATAGGCAACGAGAAGACGGCCACTACTATGCTGTCGATTTCCTTCTCTCCGAAATAAGGACACTCACCGTAAGCCAACGGGATGACCAAGGAAACGACCTTAGCGCGAACTTTACGGCAACGCTGCCTGAACTGAGCGAGCGTTTCGCCATCCCCACATTAGCGGAAGAGATCGACCTCATTCAGGAATTGAATAGGCGTACCGGACGTTCGGTGGGGATATATCCGGAGTTGAAGAATCCCGCCTGGCACCGGGACCATGGTATAGACCTGGCGAGAGGCCTTTTAGATATTCTCTCCGCCGCTGGTTACAACGACGCAACCGATGCCATCTTCGTTCAATGCTTCGATCCATCCGAAATCCGACGCCTTCGGGAAGAGCTTGGAACACGCGTCAGACTCGTTCAGCTTGTCTACGACGATGAGAACTACTCGAACCTCTTGGACCTCGACGGTTTGCGGGAGTTAGCAGAATTCGCGCAAGGCCTCGGGCCTGGCTTTGAGCAGTTGGTAGACACCGGAGTCGACGGTGCAGTCAAGCCATCGCCACTATTCCAGTTAGCACGGGACAACGGGCTGGAATTGCACCCCTATACCTTCCGTCGACGCAACCTGCCGGCCTATGCGGAATCGCTTGAAGCACTCCTGTCGGTGTTTTTCACAGATATCCCCGTGGATGCAGTTTTCTGTGATTATCCCGACGTCGCAGTACGCGTTCGTGATTCCGTACTTGGCTTGCGAAGATAGCTCGGCGGGTAGCCAAAGATTCGACGAAACGCACGGCTAAATCCGGTGCTCGAGCTATAACCTAACTGCTCCGCAATCTGCTTGATCGGCAAGGTTGTCCTCTGCAATTCACGGCGTCCTTTCAGCAAACGCCATAGCCTCACGTAACGCAGCGGCGGCTCACCCACATGGCGGTGGAATCGATCGGCGAAGACCGCCCTGGAGAGTCCGACGGCACGTGCCAACTCCGGCACCTGCCAGGAATGCCCAGGTTCTGCGTGGATGTGTTGCAAAGCCCTATGTACGACTGCATCCGACAACGCGGCTAGGAACACGGGCTGCGTTCCCTCGAGTTGAAAACGCCTCAGCAGCTCCACGAGAATAATCTCGGCAAGTCTCAACGCCACGAAATCAATCGCAAGTCGCGCGTTAACGAGTTCACCGTCGAGTAACGACACGGCCCGACCGAGCTCCGACTCGTCGGTAAGATAGTGCGATCGGAAACAGAGCAGGGCGGGGAAATGCGTCGCAAAGGGATGGGGAAGGTCTTGCTCGAACGAATACGAACACCGCAAAAGACGCGCGGGAGCGCCCTCTGAAACAGAGGCCACCTGGTAATGCTGCTCCCCAAACATCAAGAAGCAATCGAGGGGAAACAATGTTAAAGGACCCGTGCCACCATCAACCTCCAACGTGCAATCGCCGGACATTACTATGTGGGCAAGTACCTGCCGCTTGGGAGATACGGCCCGATAGAGACCCTCAACCTTAAACGCTTCTGCACCAGTCGACCTGAGCTGCAGAGTGTCTAGAACCTCACTAAGTACATCCATAGTGGAACCGGAACGTTAGACAGAGTCGGATAACTACAGTACCGGAAGCTTGGAAAAACCCCCATCGTTGGACTGGTAGATATAAGGCGCATAGACTTTCCAGGAAAGCCATGCGTCAACTTCTCCTCACCGCAGTATGCCTATCCTTTACCGGATGCGCGACGACCACTTCCACAGAAATGTCGACCCGACCTGCATGCAATCCGCGCTCACAATGTTTCAATCAGGGCGCGGTGCGTGACTTTAGGATGCTGGATAGGGACACCATACTCGTAGAGGTGGGTGCCAATCGATGTCCCTACGTTGTCGAGGTAGACGGCATCTTTTGCGATCTGGGCTTCGCCTCTACGATCGCCTTTCAGAATCGTAACGGGCGTATTTGCTCCGCGGGTCGTAGCTACATCATTAGCGGGCCTTTCACTAGAAGTCGAGAAGACGTCTGCCGCGTCCGTGATGTCCGCAGCATAACCGACGACGAGTTACTGGAGCGCTACGCGGCGTCGGGGAGGCTCCCACCACTACCGCCAATCGGGCCCGGGGAGCTAGAGGTGGAAGATTTGGGCAACTCAACGTCGACCAATGCAAGCCGCCCGGAGCGCCAAGGAGATGAAGGCGCAGATCCCGCCTCGCTGATGATGCCCTAGGGAACGCAGTTCGCGTACCGGCCTTGCTCTTTTGCCTCAGCCGAAGTGATTAATGCCGGCGTCATCGCGCCGATCAGATCGCCCATACGGCGATCGCCAGACGGGTGAGTCGACAAGAACTCCGGCATGCGTCGGCCCGCGTTGAGCTCCGCCATATTTTTCCAAAGGTAAATGCTCGAACGTGGGTCGAAACCGGCTCGAGCCATGTAGTCGAGCCCAACAATATCCGCCTCACTTTCCTGACCGCGGTCGAAGGGCAGGGACAACGCAACCTCGGCCGCCCCCTGCACCGATCTCCTCATTCCGATGGCGGCGCCACCCATGATCGACGCGATACTCGTCAAGGTGCCTCTTCGAGCTCGCCTCATGACATGATCCTCGGTGAGGTGGGCGATCTCATGTCCGATAACGGCAGCCAACGCGTCAGGGTTGTCCGCCACTTCGAAGATACCCGTGAAAACGCCTATTTTTCCGCCCGGCATAGCGAAAGCGTTTGCCGCCTCGTTGTCGAAAACGACGACTTCCCAGTCCATGCTCGCATACGGCTCATCTAGCGTGGCAATAATGCTCTGGGAGATACACTCTACGAAGGGTTGGATCCGAGGATTACCCGGTTGCGGCATGTCCCGTTTCATGGTCAGCCACTGCAGACGCGACTGTCGTAGAATCTCCCGCTCGGAGGTAAACAAACCCTGGGCGGTGCTGGTGCTCATTGCGATACTAGCGATACAGGCCGCAGCAGCGATCAATATGGGTTTTCTAGATGAGAACTGGCGCATTTTCATCCTCGTCTAAGCCGACTACACCAACGTTAGATCATAACGGACGGAATTGGTTCTCCGTTGACAGGAACCATAGCACATGAGGGGTCCAAAAC
>CAYLKA010000066.1:0-13751 GCA_964384125.1 uncultured Gammaproteobacteria bacterium | reverse complement strand
AGCCCCCGATGGTCGATATCCACGTCGGTTAGTTGAATCGGTACCGGTCTGGGCTGCGAAGGACGCGGACTCGCATTCGTTTTTGGGATGTAATAACCGACTTCCCTCAGATTCTGCGGATCCGAGATATCCAACACCCTAACCCCAGCATTTAGGTACGCGATCCATGCAAGCTTGTCCTCGAAACGATTGAGGTAACCATTAACGGTCTCAGCATGCTGATGCGGACCGAAGTTACCACCAATATCGCAAAAATCTCCGATGGGCACTTGCCAGGTCGATAGGGGCATGGGGTGAGTCTCATGGGTGATATCGAACATATAGACCCGGCTCTTGATCCCGTGCGGGCACTCCAACCCATCGTACTCGTCACTAACCAACGCGTAGGTTCTCGGTAGTTCGCCGTCAGCCGCGGTGATGTTCGGTACCTCGTCGTAAACGATGGGCGAAACGGTATGGGGACCTCTACCCGGTGGGGAGGTGTCATACGACCAAACCAGCCTGGGATCTGAAGGATCGGAGATGTCCCATGAGGCGATATGGCCGCTACCGATACGGAATCCAGCATAGACGCGATCGTTAGCCTCATCGACTACGGGATGGTGAACGTATTGGCCCTCAAAGCCCTCCTCGCCTTCTTTCTGACCTGGCAACCATCCCCGCCCGACAAACTGCGGGTTGCGCGGATCCCGCAGATTCCAGATATGGATTAACGCGCTGCGAAAGCCCGGCTCTCCCGAGGCACTGTAATAGAGCCCCGTCTCCGGCGACCAGTGGCCCTTGTGTGCGCGATGCCTCAGAACCCCACCACAACCGGGCCCGCATGAGTTCTCGGGCGTACTATTGATCTCCGCAACCAGGGAGATCCGCGAAGGGTTCGTGTCTCGGGCCGTGATATCGAAAATCTGAAACTTCAAGTCCTCGCCTACCTCGGAGTTACGGATCAGGTAGTCCCGGCCTGGAGGGGCCGAGTCGAATCCATAGTCATAGACGACCGAGACTGAGCGGGAGTTTGCGTTCCCGTCGTTCGGGATATGCCAAACGAGTTCCGGACTGGAAGGATCGGAAATATCCACAAGGGAAGTACCGTTCCATTCGTTTCGACCGGTGATGGGGTTGAGCGTCGCATCGCGCGTCCGCGTGTTCGGAACGTGCCCGATGTACACCCAATTCCCGTTCGCGGAATCGGACCTCGTGGTGACCTGCAACGCCTGGCGACCCTGCAAATCGTGATAACCCACGAGCCTGACATTAGATGCCTCGTCCGCCAATACGGTGAATACAAACCCGCCCAAGGACGCCGGCACCAAACAGGCAAGCCGAGTCAACAGTCTTAAATTCAGCCCTGTCATTACACTTCCCCCGAGATGAGCCTTGGGTCAGGACGGCCAAGACGCCGAACAGGACCCTGACGATGATGATCGGTGAGAACCAAAACTTCCTGCGTTCTCGCGGGAAGCCCCAGAGGTCTTATAAAGAGCTCGGGTATTCAGACGCTGAAGTATATATTCCCTACGACTGCTCTACACGTCTGCAGCGCTACGTGGATCGGATTAAAAATACCGCTCTCGCACCCTTCTTCTCAGGTCACGTACCGCAAGATTGCAGGTAACCTCTCCCTGTGACCCCGGAAATTCAAATCGCCACCTCACCCGAAGACCAGATGAAAGCCATGATGGTGCGCTGCATTGTTTTCTGCGGCGAACAAGGCGTCCCCTACACCGTCGAGCGGGATGAGTTCGAGACAAGCGCCGTACATATCCTCGGCGTACTCGAAGGCGAACCTGTCGCGGCCGGTCGCGTGCGCTACTTCCCCGACTACGCAAAACTGGAACGCATCGCGGTACTGAGACCGTATCGAAAGCGCGGTATCGGTTCCGAGATCACCCGTTTCCTAGTCTCCCTCGCGCAGGAGCGTGGTTACTCGAGCTACCGAATGAACGCCCAGGTCCGCCACGAAGCCTTCTATGCCCGGCTCGGATTTCACTCTTTGGGAGAGCGTTTCATGGAGGCCGAGATCAAGCACATCTTGATGGTTCGGGACGATTGAGAGGCGTCCCGTCGAGAACACTAGGCCTAAGCCATGAACTCCCGGATGATCCCCCACAGCGCGGACAGTGGGAGGACGCCGGCTCTATTGCCCGTTCTCGTAACCGGCTCTCTCAATTGAGTCCGCTACGATTTCACCGATCTTCTCGCCCATCACATTCTTCGCGACCTGCTCAACATGAACTGGATCGGTATAGACACTCATACCAAGACCATCGAATGCCGATGAAACGTCAAATAGATACGGCACCGCCTGGATTCGCTCTCTGACACCTAGGTGCGCTGTCCTGAACTCCGGTTTCACAATGTAAGGCTGATAAAAAGCCATGAATTTCGCCCTCCCGAATCGAGAAGATGCGTAAGAGCTGGTCAGCTGGTTCGCCAGACTCAGTGTCTCAAAGTACTTGTTAGCTACTCTACTGTTCCAATTGTCTGAGAGCGGCTGTTCCTCTCGTCTTAGCGGACCTATTCCGGAAAGAATTCCGAATGCTTTGTCGATTTCTGCAGCAATCGCAGAATGCTCAATCAGCACTTTCGTGAATGGGCCGGTATCTGCGCGATAAAAATGGTTATAGGGATACCCGGGCCTCGGATCGTAATCCGCAGCACCCTGCATCTCATTAAAACCACCGTAGAAGATAATCAGATCGGGCTGTGTCCCGTTAAAATACTCAAGCAGTCCATGGAGATGCTGCCGATGATTGGAACTGACTACCGAATAATTCGCCACGAATACGTCTCTGTTTAGCAACCTCTCGAGTGTTGCTTCAACGACCGTAGGAATAGGTGGGTCGCCGTTATATCCGGTTGAGCCACCAAAAAAAGCCACTTTTAAATCGTTGGCCGCGGCCTCCTCCAGAGAAGGGCCACGAAATCCCAACTCGTTATGGTCTCTCGCGAACGGCTTCCCCGTGAACCCCACATAGGCTGCGGGTTGTCGCACAACCTCGTCGGCGTAATGACTCGGATAACCGAAGTCGAGCAGTTTGTTGAAGACCAGTACATCACACACAATGACTATGACCAACAAATAAACCGCATAACTGAGCCAAAATGCGATCCGACTCAACACTGATTCATTCATGTTGAAAAATTCTCGCGAACCCTACCCAGTCCGCATTTTATTTAACAATCGGTCGATTCATCCAGAAGCACGGACCGATTTCCGAGTTCGGCCATTTCCAGAATACCCTCATTGGAACTATCCAATTGATTTAACGAAAGAATTGGCGCCCCGAGCAGGATTCGAACCTGCGACTTTCCGCTTAGGAGGCGGACGCTCTGTCCAGCTGAGCTATCGGGGCCTTGGCTGCGGTCTTGATGAATGGCTCGGCTACTATAACAATGGGAGGGCGCACCAGGGGCAACATCCTGCCGCAGGGGCGCTGGCAACCGGGAAAGATAGACAACAAGAGATAGAATCGGTTTGTAGCCCTCACGCTGCTTATCCGCGGAGTACCCAAATGACATCGTCCAGTCGAGACAGCCTTTCTTCGAAGCACCGTTTTGTTATATCTATCGCACTCGCGATCCTTATTAGCGGATCGCCCCCGGGTTCAGCACAACGTCCCGGTCTCGAAGATGGCGAGTGGCGCTACCTGGGCGGCGACTCTGGAAGCACCCGCTCCGCACCTATGTTGGATCAAATCAATGCAGATAACTTCTCTGATCTTGAAGTTGCCTGGATTTGGAGGGCCGACAACTACGGACCGGGCTTGGAATACACCATGCGGGCTACACCCGTGTACGCCGACGGCATACTTTACACGGTAGCCGGACAGCGTCGACAAGTGGTCGCAATTGACCCCGGTACCGGAGAAACGCTTTGGACCTTCCGCGAGCCGCAAACAACGCGGTATTTGCGTTCACCCAGAAGAGACTTCGGAAAGGGTATTGCCTATGCCGAAGTAGATGGACGGGGCGTGGTTTATGTCACCAGTCCCTCCTTCTTCCTCTGGGCATTGGATGCGAAAACCGGTCGACCAATAGAGGACTGGGGTAGCCCAGTCTCATTGGACGGTTTCGCCGAAACCGGCGTGATTGATTTAATCCCCGACCTAATCAGGGACTGGGGTCCTTGGGAAGGCTGGACTGGTGGCCCCTATGACCCGGATTACGGCATCCCAAGGCCGCTTGGTGAGGTAACGGCCTCTTCGCCACCCATTATTGTCAATGGCGTTATCGTTGTGCTGGCCGGTCATGAGCCCAGCTACGATCAGACCCGTATCGAAAACGTACCGGGCGACATCATGGGTTACGACGCTCGGACCGGGGAACATTTATGGAAGTTCCATGTAATCCCTAGACCAGGCGAATTTGGTCATGAAACGTGGGAGAACGATGCCTGGATGTGGTCAGGAGACATATCCCAATGGGCACCAGCTTCAGCAGACCCAGAACTGGGACTGGTCTACCTTGTCACTAATGCCTCAACCGTACAGTCCTACACAGGGCACCGCCCTGGCTACAATCTTTTTGGTGGCAGCGTACTTGCTCTAGATGTACAAACTGGCGAGCGCCGATGGCACTACCAGATTCATCGTAGCGAACAGTGGAACTACGACACACCTGCTGCTCCAATCCTGATGGACCTTACCGTTGACGGAGAAGAAATTCCGGCGCTGATACAGAACACCAAACAAGGTCTAATTTTTGCGTTCAATCGCGAAACTGGTGAACCAATTTGGCCAATTGAGGATCGTCCGGTTATACAAACTGAGGTACCCGGTAACTATACGGCTCCAACACAGCCCTACCCCACCCGACCGGAACCATTAGACCCGATAGTTTGGGACGGAATCACTGAAGAATTCGTAATTGACTATACCCCGGAGTTAAAAGAACGTGCTCTGGAGTTGCTTAGCCGATTTCAAGTAGGCGGCTTATATGTACCCCCACTGCCATACCCACACGATAACGATTTCATCAACAATGTCGGCTGTGTGGGTGGTTTAAACATCTACCATCCCCCAGTTGCTGATCCCACCACTGGAATTATGTATGCCTCCCACCGCAGAGCATGCACAGCTCCTGGCTTTATGGTGCCCACTAACGGCGTTGACGAAGAGAGAACAGAGTTTGCGCGTGCATCGGCTGAAGCCTGGCGGGGAAATGAAAGGCACACACCTACTACTGGAACAACTGTGGCTGCCTATCACCCCGGCGGTCCAGTGGCGGCTCTGCCGAGCATCCAGGGGTTACCTCTATATAGACCCCTCTTTCAGGGCCTGGCGGCTTACGACATGAACACCGGCGACAAACTCTGGGATATACCGGTAGGTAATACACCACAACAACTGCTCGATCATCCCATGGTACAAGGTGCAGACGTTCCCAATACTGGGGGCACAGGACACTCTATCCAGATGGTTGTCGGTGACTTACTGGTTCAGACAACCGAAGATCTTAGGGGTCAAACTGAGCTAGGTGAAAACGGGGATCCCCTGCTACATGCTAGAGACAAGTTTACCGGAGAGATTTTGGCAAGTGTCGAAATTCCTATCCCCGGTGAATACGGAATGATGACTTATATGCATGAAGGCAGGCAGTACATCCTGTTGCAAGCTGGCAGTGTGAAGCGTAGGCAGCCGGGCTCGCTCGTGTCAGTGGCGCTCCCGTAAACTGCGACTCCACTAGCGTCGCAGCGTGTTCAAAGATCATAACGAGAGCTACGAGCAAATCCGCGAAGCGGTGAAGCGTCTTTGCGCGAGCTTCCCCGGCGAGTATTGGCGTCAACAGGACAGCGACTCCCGATACCCAACCGAGTTTGTCCAAGCGTTAGTGGATACCGGTTACCTGGCGGTTCTCGTTCCCGAAGAATACGGCGGCAGTGGCCTCGACCTGAAGGCCGCGTGCATCATCCTCGAGACGATTCACGAAACAGGCTGCAACGGGGCAGCTTGCCACGCCCAGATGTATACGATGGGAACGCTCCTCAGACATGGCAGCGAAACGCAAAAGCAACGTTGGCTGCCCGGAATCGCAGACGGCACGCTAAGGCTGCAGGCCTTCGGCGTCACCGAACCTGACAGTGGCACAGACACGACCCGAATCACGACGACTGCTGTACGCGACGGCGATAACTATGTCGTCAACGGCCAAAAGATCTGGACTTCTAGAGCCGGGCACAGCGATCTCATGGTCCTCCTAGCACGCACGGCGTCGCGCGATACCGTGCCCAAACCGACCCAAGGGTTATCCGTGTTCATGGTGGATTTACGTGAGGAGATTGATCACTCAATTAAGATCACCCCGATCGAGACCATGATCAATCACTCAACGAACAGCGTGTTTTTCGATGACTTGAAAGTTCCAGCAAAGAATCTAATCGGGAACGAAGGCGAGGGATTCAGTTACATTTTGGACGGTATGAATGCGGAACGCATTCTGATCGGCGCAGAATGCATCGGCGATGCGAGATTCCTCGTGCAGCGGGCTGCAGCGTATGCCAATGAACGCGAAGTGTTCGGACGCCCGATCGGGCAGAATCAGGGCATTCAGTTCCCGATCGCCGAAGCGCATATACAGACCGAAGCAGCAGCTCTGATGGTTGAAAAAGCTGCGACGAGCTTCGATGAAGGGCGACCGTGTGGCACAGAAGCCAATATGGCCAAGCTCCTTGCCTCAGAGGCCTCTTGGAAAGCCGCAGATGTTTGTATGCAAACCCTCGGCGGATTTGCATTTGCACTGGAACACGATGTTGAGCGCAAGTTTCGCGAGACACGCTTGTATCGAATCGCACCGGTTTCAACAAACCTCATACTGTCTCACGTCGGTACACACGTGTTGGGCATGCCCAAATCCTTTTAAGGTGTGCCACCTGCAAGACATTCCGCAGCGACTGCTCCCGGAAGCAAAGCATTGACAAGCCTGACGGGTAACCTCATCGATCTCATTCGCTCCAAGCCGGTGCAGGATGATGACCTTATAGCGGCTTCCCATTTAGTGCTCGACACGGTCGCCTGCCTCATCGGCGGGCAAGCGTCAGCCCCCGGGCGCATCCTGATCGAGTGGTTCGAAGAGGTTGGCCGCGATAGCGGCCGTGATGCGTTCCTCGCCAGCGGACTCGCACACATCCTGGAGATTGACGACCTCCACAAGGACTCCGTGACGCATCCGGGCTGCGTGGTGATACCCCTCGCTTGGCACCTCGCTGACAGAGAGGCTCTGAGCGGGCGAGAGTTCCTTACGGCCGTCCTCCATGGTTACGAAGCCATGACACGGGTTGGTATGGCCGTGGGCCCTGCCCACTATAAAGTCTGGCACAACACCTCTACCTGCGGACCTTTTGGGGCTGCCATGGCGGCCGCGACTTTGCTCGGATTGGACAACGAGCAGGCGGTTTGGGCGCTCGGCAACGCCGGCTCGCAGTCGTGCGGAGTCTGGCAATTTCTGCCCGATGGCGCCATGAGCAAACATTTACACACTGCCCGCGCAGCCGAGGCGGGGTACGTGGCCGCCACGCTCGCTTCCCGCGGATTCACTGGTGCCGAACACATACTTGAGGGCGAGCAGGGGTTCTTCCGCGCATTCTGCCCAGACCCGGACATCAGTGCCGTACTAGCAAACTCCGAGGCGCCCTGGCAGCTCACGCGAACGTCACTAAAACCGTGGCCGTGTTGTCGCCACACCCATCCTGCGATTGATGCCGCACTGGCCCTGCACCCCGACATCGGCGATCAGCGGTTGTCTCGAGTTGAGATACGGACTTTCCAGGCAGCTCTGGACGTGTGTGACCGACCCGCTCCACAGACCGCTTACACCGCGAAATTTTCGCTGCAACATTGCGTGAACGTCGCTCTCTCGGACGGCGAGGTTGGGTTCGAGTCGTTTGATGACGCATACAGAGCCCGTCTAGGCGAGTCTTCGAATATTACGAACCTCAACGCAACACCGGAATTTGACGATGAGTATCCCGGAAGATGGGGTGCGTCGGTCAGCGCCACCCTCCCCTCTGGCGAAGTGATAACCGCCGTGCGAAAGGACTGCAAAGGCGATCCTGATTCGCCCCTGTCGGCCCAGGAGATCGCGGAGAAAGCACACAGGGTCGCGCGGAATGGAGATCAGGAGAATGACCCGAGCAGCCTTATAGAGCAGGTCTTGTCGATGCCACAAGCAGCTCGGATACCCCCCTTTCCGCTTCCCACTAGGCGAACAACCCCTTGAACGCTCCAGACTTAGAACGGTTACGTGACTGGGAGGGCCGGGAAGAGGTCCGGGATGACGTGATCGCATTGGCGCCTGTTCAAGCCCTGGCTGCCACTCTAGACCATGCCCCGGAGTTCTATGTCGACGGCGAAATCCTCCCACCGCTCTATCACTGGCTCTTCTTTCTGGATCTCACGAAACTCGGCGGCCTAGCCGCAGATGGTCATGCCGAGAAAGGTGGATTCATGCCGCCGGCGCCCTTCCCAAGACGAATGTTCGCGGGCGCGCGAGTAGATTACTCTGGAGACTTACGCATCGGCGAGCCCGTTCGACGGGTATCGACCATCGCAGCCGTCCGTCCTAAGGAAAGTCGAGCAGGACCGGTCATTTTCGTGACCGTGGCCCACCGTGTCAGCAACGAATCAGGCCTACAACTCCTAGAAGAACAAGATATCGCCTATCTCTCAAGTGCCGCGACACCGGCAAGCTCCCCAGCAACCGAGGCCACCGTGCCAGTAGCCGACTCCTCGCGGGAGGTTTGTCCGGATGAGCGGATGCTATTCCGGTTCTCTGCGTTGACCTTTAACTCGCATCGAATTCACTACGACCTCCCCTATGCACGATCCGAAGGCTATCCGGGGCTGGTCGTGCACGGTCCACTAACCGCAGTCTTTTTGGCCGACCTCATCGCCCGGGAATCTGGGCGCCCTAGGCTTCGGCATTTCTCTTTCCGAGCAAAGAGCGCGCTTTTCTTAGGTGATCGCATCACCCTCAACAGCAACCGCGTAGACGATGGCATCGAACTGGCCGCCTTTAACAATCAAGGAATCGAATGCGTCACTGCAAAAGCTCTCTTACGCTAAGAACGGTGACGAGGAACATCAATAACTGATTTCTTTTCGGCAATCTTTATCGTTTCGCTGCAGCCATCAATGATGTTGGCTTAACGGTCTTTCGCCAACCGAGATCCCAAAACCGACTTTCGCCAGCGAAAACACGAACTTCGAAATGAGCTAAACTAACTGCGATCTAATGGGATTTCGAACAAAATACAAAAATAAAGAAAGGGGAAATCCATGGCGGAATTCGACCCCGATAAGCTCGGCGAGCGACTAGAAAAGCTTAACCGCGAACAACTTGTAACGATGGAAAAGCTCGTCGAAGAATTACTAGCTGATATGAAAGAGGGAAAACCAGTTCCCAAACGCTCCGACCATACCCACTTATCCCCCCTCGCCGGGATAGTGAAAGGGAGAGCCTCATCAGAACGCTAACCCGACGCGGCCAGTTTGGAGGTATACGCTAATGCGCGTTGTTAAATGGATGTCGACGATACTCGCCCTATCTTTGTCGGTGCCGGTCTTTGCCCAAAGTTTTTCCTGGACCGAGTACGTCAGTCGCGACGACTACTTCAGTGTCAGCTTTCCTGGTGATCCTACGATCGAGGAAATCACCTATCCCACAGAATATCGAATCACGTTACCGGGAAGGCTCTACAGCTACGAGGACGGACCCTACCGCTACTCTGTAACAGTGGTGGATTATAAGGACGCCATCGATATTCACCTGGCTCGCAACGAGAGTTGTCGGGTGGCTGGAGGGGACGGGGACCTCTGCCAAGACGACGGAGCAGAGGAGATGCGTGGTGCTCTCATCTTCGCGTCTTGGAACATCATGAACCGGGAAGGAGTCGACGTAAACCATTTCGCGCATTACAACTCCGACAGAGTGGAAGGACTAAATGTCCGTCTAATAAACGCGGACGAATCACGTACATCTGCTATCGTCCATATGCACGAGGACCGGCTTTACATCCTAGAAGCCACAGTCCCTCGCGGAGCACCTGCACCGGGTCTCTTTCAGATCTCCCTGGGTTTTCTAGACGACAATTACCAACGAATTCGTTACAACTGGGAAGATACCCGGCTCTATATCAACGGATACCCAACACCATCCCGCCTCAGGTAAGTAAACCGAAGTAGTAAACAGATGATTTGGAAATTCACACGCACCAAAACACCTCTAGCGGTGGTCTTCACCGCCGCACTCGCCTTGCCTGCCTGGGCCCACCATTCTCATAACGCTTATGAGGTGACGGTCTGGTCGGAAATGGAGGGCACGGTAAACCAGGTTCACCTGATGAACCCCCACTCTTGGCTCTATCTGGATGTCACCGACGAAAATGGTGAAACGACCACATGGTCGCTGGAAGCTGCTAGCCCCAACTCAATCCTGGAGAACGGGGTTAAACCCGAGGACGTCAGACCCGGCGACCGTATCAAGGTTAGGATCCACCTGCTTCGAGACGGCACCAATGGGGGCCTGCTTGGCTTCGTCACTCCCCTGCACGGCGACGAGACCCGGGGCCACGACGTCGCGCTCGAATGGGACTAGTCTAAGCACCTAATTGGCTGCGTTCAGAGCTACACGGCGAACCAGCGAACATATATCTATGAGCGGGTTGCTTTCCAAAGAACGGATCATTGCCCCACCGGGTTTCAACCGTTGGCTGGTTCCACCTGCCTCCATCGCGATTCATCTCTGCATTGGGTCGGTCTATGCGTGGAGCATATTTAATCCCGCCCTAATTCGGGTTTTCGGGGTGGTCACCCCGGCTGCAGATGACTGGTCGCTCAGCAACGTCGTCTGGATATTCACAGTCGCGATCGTCTGTCTAGGTCTTGCCGCAGCATTCGCCGGCAAATGGCTTGAGGAGGTTGGTCCCCGAACCGTAGGCGTCGTTGCGGCGCTATGCTGGGGCGGCGGATTTCTGATTGGCGGCTTGGGTATCGCGCTGCATCAGCTGTGGCTCATCTATCTGGGCTATGGCGTGATCGGTGGGTGCGGTCTAGGACTCGGCTACGTCTCCCCTGTAAGCACATTGATCCGCTGGTTTCCCGATCGACGTGGCATGGCGACCGGAATGGCGATCATGGGCTTCGGTGGCGGCGCGATGATCGGCGCACCGCTAAAAGATTGGCTCATCAAAACTTTCTACTCGGCCCCCGATTACCTTGGCCCCATCACACAGGTGGAACTGGTCACCCAAGCCGGCAGGCGTTTCGCCCAGGTAGCAGGGGAGCTGCGCGAAATCACTGTCATCGGCGCGAACGATGTCGCAAACATGATCATCCCGGGACCTGAAGGCGTCTACCTGGTAAACACTGGAACGGTAGGCGTCGCACAAGCTTTTGTGGCGCTGGGCATAATCTATTTTTTCGTGATGATCGCGGCTGCTTTCTCGTATAGATTGCCAGCGCCCGACTGGAGACCCGAGGGCTGGGTTCCGCCCGACGAGGAGGAACGGGCGAAAAGAATGATCTCAAGCCATGATGTGGATATCGATCAAGCACTGAAGACACCGCAGTTTTATCAACTCTGGATCGTTCTCTGTTTCAACGTGACCGCAGGAATCGGCGTATTGAGCGTTGCCCGCACGATGATGACGGAGATTTTCGGAACGACTCTTCCCCAGCTCGTCGATGGTGCGTTCGCCGCGACATACGTCGTGATGATCAGCGTATTCAATATGTTGGGACGTTTTTTCTGGGCGAGCACTTCGGACTTCATCGGCCGACGCACAACGTATTGGATCTTCTTCGCACTGGGCATCGCGCTCTACGTTTCAATTCCCTATACGGCTTATCAAGTGAGCGTGTCGCCCGCTGTACTCTGGCTGATCTACTTCTATGCGGTCACCATGATCATCTTCACCATGTATGGCGGCGGTTTTGCCACAATTCCGGCCTATCTCGCCGACATCTTCGGGACCCGATACGTCGGCGGCATCCACGGAAGGCTCCTCACAGCGTGGAGTACGGCCGGCGTCCTAGGTCCGCTGGCGATCACTTCTCTGCGGGATAGCGCAAGCGCCACGGCGATCAATGATCTTGCTACGACGGTGGATCCGGCGGCTTTCCAGGCCACTTTCGGCGCCGGACTGGACCAACTGCAGACGCTTGTCGACCAAAACACCGTCACCATCGCCAATCTAATGGAAATTGCGCCTGCTGGCACGATCGACCCGACCAGTAGCCTCTACAACACAACCATGTACTTGATGGCGGCTTTGCTTGCCGTTGCGCTACTGTCAAACGCCCTCATGCGGCCGGTAGATTCGAAGCACCATATGTAGAGTGGAGATCGAAAGAGGGGGCAGCCTCCTCTTTCACTTTGCAAGGGTGAAGGCTAGAAACCCTCAGTCGAAGTAAACAGACCCACACGCAAGTTCGTCGCATGGTAGATCGTGCGACCGTCCACATCCATCGTTGCGTCCCCAAAACCCACGACAATCTTGCTCTTGATTACCCGTTTCATCTCAACGTGGTAGCGAACAAGCTTACTGTCGGGCAAAACCTGGCCCTTAAACTTCACTTCACCAACACCTAGAGCTCGGCCCCTACCGACAGCGCCCGCCCACGCCAGCCAGAACCCTACGATCTGCCACATGGCATCTAGGCCTAGGCAGCCGGGCATAACGGGGTCCCCCTTGAAGTGACAATCGAAAAACCAAAGAT
This sequence comes from uncultured Gammaproteobacteria bacterium, assembly GCA_964384125.1. Taxonomy (GTDB): domain Bacteria; phylum Pseudomonadota; class Gammaproteobacteria; order Steroidobacterales; family Rariloculaceae; genus UBA6522. The sequence continues at coordinate 1,038 of CAYLKA010000066.1, read as the reverse complement.
CCGGAACGATGTCGAGCTCTGCGATGACTTCACCCTTCTGGAACTGCCCGCCAGCGGCATCAATACGCGTTATCCGGTCGAACATGAGCATATTCGGCGTAGGCAACCTTGCATTACCCGAACCAAAGATACCCTCGGTACCAGATGTAAGCAGCTCCTCGCGCGTATAGCTCGATTGTTGTGGCTGGCGCGTGGGCGCCTGTTCCTTTCCTATACTAACCATATCGTTCTCGGTGCTGGACCGGGTGCGGAGCATACGCGGTCAGCCGTGAGATTACACGAAGCGGGTGCGCTATTCTTCAAGCGCATGGCTCGCGGCTCCACCGCATACTGGCTCACCTCGCTACCCACCTTTTTGAGTTCAAGGATGAGGTCGTCATCCGCGTCGTGCACTCCCTGGAAGACAGCCGAGGGTTACATCCGTTCCCCTGCGCGGGCCAAGCTTAGCGAACTTGTCAAGCATACCGCTCAGATTCCCGAGTTCAACCACCGTTTCTCCAGCTAGCCCGCACCTGCTAACATCGCCCCCCATGACCGAAGATTCCACCCCCTACACACTTCCCCTACCCGAGGCAGAACTCGGCATCGCCCCCGTATCAGCACCGGTGATAGGGCGTATCGTTTCCAATGATTCCTGCCTTAAAGGCAAGTCCGCCAGCTTCGTCAGGCACACCGAGATCGATATCAGTGGCACACCGCTCGAAGGCCGCTGCCTCGTCGGACAGGCTTTTGGGATCCTGGCGCCCGGTCTCGACGAACGAGGCAAGCCCCACAAGGTAAGACTGTATTCCATCGCCTGCCCGAGTGACGGCGAGGATGGTGCAGGCAAGGTAATCTCGACGACGACGAAACGCACCATCGACGAACGCACCCCCCAGAAGAAGACCGACGATCCCGACGACCACAGCCTTTTTCTGGGCGTCTGCAGCAATTACATCTGTGATCTAGGCCCTGGGGACGAAGTCAAGGTCACGGGACCGAACGGCAAGAGATTTCTGCTACCGGACTCACCCATCAATCATGATTATCTCTTCGTAG
>CAYLKA010000065.1:0-13946 GCA_964384125.1 uncultured Gammaproteobacteria bacterium | reverse complement strand
GACGAAACATGGGTAGCACGGTATCTACTTGAGCGGACAGCAGAAAAACATGGCTTTGCAATAGAATGGCATCCCAAACCACTCGGACCAACAGATTGGAATGGATCGGGAATGCACGCAAATTTTTCTAATGCTGTAATGCGCGAGTCTGGAGACGAAAAAGTTTTTCATAAAATTTGCAAAGAGTTTGGAAAAAACATTGAAAGGCATATAAGTGTTTATGGGGCAGATAACGACCAACGTCTAACTGGATTGCATGAAACGCAGTCAATCAACGAGTTCAGCTACGGAGTATCTGATAGGGGCGCATCTATTCGGATCCCTGTGGGAACCGTCGATGAAGGCTGGAAAGGACGGTTAGAAGATCGCAGACCGGCATCTAACGCAGATCCTTATAAGGTTTCCGCAGCAATTGTCAAAACCACCAAGGAGTCTGGGGTATAGCATTAGTGCAATTTAGATCAAAAAAGGTAGGCATTTTCTAATAATTAGAATCTGAGAAAGTTTTCTAGACAACGGATACCGATAGAGGAAAGCGATGTCGTCTGCGGATATTCTCAAAGAAATTAAGGAAAAGAACGTTAAGTTCATAGACCTGCGTTTCACTGACACGCGAGGGAAGGAACAGCATGTCACCGTTCCCAGCCATGTCATTGATAAAGAGTTTTTTAAAGCAGGAAAAATGTTTGATGGCTCTTCCATCAATGGATGGAAGCCTATCCATGAGTCGGACATGATTTTAATGCCCGATACGCCCACCGCTGTGATGGATATTTTCTCTGAGGAGTCCACTGTAAATTTACGCTGTGATGTTGTGGAACCCATGACCATGGAGGGATATGAGCGCTGCCCGCGATCGGCGGCAAAGCGTGCTGAAGCATACATGCGTTCTACTGGTATTGCTGATGATGCTTTTTTTGGCCCTGAGAATGAGTTTTTTGTGTTTGATGATGTTCGTTGGGACGACAGTATGCAGGGGGCATCCTATGCTGTTGAGTCTATGGAAGGGGCCTGGCACTCCGGCAAGGACTACGAGGACGGCAATATCGGTCATCGGCCCGGCGTGAAAGGAGGCTACTTTCCCGTACCCCCAGTTGACTCAATGCACGATCTCCGATCAGCGATGTGTCTGGCGCTCGAAGAAATGGGTCTTACCACAGAGGTTCATCACCACGAGGTAGCAACTGCCGGGCAAGCAGAGATTGGGGTGCTTTTCGACAGCCTTGTAAAAAAAGCGGACGCTGTCCAAATTCTAAAGTACGTAGTTATGAATGTTGCTCATTCATATGGAAAAACAGCGACGTTCATGCCCAAGCCCTTGGTAGATGACAATGGAAATGGTGCCCATGTTCATCAGTCGTTGGTAAAGGGTGGAAAAAATCTGTTTAGTGGCGATGCGTACAGTGGGTTATCAGAGACAGCATTGTTCTACATTGGTGGTGTTTTAAAGCATGCAAGAGCGATAAACGCTTTCACTAACGCATCTACCAATAGCTACAAACGGCTTGTTCCTGGATTTGAGGCGCCAACGTTTTTAGCTTATTCGGCACGTAACCGCTCTGCCTCCATTCGGGTTCCATATGTAGCGAATCCTAAGGCGAGCCGAATAGAGGTTCGTTTCCCAGATTCAACTATGAATCCCTACTTCGGCTTCACTGCCATGCTTATGGCTGGGTTGGATGGCATACAAAATAAGATACATCCCGGTGACGCTGCGGACGATGATCTATTTGCTTTAGCAGAAGCCAACGAGCGTTCGCTACCGACGGTCGCCTTTTCTTTTGAAGAGGCGCTAAACGCGCTCGATGCTGATAGAGACTTTTTAACGACAGGCGATGTGCTAACAAGCGACTGTATCGATGCCTATATTGAACTCAAATCTGCTGATGTGACGAGACTAAGGAAAACGACACATCCGGTCGAGTTCGCCATGTATTACAGCCTCTGAACGGGCTGGAAACTAGGCAGACTTAATAAAAAAACGTGGTGCAAAGCTTGGGGCATGTATAAGTGGCTCATTCTGATCTCCATGCTGTAGACCGCGGCTGGCGTCGAGTTGGGCCCTGCGGTGGGCTATTAGGCATTCAACATGTTCCAGCCCAGCCCACAAGAGATGGTTTGGCGCAAGGACGGGTCGGTGGATGCGGTTCTCGAGATCAAACCCGCAAAGATACGGTCAAGCGAACCGTCCGCCGGCGGATTGAGTCTGTAACGACGCAAAAAGCTGTCACTACTGAGCGAGCCTCCTCAGGGTCGGCGGGCGGATCACAGTCGGTCGGAACGCGAAGGGCACCCGATTCGGACCGAATTCTCCAGGGACTCACGACGGCGGTCGTGGTTTTAGACTCCGCGCTGAAGGTACTGGACCTGAATACCGCAGCGGAGAATCTTCTCGGCGTCAGCCGGCGTCAGGCAGTAGACAGACCAATTCGGGATTTTTTTACGCCGCCGGACGAGTTGGTTGCTTTGTGTCGTCGCGCGGTGGAGACGGGGCTCACGTGCGGTGTTCGGGAGGTTGCCGCACGCGTGGGAGAGCGGGAGACCTTGTTGGATTGCCGTGCTGCACCTCTGGAGGGCCGGGATGGGCGGCTCCTACTGGAGTTATTCGACACTGAACGCGACCGTCAGATTCGGCGCGAAGCCGAGCTAGTAGCCCAACGCCGCGTGAGCCAGCGCATCATTAAGCAGCTGGCTCACGAGGTAAAAAACCCCTTGGGCGGCCTGCGGGGTGCCGCGCAGCTTCTCGCGAGGCAATTGCCCAATGCGGAATTGCAGGAATATACAAGGGTGATCATCGAAGAGGCGGACCGTCTAGCGTCTTTGGTAGACGGAATCCTCCAAGCGGGCGGACAGCCGAAAACAGAGGACTTTAATCTACACGAGGTTACCGAGCATGTCGCAAAACTGATCACTGCAGAGATGTCCGAGGGCGTCGAGTTAACGCGCGACTACGATCCCAGCCTACCGCTCATTGCCGCAGATCGCGATCAGTTGATACAGGCTTTTTTGAATCTCGCCAAGAATGGCCTTCAAGCCATCGGCGCAAGAGGTCAGCTAGTCTTCAGAACGCGAGTGCTCAACAATTACACGCTCGGAGGTGAGAAGCACCGAGTGATCTTGTGCGCCGAAGTGGAGGACAGTGGTCCGGGGATCCCGGATGAGCTTCGGGAGACGATCTTTTATCCCTTGGTCACAGGGCGTCCCACCGGGACAGGCCTCGGGCTGACCATTTCGCAGGATCTCGTCAGCCGAAACGGCGGTCTCATCGAGTTCACTAGCCTGCCTGGGACGACGATTTTCAGGATGTTGTTGCCCGCGATGATTCCGGTTGGGAGCCGCCCGTGATGTTGACACCCGGTCTGTCGGTGTGGGTTGTTGATGACGACGAGTCTGTGCGCTGGGTTTTGGAGCAGGCGCTGAAACAGGCGCAGATGGTACCGCGATGCTTCGAGTCGGGAGATATGTTTTTCCGCGCACTGAAACGAGAGAAGCCTGACGTGATAGTCACGGACATTCGAATGCCGGATATGACTGGTTTAGAGCTTATGGAGCAGTTGAGTTTGCACAACGGCGAGATCCCCGTCATCGTCATCACCGCCTATTCGGATCTGGATAGTGCGGTAGCGGCTTATCAGGGAGGCGCCTTCGAGTATCTGCCTAAGCCGTTCGACATCGACGAGGCTGTGGGGCTTGTCTCCAAAGCTGCACGTCAGCGGGCGGGTTTGGCTACGCGGGAGCCCATGGCGAGTGCTCCACGCATCATCGGCCAGGCACCAGCGATGCAGGAGGTCTTTCGCGCGATTGGTAGGCTGTCCCGCTCCAGCATGACGGTGCTCATCATGGGGGAGTCGGGAACCGGCAAAGAGCTGGTGGCTAGAGCGCTGCATGAGAACTCCCCGCGAGCCGATCGACCCTTTGTGGCCCTTAACACATCCGCCATAACGCCCGACCTCTTGGAATCGGAGTTGTTCGGGCACGAAAAGGGCTCTTTCACAGGGGCGAACGAGCGTCGGATAGGTCGGTTTGAACAGGCAGATGGGGGAACTCTCTTTCTTGACGAGATCGGTGACATGTCGACGGAGTTGCAGACGCGCCTCTTGCGCGTGCTTGCGGAGAGTGAGTTCTTTCGAGTTGGTGGGCAGACCTCGGTCCGTGTCAATGTGCGCGTGATTGCGGCGACACATCAGGATCTTGGCTCAGCCGTCACCTCAGGTAACTTCCGGGAGGATTTGTTTCACAGGCTCAACGTGATGCGTGTAGATATACCCCCGCTTCGTGCGCGCAAAGAGGATATCAAGGCACTCGCCGATGTTTATCTAAGTGAGGCAGCCGCTGAGCTGGATGTTCCGCCTAAGTCGCTTAGCTCGGAGGCAGTCGTGCTCATGCAGGATTACGATTGGCCAGGCAATGTGCGCGAGCTCGTGAACATATGTAGGCGCCTCACGGTTACGGCGGCCGGCTCAGAGATTACGGTGACGGATTTTCCCGCGGACTTGGGCGGTACCGCGCTGGACCCTAAGGCGGACTGGACGGTTGGGCTGGCGGAGTGGGCCGAAGGCCGACTATCTGTTTCCCCTCAGAGCCCGCTGTTGTCGGAAGCTCTACCGGCTTTCGAGCGGACCCTAATCGAGGCGGCGCTCCGCCGCTCAGATGGAAAACGTCTCGAAGCGGCTAGGTTGCTGGGTTGGGGTCGGAACACGCTGACCCGGAAGATAAAAGAGCTCGGCCTGGATCCCTCCTGAGACGGTGGGTGCCTTTCGGCGCCGACGTGTTAAAGGGCGCGCGCTTGCATGTCCGTGATGATGCTCTCGGCCAACTCCAGTGCGGCAACCCCGTCGTAACCTGTGACCTGGCAGGGGGAATTGGCCTCTATGGCACTTATGAAGGCCTTGGTTTCTGCAAGCAGTGCGTCGCCCTTTTGGAGGCTCCACTTCTGTTCTTGTAACGCAAGTTGTCCCGAACCGTGCGTCGAGTCATGGGTTACCAATCGGACCTCGCCCCCTCCAAAGTCCATGGACAAGTACTGGTCTTCGTGGAAGACGCGGAATTTTCGCTGTGTGCTCGTGGAGACTCGCGACGCCGTGACATTGGCAATCGCTCCCGTGTCGAATTCGATCCGGGCGTTTGCGATGTCAGCCGTTTTGGTCAATACGGGGATTCCAACGGCTGAGACACTGCTAGGCGTGCCTGACACTAAAGAGAGAATGACATCTAGGTCATGAATCATTAAGTCTAGAACGACGTTAACGTCCGCACCGCGATCCTTGAACGGTGCGAGGCGATGGCACTCAATAAACTGCACAGTCCCGAGCCGTTCGCGAGCCGACAGGAACGCGGGGTTGAAACGCTCCACATGGCCCACCTGCAACCGGAGATCATTTCGTTCTGCGAGATCGGTCAATATGCGTCCTTCGGCACTGGTAGTCGTCATGGGTTTCTCCACCAGCACATGAACCCTGTTCTCCAGAAAGAAGCGAGCGACCTCGAAGTGCACAGACGTGTCGGTAGCGATAGTTACAGCATCAGTCTTGCCAATGAGCTCCCTGTAGTCGACTGTGAAAGCTGCACCATGGGTGCTTGCGACTGCCTTGCCAATGTTTGGATCCAGATCGCAGACGGCGACCAGATCGGCGTTCGGAAGCTGCGCGTACTTCTCTGCGTGGAAGCCCCCGAGGTGACCGGTTCCAACGACGGCTACTCGCACGGTACTCATCCGCGAGCGACCCCTTTATTAGATGAGGAGACGAAGCGTGTTAAATGCTTGATGTGCTCGTCAGCTTCGCAAAGGGCGCCGATCTTCTCTAGGGCCTCGCGTACGGTCAGTGAACGCTTCAAAAGGAGTCTCACGGCACGATCGAGGTTTTGGAGCTCTGCCTCGGAGAGCCCCGCACGCTTCAGACCGACTTTGTTTAGAGCCTTCGGTACCGCCCAGTTACCCTCGGCTATGGTGTAAGGAAGAATGTCCTTGTTGACAAGGGCGCCGGCAGCCAGGAACGATGACGTGCCCAGCCGAACAAATTGCGTGACGATGACCCCACCGCCAAGGGTCACGCTCGGTTCCACCACGACATGACCGGCGAGTTGCGTAAGGTTTGTCAAGACAACGTCATCTCCGACCTGGCAATCATGACCGATGTGAGCGTTCGCCATGACGAATACACGGTTCCCCACTCGGGTGATCCCACCGCCTTTCTCGCTGCCGAGGTTCACAGAAGCGCCTTCGCCGACCCGGTTGTGGTCCCCGATGATGAGCTTGGTCTGCCCGTCTTTGTAGCTCCAATCTTGAGGTGGCCCGCCCAACGTCGCACCAGCCTGGATGAGATTGTGGGCGCCCACCACAACTTTCCCATGAGGACTGCCAAGTCGCGCGTGTGACTCCACTATGGTGTCTGGACCTATTCGAACACTGCCGGTTATAACCACGTAAGGTCCGATTTCCGCCTGCGGTGAGACGGTCGCTTCTGCTGAGACGATTGCTGTTGGATGAATGCTCAAAGCTTAACTCGGGTGGTATCTCTTTGGGTCTGATACACCAGAGCGCGGCGCCCGGCAAGTCGTGGGCAAACGACTGGTGCATAATTACGTGATAAGAGGACATCATGCCCGCGAACCTTAGTCCAGAGTACAAGAAAGCTGAGCAAGCGTTTCGCAGTGCCCGGGATGAGCAAGAGCGCCTTGCGCGCCTGAAGGAGATGCTCCGCACGATCCCGAAACACAAGGGAACTGAGCACCTGCAGGCGGACATCAAGAGCCGCGTAAAGCAGCTGACGGAGGAGTTGTCAGGGCCTAAAAAGGGAGCCACTCGGTCGGGTCCTGTCCATAGCGTGCGATCGGAGGGAGCGGCGCAAATCGCGCTCATCGGGCCGCCAAACTCTGGAAAATCCACTCTCCACAGTAAACTGACTGGATCCCGGGCAATCGCAGGTCCCTATCCGCATACTACACATGAGCCCATGCCGGGGATGTTGACGTTCGAGGACGTGAATTTCCAACTTGTCGATCTGCCACCCGTCTCGACCGATTACATGGAAAGCTGGTTTGTTAACGCGTTGCAGCCGGCCGACGCTGCCTTGCTGGTGTTGGATATCTCCGATCCGGAATGCACAGATCACGTGGAGGCGATTCTGGCACTTTTGGAAGAGAAGAAGATCTCCCTGATCGAGCGATGGCCCGGTCTCGATATCGGCCCAGTCAGCGTGGAGGAAGATGAGCTCGACCCCTTTCGCTCCTATCTTCCGACGCTCCTGGTCGCCAACAAAATCGACCTGAACTCTGACCCTGAGGAGGTGACTATCCTCAAGGAACTCCTTGGGGTGCGTTTCCCCAACCTGTCTACCTCGACAGTTAACGGAGAGGGTCTTGATCGCGTCGGACCTCTGCTTTTTGAAGGTTTGGAGATCGTGCGCGTCTATACCAAGACTCCGGGAAAACTGGCTGAAATGGATCGGCCGTTCACTGTGCGCCGCGGGGCGACCGTTTCGGATGTTGCCCGACTGGTTCACAAAGACATTGCGGGGTCACTTAAGTATGCGCGGGCCTGGGGTTCTGGGGTTTTCGACGGTCAGCAAGTAGGGCCTGAACATCCGCTCTCGGACGCGGACGTCGTGGAACTCCATATGCGCTAGAGGTCTCAGCCGCTCGCTGAAATGTCCCGTGTTCCACTCAAATCCAGGCGGCCGATCAGGTCTGCTACGGAGCTCACGCCACGACGTTGCAGATAGGCGTCTATTCCCGAGTTGATCGACTTAGCGGCCATTGGGTCGTAGAAGAGCGCAGTGCCCAGTCCCACCGTGGTCGCACCGGCCAAGAGAAACTCGATGGCGTCCTGCGCGGTATGCATGCCTCCTTGCCCGATGATCGGCACATCGTGTGGGTCTGCGACTTCGTGGACCTGATGTACCTTGAGAAGCGCAATGGGCCGGATTGCTGGTCCGGAGAGACCGCCCTGAACATTGCCAATGATGGGTCGTTGTGCCTCGATGTCGATTGCCATTCCCATTATGGTGTTGATTACGGCCAGGGCATTCGATCCGGCTTCAATACAGGCCTTCGCGTTGGCAGCAATATCTGTCTGGTTGGGAGATAACTTCGCTATCAAGGGCTTGTCCGTGACCGCTCGGCAGGCTTCAATGACGCGTGCAGACATGTCCGGACAGTTTCCGAAAGCGACGCCGCCCTCTTTGACATTAGGGCAGGAGATATTGATCTCCATTGCGTCAATGGGGGAGTCGTCAAATCGTTGCGTGACCTTTGCATACTCCTCGAGAGTTGATCCGCAAACGTTGGCGAAAAAACGGGTTTCGGTGTAGTCCAATTTAGGTAGGATCTCGTTGACGACCTTCTCGACCCCGGGATTCTGTAGGCCGATGGCATTCAACATGCCTGATGGAGTTTCCCACACACGGTGCGCTGGGTTGCCTAAACGTGGCTCGTACGTCGTACCTTTGAGTACGATGGCACCCACGTCACGATTCGAAAATTCCTCGATTCGGGTGTATTCCTCACCGAAGCCAACACACCCCGATAAAAGTACGACAGGAGAAGATAGCCTCAAACCGCAGAATTCAAGGGCGAGGCGTTCGCTCATTTTGGTGAGAATTTCCGTATTGCGATTTCGCCATTATGTCGAAGCGAGATGGTTAAGACCATAGAGCATTGTTGTGGTTGTTTTGAGTTGCTACTAACTCGAAATCCCTAGCTAACAAGGGCAATCGCAGCCTAAATCTGTCTAACTTTGAGGTCGTTGGCGTACGGCGACGCACTTCTTCTATTCTGGTGTCAGGGGGCGGCGCAACAGAGTGGCGACGGCCTCGCGCGGTGCGACGCCCTCGCAGATGACCCTGTAGATCTGCTCGACGATCGGCATCTCGACCTTGAGTCGCGTCGCGACTTTGTAAACTGCCTTGGCCGCGTAGTAGCCCTCCACTACCTGCCCGATTGCGTTGCGCGCCTCCTCGACGCTGGCGCCTTTTGCGAGACTGAGTCCAAATCGACGATTTCGAGATTGATTATCTGTGCAGGTGAGCACGAGGTCGCCCATTCCAGATAGCCCCATGAACGTATCCTTCTCTGCGCCTAACGCGAGGCCGAGTTGGGTTATCTCCATCAGGCCGCGCGTCACCAAGGCGATGCGCGTATTTGCGCCAAAGCCAAGGCCGTCCGAGATTCCAGCGCCAATAGCCAGAACATTCTTGGTAGCACCGCCCACCTCGACTCCTACGATATCCTTGGCGGTATACGCGCGGAACGTCTCAGTGCTGATGGCCTCCGCAAGCCTGCGCGCGTTGTTTTTGTCGGTGGAAGCGATCGAAACAGCGCTCGGCAAGCCTGCCGCCACCTCGGCTGCGAACGTAGGGCCAGAAATGACAGCAGTGGGCAGATTAGGATCGAGCACTTCTGCTGCGACCTGATGTGGGAGTAAGCCCGAGTCCGTCTCGAACCCCTTAGTTGCCCACGTCAGGTGTCGTACCGGTGACCGCGAGGCTTTGAGGCGCTGCAACGTTTCCCTAAAAGCGTGACTCGGAACGGCGATCAGGACGTCCTCGGCATCCTCGAGCGCCTCATCCAGCTCAGTTGTAACCTCTAGCTCATCTGGAAAGTTTGCTTCCGGCAGATAGGTGATATTGCGGCGTGCGTGCGCCATAGCCTTGATTTCGCCCACCTCAATTCCCCACATGACTGTTGGGCGACCCGTGCTAGCGAATTGAATGGCAAGTGCAGTGCCCCAGGAACCGGATCCTAGTACTGCGATGCGATTAGCGGTATTGATCGAATCGGCCTAGTGCGTGTCCTTAGGGGGTGGCGCGCCCTCTCCATCGGTGCCCTGGCGACGTTCTTGGACCGCCTGAGCATAGAGGGAATCGAAATTAATCGGTTGCAGCAACAGCTGAGGAAAACCACCGCGGGTCACTATGTCTGAGATAGCCTCTCGGGCGAAGGGATATAGCGCGCCTGGGCAGTAACTCCCAATGAGCATCTGCCGTTCCTCATCGGTATAGCCCTGCATGAGGAAGACGCCGGCCTGCTCGAGTTCTACTAAGAATAGCGTCTGGTCGTCGTCCTTGGCTTCTACGGTTAACGTGAGCGTGATCTCTTGAGTTTCGGTTGCTACCTCCTTCGCGCCGGACTTAATGTTCAGCTGAGTCTGGGGGGCCACGTTGCCGCCCCTGAATATCTCGGGCGCTAGGGGTGACTCGAATGAGAGATCCTTAATATAAACTTTCTGCAGCACGAGTTGCTTGTTGGAGCCGTCCGCAGATTTTTCTTCCGCCATGATGTTCTCGCTTCCTGTGTTCTCCTGATCTACTCAGGATCTGCACTTGATCGTAATCGCGTCAGGCCTCTTCTGCCAGTAGCGCGTCCAGTTTCCCCTTGGTCTCCAACTCGTCCAGCTCAGTGTAGCCTCCGACGTGTCGCCCGCTTATAAGGATCTGCGGGACCGTTTTTTGCCCAGTCAATTCAAGCATCTCTCGTCGTCGCTCCGGGCCTGAGACGACGTTGATCTCAAGGAAATCCGCACCCTTGCTTCGAAGGAGCCGTTTTGCAGCCACGCAATATCCACAGTAAGGAGAAGAATAGACTACAACCTGGCTAGCGCTCGGGTCCCGTTTGCTCATTTGACCAGTGGCAGATTTTCACTGCGCCACTGTCTCAGTCCGCCCTTAAGGCTGAACACGCTTCCGAAGCCTGCTTTGCGTAGGAGGTTGGCTGCCTTGCCAGAACTCATCCCGTTCTCGCAGATTGTGAGCAACGGTTTATCCTTCTTCTTGTGGACATTCTGGTCTGCCTCAACGGCTTCGAGGGTTATGTTCTTGGAATTTACAATGTGGCCGGTGTCGTACGCGTCGTTGGGACGTACATCTATGATTAGAGCGCCTTTGTTGATGATGCGCACAGCGTCCGCGGTCGAGATTTGGGAAACGGTTGCGCCCTTGAGCCTGAACTCATAGAACATGACGGCAGCCCACGAAGCAAGCAACGCGAGAACGAGTAGTCTGTTGTTGTCTGCAAACTCGACCAGCTGGTCCATCAATTCTCTCCGCCGGGACGCCGCGCCCCCGCGGCGCGGCATTATAGCAGCCGCGCAATGCGGCGATTCTCAAGCTAGACTTCTTAGTGTCATGATCCGAAAAGGCGATCGAATCCAGCTGAAATCTGTGGTTTGTTTCCTCTTGTGGGCGGGCCTGCTGGCACCGACGGCGGCTCAGCGCTCGGAGGAGGCGGCACTGGAGGCGGTCCGCGAGGAGATCAACGCCCTCGAACAGCGTCTCACAAGGCAGTATGTCGAGCGGGATGCGGGCTATCGTGCGCTGAGGGCAGCCGAGGCCGAGATCTCGGCGAGTGCCAGTGAGCTGGGAGTGATCCGTGAGGGGCTTGAAGCTCAGCGTGCTCGGTCCCGGACGCTGGAGCAAGAGACGCTGGCGGCGCGAGAGCGCCTTGCGGGCGAGCGGCAAGCATTGGTTGAGCAGGTTCGTGCAAGCTACCTGGTAGGCGATCAGGAAGTGCTGAAGCTAATGCTTAACCAGGAAGATCCTGCCCGTCTCGGGCGAATGATGGTCTATTACGACTACCTGAATAGGGCCCGAAGCGAACGGGTGCGGGCGGTTGGCGCCGAGATAGCGACTTTGGCCGATTTGGGGCGCGCCAGCGAGCGTGCGGCAAGAGAGTTCGCCGATTTGGAGTCAGCGCAAACGAGAGAGCTTGAAACGCTCGGCCGTGCTCGCGCCGAGCGCCGAACGCTGATCACGAGAATAGAGCAAAGCATCGAACAAGCTGGTAATGAGGTCCAGCGGCTGCGTGAGGAGGAAGATAGACTCGCTCAGCTCGTTGCGGAGCTCGAAGAATTGTTTGAGGAGTTTCCCGTCGATTCAGACGCACGCTTTGGAAGCACCAGCGGCAACCTACCCTGGCCCGTTCGGGGGGAGCTGATTAATAGTTATGGTGATGAGCGTGGGGATGGTCAGATTAAATGGAACGGTTTTGTCGTGGCGGCCCCGGCGGGCACCCTCGTCAGCGCGGTTTATCATGGTCGTGTGGCGTACGCGGACTGGTTGCCCGGCCTCGGCTTACTGGTCATCGTTGATCACGGGGAGGGCTACATGAGCCTTTACGGATACAACGAAGCCATCCTGAAGGAGCCTGGAGAGTGGGTGGTACCGGGAGAAGTTATCGCGCAGGTAGGGGATTCGGGAGGGCAGGCTCAAAATTCGTTGTATTTCGAGATCCGTCGAGATGGTCAAACGATTGATCCCCGTCCGTGGATGAGGCCGGTTCCTCAGCCGTGAGGGTTTAAGCTGACGCTGTATTCAACGACCCTCCTGCCTATGCTAAGGTGCTGAGTCCTAATCCAAAGGGCCTTTTTAGCCTATGTCTTTGAAAGTCAGGGCTATTCTGATTCTACTAGTCGGTTCCAGTCTCGGGCTCACCGTGTCCGTGGGGAGCTATTTGCTGACCGACCGGCACGTGCGCGGCGAGATAGCGGGTGGGAGCGAGTCTAGGGAGCAAGCCAAGTTCCTGGCCGAGGTGATAGAGCGAATCCGGGAAGAGTATGTCGACCCGCTGGACGAGGACGTGCTCATCGACAACGCTGTCGAGGGGATCCTCCAAGACCTGGATAATCATTCCAGGCTGCTCGGCGAGGACGATTACGAGAACATTCGGATCAACACCACCGGGCAGTACGCTGGAGTCGGACTCGACATCAGCCTCGAAGAGGGTGAGGTGAGGGTAGTAGCGCCCTTAGACGACACGCCTGCACATCGTGCGGGCATCCTTCCGGGTGACGTCGTGGTTTCCGTGGATGATGTTCCCGTCGACAAGGAGAACACCGAAGCGACTGTCAACAGGATGCGCGGGCAACCTGGGACGCTCGTGATACTCGATGTCATGCGTGATGGATCGCAGGCGCTATTGCGGTTCGCGCTTACCCGGTCGGAGATCCACGTCAAAACCGTTAGAGCCGAGTATTTGGGTGAAGGTTACGCCTATATTCGACTCACAGGCTTCGCCGATACCACAGGTAAGGAATTGGAGGACGCCGCGGAGGCGATCGTTGATGAGCATGATCTAAGGGGGGTGGTCCTCGATCTCCGTAACAATCCCGGTGGTGTTCTGGACGCCGCGATTGACGTGGCAGATTCGTTCCTCGACCACGGGCTCATCGTGCGTGGAAAGGGACGCGTGCGAGATGCGCGGTTCGAAGAACACGCGAATCCCGGTGATCTCTTCTCGGGCTTACAGGTCGCCGTCCTCGTCAACCGCGGATCGGCTTCCGCTTCGGAGATCGTGGCAGGAGCCTTAAAGGACCATCGACGTGCACATCTTGTTGGCGAGCAGACTTTTGGGAAGGGCTCGGTTCAGACTGTCATGCCGCTTTCAGATGGCCGGGCTCTCAAACTGACCACCTCAAACTATTTCACTCCTTCTGGGCGCTCCATCAACGGGAAGGGAATCGAACCCGATTTCGTGGTCTCCGCACATAACCCGGCGCAGCAGTATCTTGGTCCAGGCAGCGATATCTTGCCCAGTGACGACAACCAGCTTCAAGAAGCGCTGCGTATCATAGGGTCAAACCTCGCAGAGCGCATCGGGGCACTGTGAGACACGGCAATCCCCGGGTGCCCCGACGGCGTTTGCGGCAGCGCCAAAACGTTGGCAGCGGATCCAGTAATGGGCGATCCCTTAGATCGCAGCCTGGAAATTGAGCAAGCGCAGCTGAGAGGGTTTGCGCTCAGAAAAGCCGAAGTCGAGTAACTGCTTCTTAACCTGCTTATGCTCTATCTGTTTCCGCAAATGATCATGGTGGCGGTTCCGGTAGGTCCGAGCGAGGAGGATGATTTGAAGGTTGATCACACCACTTCCAGGGGCTGACCGTCTGCATCCTCATCATGCTCAGCTTCTATAACGCTATCGGTCGCCGGCTTCACGCTTTTCGAGCTCTAATGTGG
>CAYLKA010000064.1:0-13997 GCA_964384125.1 uncultured Gammaproteobacteria bacterium | reverse complement strand
TTGTTTCTACGCCGATTTGAACCAGCTTGCGGGCGTGTAATAAATTCAGCTAAAGAGGGCCTAAGAAACCTGTTTAGCGAAAGCTGGCGGGTTTTTTTTTGCGTAATTGAAACGCTAGGAGTGGAAGCTATGGGCTTCACAACAGAATTAATTCACGCGGGTGTGAAGCCGGACCCCGAGACGGGTTCAATTCTGACGCCTGTGTATCAGTCGACAACTTTCGTTCAGGAGTCGGTGGACGAGTATCTTTCCAAGGGATATTCCTACTCTCGGAGCGCAAATCCAACCGTTCGGGCTCTTGAAGAGAAGCTAGCGTTACTTGAAAACGGACACGACTGCACGTGTTATTCGACGGGCATGGCCGCTATCCAGGCGGTGTTGCAAGCTTGCCTCAGTGCCGGTGATCACGCTGTCATTTCTGACGTGGCGTATGGGGGGACCTACCGTCTTTGTACAAAGGTGTACCAACGTTTTGGCGTTAGTTTTACATTTGCGGATTCAGCCGATCCAAAAGCGGTGAAAGCTGCGGTTCAGGACAACACTCGGCTTATCCTGACGGAAACACCTGCCAACCCAACTTTGAAGCTCACAGATATCCAGGCTGTTTCCGATATTGCACGGGCTAGTGGGATACCCCATGCGGTGGATAACACATTCCTTTCACCGTATTACCAGCGTCCCTTGGAGCTTGGTGCCGATATCTCCATCCACAGTACGACTAAATACTTCGACGGACACAACGCGACCGTAGGTGGCGCAGTGATCGCCAACAGCGAGGAGCTTGATGAGTCCATCCGGTTTATCCAGAACGCTAGTGGAGTGATCATGTCCCCATGGGTGGCTTGGTTAACGCTTCAAGGAGTAAAAACTCTGTCAGTTCGAATGGACCGACAGTCCGCGAATGCGCAGACAATTGCCGAGTTCCTCGAAAACCATTCCAAGGTTGTTGCCGTCGCTTATCCGGGCCTCCCGTCTTTTGGTCAGTATGAACTGGCGAAGAAACAATCCACCGGATTTGGTGGAATGCTCTGGTTCGAGGTGAAGGGAGGCGTGGAAGCAGGCAAAGTTTTGATGGATTCGGTTCAGCTGTGTGCTCTGGCGGAAAATCTCGGTTCCGTCGAGACGCTCATCACACATCCAGTGACAATGACTCATGCGGACGTGGAAGAAGCCGAGCGCAAGCGGGTCGGCATTACGGACGGTTTGGTTCGCCTCTCGGTAGGGCTCGAGGACGTGGAAGATCTAATAGCGGATCTTGACCAGGCGTTGGTAAAGGTTGACGCCTGAGACGTTTGCGTGATGCCGCGTATAAGCGAGATTAGGGTGTATCCGATCAAGTCCTGTGCGGGGGTGTCCGTCGACAGCGCCACGTTGGAGGCGCGCGGCTTGAGTTGGGATCGGCGCTATATGTTGGTCGACGTGGGTGGCCGGTTCTTGACACAACGTGAGCATCCGAGAATGACGACTATTCGCGTCCAGAGGAATTCTAATGGTTGGTCCGTTCATACGAGCGAGCAGGAGACGTTGGAAATACCGGAGAGTCTCCCTGACGGGCTCGAGCGTTCGGTCCGCATATGGAACGATCAGATTGATGTCACAGTGGCTCGGCAGCGCTTCAATGAGTGGTTTACGATGGCGCTTGGTTTGCCATGCGAGTTGGTGCAAATGAAAGACAAACATGTGCGACCCATCAAGTCCCGCTACGGAAAGCCTGGGGATAGCGTCAGCTTTGCTGACGGCGCTCCGGTGTTGCTGACGTCTGAAGCATCACTGGCTGAGCTCAACAGGAGATTGGAGCGTCCGCTGCCCATGATTCGTTTCCGCCCCAATCTGGTCGCGACCGCTGAACGCGCGTTCGCGGAAGATGGTTGGCGGCGGATACGGGTGGGGGAGGCGGAACTCGACGTGGAGTGGGCCTGCACGCGCTGCATCGTGACGACAATCGATACTGTCACGGGCGAAAAAGAGCTGGAGGGAGAGCCCATCCGGACCCTGAAGAGCTTTCGCGGTAGCTCGGAGGGTGTAATGTTTGGCCAGAATCTCATTCCGCGCCGACTGGGGACCGTGCGTGTTGGAGATTCCATAGAGGTACTTGAGGGCAGTGACGCATGAAGAAAGAAACCCGTGCCACCCATCAACCCCGGGTAAAGCTTCCGCCGGGCAACGAGTCTTTGGTGGATCCCGTCTACCGTTCCGTGAAGTTCACTTTCCCAGATATCGATGCCGCCAGGACGCCGCAGGCTCGCCGGGAGGGCTTTGACTACACACGTGACTCCAACCCCACCACTAGGCAATTGGAGCTTTTAAGTTCCGAGTTGCAGGGTCGAGACGACGGTGTTTGTGTTTCGACCGGAATGGGCGCCGTTTGGTTATCCGCGCTGGCGAATCTTAGCGCTGGCGATCGAGTCGTTTTCTTCGTCGAGTCCTACAGGCCTATCCGGGTCATGATCAGGCAGCACTTTCCGCAGTTCGGAATCAACTACTCGATGCTCAGTGTTCATGATTTGGATGCTCTGGCGGAGGTCTTGGCGGCGAAGGATACGAAGTTACTCATATTCGAGGCACCGACGAATCCCATGGTGCAGGTACCGGACATCGGAGCGATTGTGGGGCTCGCGAGCCAACACGGCGTGACAACAGTGCTCGACAACACATTCGGTGGGCTCCATAACCATGGCCAGTTTGAGGTCGACTATTACGTTCACAGCCTGACCAAGTACGCTAGCGGGCATGGCGACGTAATGGGCGGAATCGTTATCGCGGATGACGATCGCATCAGCAAGTTGAAGCCATGGGCAATCAACATGGGCGCAACACTGGACCCTGGGGCAGCCTATCTGATCCTGCGAGGTTTGAAGACTTACTATCTTCGATATCGGCGACACTCCGATACGGCGCTCACTGTCGCGCAGTTCCTTGATGCCCATGCGCGTGTGGAGCGTGTCCATTATCCTGGGCTCACCAACGACCCCGGACATGGCTTGGCCGCTAAGCAGATGGATGGCTTTGGCGCCGTTTTGAGCTTCGATCTGAAAGCGGACAAGCAGGAAACGTGGCGCTTCATCGATGCACTCGAACTCTTCGCTACCACCGCGAGCATCGGCTCAACCGAATCTCTCGTTGCTCCGGTCAGTCTCTATTTTGCGCAAGATTTCAGTCCCGAGGAGCTCGTCAAAGCGGGGATCAGTGAGAGCACCGTCCGTTTATCAGTGGGTCTCGAACATCCTGATGACCTCATCAACGATCTTGAACAGGCGTTCTCCAAAGTTTTCGACTAGATTGATTGGGCTAAAAATTCTCTCGACTACAACGAGTCGGCCAGCGCCCATCACAAATAGTTTCCATCGCTTGGTGGGGCTGCGAGCGACTAAAGTTCAGCCCTCCGCTTCCCAATCCAGTAGTCGGCGTTTTCGTTCCTTGCCCCATCGGTAACCTCCTAAACGACCATCTTTGCGCAGCACCCGGTGGCACGGGATGATCAGCGCCAGCGGGTTTGCTCCACAGGCATTCGCAACTGCGCGGTGTGCTTGAGGTTTGCCGATGGCGCTAGCAATTTTCTGATAACTGCTCGTCAGTCCTGCGGGAATGGCCTGCAGTTCGCGCCAGACCCGGCGCTGAAAGGCCGTACCGTAGACATCGAGTGGCAGGCTCATGCCGCAGGTCGGTGTTCTCGCGAAGCGGGTGATCTCCGAAACCCAGTCCTTGAGTGTCTCGTCGTCCCGGTTGACTGTGGCTGCGGGGAAACGGGTTTCCATCGTTCGGAATAGCTCGTTGCGGTCATCACCCAGGGCGACATTGCACAGCCCTTGCTCCGTTGCGGCCACAAGGAGCCAGCCAAGTTCGCACCTTGCTAGGGTGTAGCGAATTGCCTGGTTTTTCCCATCCACTCTCCAGAGTCGATCCGCATCAAGATTTCGATTGGTTTCAGTTTCCATGTGGGAATGATCCGCCGGTTCAGATCCGATGGCTACCCGTTTCTTGCTTTCAAATTCAGTTCTCGTTCGGCTGTGTAACGATTAAGCTCACCGGCCCGTGCTATGCTTTCCGCCGCATTGCGTCATAGTCAGACAAGACTTCATGTTGCGCTTCACCTCGATCACGATTGCGTTATCCCTTCTCGGTTTCCTGGTTGCCACGACTGCCGACGCCCAATGGGACAGACGCTACCGGATTGAGCAGAACAATCCACCAGCCACCGAGCTCATCGTTGCTCGCTGGCATTTCGGGACCAATGGGAACATCGGGCATATGGGTTGGTCCCATAACTATCCGTCCTCTGATGAGAATTTCAACGGATTCATAGATCAGTCGACGCGCATAGATGTGGAGGTGCCTTCATATAAGATTGTCGAACTCGGTAGCGAAGAGGTGTTCGACTATCCCTTCGCTTATGTGTCGGAGCCGGGTGAGATGGAGCTCACCGCGCAGGAGGTCGAGAACCTAAGGGAATTCATCAACCGCGGTGGTTTTGTGCTGATGGACGATTTCGATGGTTCCTGGCAACTGGAGACGATGAGGTCCCAGGTGCAACGGGCCTTCCCCGACAGACCTTTAATCCGACTGGAGTCGGGTCATCGCCTATTCCAGATCGTGTTTCCTCTGGAGGATCTTAACGGCATGTCCCACTACGTACCGGGCGGAAATATTACTTATTTCGGTATGTTAAACGACGATGGCGAAGTTGCTATAGCGGCGGGCCACAATAACGATCTGGCGAATTTCTGGGACTGGTATGACCAGTCCTACTCGCCCTTGGAACCTGCGGCCGATGCCTTTCGCCTAGGTATCAATTTCGTGATTTGGTCGATGACACATTAACCTTTTTCGGTTGGACGCTACCGAATACTGGGAAGGAGGGTAGTGAGCATTCTGATCATTGGCTTGTCACTGTTCCTTGGCGTGCGCTCTGTGTCGATCGTGAGTTTCAGTTGGCGCGACGGAGTAGTCGCGCGTATCGGTAAGAGCCCATGGGAGGGTCTTTATCCTCTCGTCACCCTCACGGGCTTGATTGTCTGCGGTACGCTGATTGGTGGGGGACACTTTTGGCTGATCGGGGTGCCCGTGGGAAGCCCTTGGGAATGGTCCGCGCTATGAGTCAGAGTAGTCATAGGGGTCTCGCGCTGTTGTTGGCGTTCCTGCCGCTCGACGGATTCGCCCAAGAAGAGGCGCGGGAAATCATCCGAAGCGCTATTGAGCAATGGCGGGGGGTGTCGTCGCGGGGCGTGTTTACCATGATGATTCACCGCCCTGACTGGGAACGCTCTATATCTATGCGGAGTTGGATGCGGGGAAACGAAGACTCTCTAGTGCGAGTGACCGGGCCAAGCAGGGATGCTGGGAATGCGACGCTGACGATCGAGAACAACATGTGGAGTTTCTCGCCGAAGGTCAACAGAGTTATCAAGATGCCTTCCTCGATGATGAGTCAGAGTTGGATGGGCTCGGATTTCTCGAACAACGATGTCACCAAGTCAGACGATATTATCGATGAGTATGAACACACCTTAATCGAGACTGTCCAACAGGATGGTCATTACGTTTATGTGATCGAATCAATCCCTAATGAAGACGCCGCGGTGGTTTGGGGTCGGGAGGTCTTACGAATCCGCGACGACTACGTTTTACTGACGCACGCTTTCTACGATCAGGACAACATACTTACTAAATCGCTTGAAACTCTCGAGATAGATGATCGAGGTGGACGTACGGTCGCCGTTCACCAGCGCATGGCCAAGACCGAGATGGAAGATGAGTGGACAGAGATCTATATACATGAGATGGAATTTGACCTCGAGCTGAGTGACAGTCTTTTCACGTTGTCCAATCTTCGTAATCCTCGAGAATGAGTATTACGCTCCGTCTCGCCTGGCGAAATATCTGGCGTCAGCCCCGGCGCACCTGGCTGACAACTGGTGCGATGGTATTTTCCAATCTGCTCCTGATCTTCTTGATCTCCATCCAGCTCGGTTCGTATCGGATGATGATCAACAATACCCTGGCGCCCTTTACCGGACACCTCCAGGTTCAGTATCAGGGATACAAGGACGATCAACGTATACAACAGGTTGTTCCTGGGATCCGCAATCTAGCGGTTAGATTACGAGAGGGACTCGGCGTTGAAACGGTGGCGGCACGCGGGGCCGCTTTCGCACTGGTGTCGAGCGAGGAGCGCACCTACGGTGTACAGATCGTAGGTGTGGAGCCTACTTTCGAGCCGCGTGTATCGTCTGTCCCAGGGTTAGTCAGCGAGGGGCGTTTTTTAGGCGACTCTAGTGCTCCGGAGATCGTGATCGGCACCAGACTCTCCCGGAATCTAAAAGTAGGCATCGGCGAGGAGCTCACCTTAGTAGGAACCGGACGCGACGGTTCCTTTGCGGCGGCGATTGTCAGCGTCGTTGGAATATTTGATAGCGGCATGGGCGAAGTTGACCGATCCTTTGCTGAGGTGCCGTTGCGGTTTTTCCAGGACACGTTTGCCATGGGGGATGCCGGTCACAACATCGTGGTAAATGCGTCGGACCTTTCCGCAGTAGCCGGGATTCAGCAGGCGGCGCAAGCCCTACTGCCGGCCACAGAGGATCTGACTATCTATCACTGGAACGAACTGCAGCCCGGCCTTCAGCAGGCGATCCAGGCGGATCTCGCGAGCGCCTGGTTCATGTATGGCGTGCTGGTCATTCTCGTGGCGTTCAGTGTTCTCAACACCCAACTGATGTCCGTGTTGGAGCGAACCCGGGAGTTTGGCATCATCACATCACTCGGGTTGACTCCGGGTCGGTTAGGCCGACTGGTGATGCTGGAGACGACGATGATCGGTCTGCTAGGGCTGGGGCTGGGCGTGTTCTCTGGGATCGTCGTGACCTATTGGTTTACCGTGAATGGTTTCACGTACCCAGGTCTGGATGAGATAGCCCTGCAGTTCAACCTTCCGGATCGTATCTATCCTGATCTGAACGCAATTTCGATCTTCATCGGTCCGACTGTCGTGTTCGTTGCGAGCCTTTTGGCGGCGGTTTATCCGGCCACGCGTCTCCATTGGCTGCGTCCGGTGCAGGCGATGAGGGCGGCTTGATGGGGGAGATTGCAATAGGTTTGAGGCTCGCCTGGCGGAATCTCTGGCGCAATCCTCGTCGGACCGCGATTACGCTTGCGGTCGTCGTTGTGGGGGTGTGGGGCATGATCTTCATGATCGCGGTCATGCGCGGGATGGTAGACGGTATGCTCCTCGATGGGATTCGCTCTCTCCCTGGGCACGTTCAGATCCATAACCCGAGCTTCCGTGACGATCCCACGATCAACAATCTGCTTCCAACACCGAACAATAACCTTGCCGCCGCGTTGAATGATTTGGGGGTAGTGGCCTGGAGCGCCCGGGTGCGCGTGCCGGCTGTCATCATGAGTGAGCGCAATTCCCGAGGTGTGACACTCATTGGTATAGATCCGGCGACCGAAGCACCCCTCTCGTTTGTTGCGGACGATATGGCTGAGGGGCGCTTTCTGGAGGGTGCCGAGGATGTGGGATTGATTCTGGGCAGGCGGTTGGTCGATAGATTGGGTACTGAGGTGGGCAAGCGCGTAGTCGTTATGACCCAGGACCCCGACAATGAGATAGCGGATCGGGGATTCCGTATTGTCGGAGTCTACGAGGCCCAGGTTGCGTCGACAGAGGAAAGCTATGCATTTGTTGGGCGCGGTACGTTGCAGTCTTTGCTCGGTATTGGTGACCAGGTTTCTGAGATCGCTGTTCTCGGAGCTGACTATCGCGATGTTGAGGCGTTGTACCAGCGGATTGATGCTGCTGTGGGCGATGGGGCCGAGGTGTTGCCCTGGTATGAACTCAATCGCTATCTCAGCAGCATGCTCGGAGTGATGGACGGGTTCGTTCTGGTCTGGATTGTGGTCATTTTTCTCGCACTGTCATTCGGTCTCGTCAACACTTTGATAATGGCCGTGTTCGAGCGTGTCCGAGAGATCGGGCTAATGATGGCGTTGGGGATGAAGCCGGCTGTTATTCTGGGACAGGTTCTCGCGGAGTCCCTGATCCTTCTCGGTATCGGTCTCCTGATCGGTGACATCCTAGCCTGGGCAACCGTTCAGCCGCTCAGGGGAGGGATCGATCTTTCGGTGGTCAGCGACGGGATGGAGATGATGGGGGTCGGTAACGTTCTGACCCCGTCTCTGCGTGCCAGCGACGTCGTGCTGGCGACAGTCGTCGTACTTGTGCTCGGTATTTTTGCCAGTCTGTTTCCGGCCGTGTGCGCGTCGCGTTATCACCCGGTGGAAGCAATAACAAAGGACTGAAACATGTACGCGGTCCGTTGCGTTAACGTCCGAAAGATCTATAAGCAGGGTGATGAGGATGTCATCGGCCTCGATGGCGTGAGCCTCGAGGTGAAAAAAGGCGGGTTCGTTTGTCTGCGCTCGCCTTCGGGCGGAGGCAAGACCACGCTATTGAACGTGATGGGTGGCCTGGACCGCCCGGACAGCGGCGAAGTATTGGTTGCAGGCAAAAGAATCGACAATCTGTCCAAGGGGCAATTGGCGCATATACGGCTCCACCAGATCGGTTTCGTTTTTCAGGCCTACAACCTGATTCCCGTGTTGACTGCGCGCGAGAACGTAGAGTTTGTCATGCAGGTCCAGGGTGTACAGGCGGTCGAACGGAGGCAGCGTTCCACTGAGATCCTCGCAGAAGTCGGTCTCGCGGGGCTGGAGGATCGGCGGCCGGCAAAAATGTCGGGCGGTCAGCAGCAGAGAGTCGCTGTCGCGAGGGCCATCGTGTCGAACCCGGCTATTGTGCTGGCCGACGAACCAACGGCAAACCTCGACTCGAGGACAGCGGGTCACCTGATGGAGTTGTTCGTCGCGCTAAATGAGAATCACGGGACTACCCTCATCATAGCGACACACGACCAGATGGTGATGGGATACGCCAAGCGCCTCATTCGAATGCTCGACGGAAAGCTCGTCGAGGACATTGATCATGAAGCCTCGTAGTGTCACTGGGTGGTGGTCGTGCTTAATCTGTGTGCTGATGTTATTGAACTATGAGGTTTGTGTAGCGCAATCGTCGGCCTTAGATGTCGGTGGGCACACCAAGTACCGAGGAATTTTCACTGCGTTTCCCGACGACAGTTTCTTTCGGACTCTAACTGGCTCCAGTGCGGAGGATTTTGGCTTCGATGCGCGCCTCAATCTTGCTTGGCGTGCTAACGGATGGGACCTGTTGGCTGATGCTCAATTCGGGGCGTTCTACGGAGACAGCATTGAGTTCACCCGAGAGTTTGGGGAACAGCTGCAGGTTTTATATCCGCGCTTGCCAAGCGATGACCGACGCTTGTTTGAGCTCACTCATATCAACGAGGATGAGGCCAAGCTGGCGGCCGTGAGTAGGCTGGATCGGTTTTCCGTGGGTTACACCGGGGACAAGAGTGTGCTTCGGCTTGGCCGTCAGGCGGTGACCTGGGGCAACGGACTCATCTTCAATACGGTAATGGATATATTCAACCCCTTCGATCCGACTGCAATAGACAAGGAGTACAAGTCGGGTGATGACATGTTCTACGGACAGTATCTACGGGGGAACGGGGATGATTTTCAAGGTGTTACCGTCTTTCGCCGGGATCCCTCGACCGGAAATGTGGAATCGGATCAGAGTTCCTTTGCTGCGAAATACCATGGCTTTATTGGGGTCGGCGAATTTGATCTCGTGCTGGCGCAGCATTTTGGCGAAACCCTGATCGGTTTCGGGGGCAATCACAGCGTAGGCGAGGCGCTGTGGCGTGGCGATCTCATGGTGACGTATGCGGATAGTGGAGACACGATCGTATCGGCAGTGACCAGTCTAAGCCACGTGTTTTCATGGGTTGGGAAGAATGTCAGTGCAGTCGTTGAGTATTACTTCAATGGATTCGGTCAGCACGATGCTTTTTACGGCCCGGAGCATCTCGCCTTGAATCCCGATTTGCTCCAGCGCTTCGCGCGAGGAGAGGTTTTCAATCTCGGCCGACATTACCTTGGGTTGAGCGCGTTGATAGAGATCACGCCCCTATTTTTGTTAACGCCGAATCTTTTTATGAACCTTGAAGATACGAGCGCGCTCGTGCAGATAACGACGCGAACAGATCTCAGCGAGAGCATGTTGCTCCTTGGCGCGCTCAACATACCGTTCGGAGAAACGGGGACCGAGTACAAAGGGATTGATTCTGGTGTGCCGGGGCTTCAGCTTTCCAGCGGCGCAGGAATCTTTGTTCAGTTAGCGTGGTATTTCTAAGCGGGACCAGTCTGCTTGTCTTTGCTCTGAGCCGGTTCGCGTTCTTAGGTTAGCGCTAACTAGCCGACGCGACAGTGGGCCAGCTTTCGTGCTTTAAGCTTTTAGCCAGGGCGGTAACGGTAGTCCCTTGGAGGTCAGAAACTCCGGGTTGTAAAGTTTTGACTGATATCGTGAGCCAGAATCGCAGAGTATGGTTACGATCGTCTTGCCGGGACCAAGCTCTTTCGCGAGGCGAATTGCGCCGGCGACGTTAATGCCGCTCGATCCCCCCATTAGCAGGCCCTCCTCCAGCAGAAGGTCAAAACAAACGGGCATCATCTCCTTGTCAGGTATACGAAATGCATCATCAATCTTTGCGCCTTCGAGATTTCCGGTTACCCGCCCTTGGCCGATGCCTTCGGTGATTGAGCTGCCCTCGGATTTGAGCTCTCCCGTTTTCACCCAGCTGAAGATGGCCGCGCCCATGGGATCAGCCACCGCCGTGACGATTTTTGGATCCTGTTGTTTCAGGTATTCGCTAACCCCCGCCAGCGTGCCTCCGGTTCCCACCGCGCAAATGAATGCGTCGATTGAGCCATCCGTCTGTTCCCATATTTCCGGTCCGGTGCTGAGGAGATGGCCCTCCCGGTTCGCCGTGTTGTCCCACTGATTCGCGTAGAGGACGCCATGCTGTTCCGTCTTTGTAAGTTCGGCGGCCGTGCGCTCCGCGACGTGCACATAGTTTTTGGGATTCCGATAAGGTACGGCCGGAACTTCCCGAAGTTCTGCTCCGCAAAGCCTTAACGCGTCCTTTTTCTCCTGGGTCTGAGAATCCGGCATCAGGATCAATGTCCGGTATCCCCGAGCGTTTCCAACTAACGCCAGGCCGATTCCGGTGTTACCTGCCGTGCCCTCGACGATCAACCCACCCGGTTCGATCGCCCCTCGCTGTTCAGCGTCCAGCACCATGTACTTGGCCGCTCTGTCTTTCACGGACCCACCCGGGTTCAGGAACTCGGCCTTGCCAAGAATCGTACAGCCTGTTTGCTCGGAGGCCTTCCTGAGTTTGATCAGCGGTGTGTTGCCTACCGAATCGACGAATCCGTCACGAATCTTCATGGTGTTTCCAGATGGCTGAGACTAGCGGGCACGTTTTGTGGGTTTAACGTGCGGCGTTATTGTACACCTGCGAGTGGTTTTCCCCGTCAAGGTTGTGAGGTTCCCATGAGCGAGCGTTTTGATGCCGTGATTATCGGGGCGGGTCACAACGGACTCGTGTGTGCGTATTACTTGGCCAGGACGGGGTTAAAAGTTTGCGTACTGGAAAGATTGGGTGTGGTTGGGGGTGCCGCTGTTACGGAGGAGTTTCATCCGGGGTTTCGCAACTCGGTTGCAAGTTACACGGTGGGCTTGCTGGAACAGCGCATCATGGATGATATGAAGTTGGCCGACCGCGGCTTGCATATCGTGCAACGACCCCTCGCTAACTTCGTTCCACGTGTTGATGCACCGGGGTTGGAGCTGCATCAGAGGGTGATGGAGACGCAGGCCTCAATAGGAGCGCACAGTCAGCGGGACGCGGAGCGATACCCCGACTACCTGGCTGAGCTGACGGCCGTCTCCCGATTATTGAAATCGACTTTCCTCGAGCGACCGGTGGATCTCTCTGGTGGTTGGCGGGAGTGGCAACGTGCTATTGCCCGCTTGCCCCGCTTTCTTGAGCTGGAAAGACCCGGGCGCCTGTGGACCCTCTACCAGCTGCTGGCCGGCAGCGCTGGGAAATGGCTGGACGGTTGGTTTGAGGCGCCGCTGCTCAAGGGCGGACTGGGTTTCGATACGGTCATCGGTCACTACGCCAGTCCCTATTCTCCGGGATCGGGTTACTTGCTTTTGCATCACACCATTGGCGGGGTGAAAGGGGGTCAAGGGGCGTGGGGGCACGCTATCGGCGGTATGGGCGCTATCACTCAGGCGATGGCGAATGCAGCTAGGTCTGTGGGTGTGGAGGTTCGGCTGGAGGCTCCGGTCGCACGGATCGATAGGGAGGAGGGCGTGCTGGAAGTGCAAACTGAGTCGGGTTCAGTTATCGCCAGCGATGTGGTTGCGGCCGCGGTACATCCGCAGGTGTTGTTTACGCGCCTACTCGCTCCGGGCGGGTTGCCGGACTCATTCCTCAAGCGCATGCGTGCTTGGCGAAGTGAATCAGCCACATTCCGAATGAATGTGGCATTGTCGAGATTGCCGGAATTCACTTGCTTGCGGGGGAAAGGGGCTTCTGAACATTATGGTTCCGGCATCCTCATCTCGCCGAGTCTCGATTATCTCGAGGCGGCACATGCCGATGCGTCCAGGGGGGGCTATTCCCAGCGACCGATCATCGAGATTTTGTTTCCATCCACACTCGATGACTCCCTTGCGCCAAATGGCGCTCATGTCGCGAGTTTGTTCTGTCAGCATTTCCGGCGCCGACTGCCGAACGGTCGCGATTGGACTGACGCTAAGCCGGACGTCGTCGAGGCCATCATCGATACCGTTACTGAATATCTGCCCGAGTTCCGACGCTCGATCCTGGCAGTGCAGGCGCTAAGCCCCGCGGATCTCGAAGGGCGTTTCGGCCTGCTTGGGGGGGATATCTTTCACGGCCAGATGGCTCGGGACCAGCTGTACTGGGCGAGACCCGCGCGCGGCTACGCCCAGTACCGTTCACCCGTGTCCGGCGTCTATCTGTGCGGATCGGGCGCGCATCCCGGTGGGGGTGTGACGGGAGCCCCCGGATACAACGCGGCTCGCGTGATACTCGGGGACTTGGGCCGCGGTGTTACTCAGTTACCGTGATCGTGATGCGTTCCGAGGTGACCGGAGGGGAATGCGGCGTGTGCAGATGGTCGCCGAGAACGAGCTGCAAGGTGTGTTGTCCGGGTTCGAGCTCACGTTGCGTTTCCGTTTGTCCTCCCCCGAAGTGCACCACCTGATCGGAGGCTGGCAGCGGTAGGTCGAATGACGGCATGTCCCCGTCTGCGACGTCAATTAGCAGGTGATGGTGGCCGCTGTTGGGCCGTTGTACGCCCGCCGGCGCAACCCCGACTCCTCTTAGCCCGAATCGCACGGTCACCGGCGAGGTGACGACGGCGCCGTCCGTCGGCGATTGGATGTAGGCCTCGGCTCCCTCGGGTGCGGGCGTGCGTTCCTGGGTCGGCGCGGGGGCCATCGATACAGATAGAAGGAGGCCGGCGATCAGTGGTATGGTTCTCATGGTTATCCTTTCGTCAGGGTGAGCGCGATTCTGCCAGCTTTGACCAGTCGGAAAGCGGCGTCAACCCGCGTGCATCTTCATGCGTTTATTGAATATAGGGATAATATTAAGGAAGGAAACATTTAGAGTGAACTTCCGCCTTGGTAGGAGTATCTAAAGTTAACATAGGACTCTGCCCCGGAAGATGAGGTGGCCCATGCGTCTAGAAAGCTTTCGATGTCATTTGTTGGCCCTGTGTGTGTCGGTTGCGCTGGCAGGCTGTGTGCCGCCACCCATGCAGCAGCCCTCGTCTCAGGGCCAGCCGACTCCGCCTAGCCCTCAGCAGCCCTCGTCTCAGGGCCAACAGAGTCCGCAGGGGCAGCAAAGTCAGCAGCGCGAGCAGACTCAGCAGGGCGAGCAAGGTCAGCAAGGCCAGCAGCAGGGACAGCAGGGTCAGCAGGGACAGCAAGGCCAGCAAGGCCAGCAGCAGGCTGGACAGCAAGGCCAGCAAGG
>CAYLKA010000063.1:0-14113 GCA_964384125.1 uncultured Gammaproteobacteria bacterium | reverse complement strand
CATCATCGTTGCTGGTATGTTGGAGACCGATACTGAAACGTTAGCCAGCTGAGACAGTCGCCACCCCTATAACTAACTGTTTCATATATCCCCCAATAAAAATGGCGGAGAGGGTGGGATTCGAACCCACGGTACGCTTTGACACGTACACTTGCTTTCCAAGCAAGCGCCTTCGACCGCTCGGCCACCTCTCCTCGTAGTGTTGAATTCTAGAGCCTAACCTGCCCACGTCGCTAGGTGAGCGCCGTGGTTCCGATCACGAGGCCCAAGGCCGGTGACCAGGATTTGGTACGGTTGGTCCACCGACGAATCTTAGGAAAGGCGTTGGTGGTGGTTACGTTTCGCGTAGATCTTTCGCTCTGGCATGCCATTCAAGCTAGGTTTTGCGGGATCTGGGTCGCGCTTTCATCTAAGCAGAGAAATAGATAAAAAGAATATATTAAACAATAAGATAAGATTTGTATCATATTCTATTAGTGAGCAGGCTTAACGCCAGTATTTTCGTTGTCGAGGCCCCTTGTGCGCCCTTTGGGACAGGCTGTTAAAGTACCCTCGTCCGCGTCGGTTCCCCCGCGACGATCAGCCGTGAACTCCGTCAGGCCCGGAAGGGAGCAGCGGTAGCGGTGCGATTGGGTGCCGGGGCTGAGCTGACGCGGATTAAAAATTTTTTAGAGGCGTTATTGGACCAGCAATGAGTTATACCGTTCTTGCGCGGAAATGGCGGCCACGGCGATTCAAAGAACTGGTGGGCCAGCAGCATGTCGTGACTGCGCTGGTGAATTCACTCGCCACGGAACGCCTTCATCATGCGTATCTGTTTGCCGGTACTCGAGGAGTGGGAAAGACCACGCTGGCGCGTATTCTGGCCAAGGCGTTGAATTGCGTAAATGGCGTTGTGGCTGAGCCTTGTGGTGAGTGTGACGCGTGCATCGCGATCGATGAGGGTCGATTCCTGGATTTAATAGAGGTGGACGCCGCTTCTCGAACCCGTGTAGATGACACTCGTGAGCTGCTCGAGAATGTCCAGTACACGCCTACCCAGGGACGGTTTAAGGTCTATCTCATAGACGAAGTTCATATGTTGTCCAACCACTCCTTCAACGCGTTGTTGAAGACTCTGGAGGAACCACCTCCACATATTAAGTTCTTACTTGCGACGACTGATCCCCAAAAACTGCCCGTCACGGTGCTTTCCCGTTGCCTCCAATTCAATCTTAAACGCCTCACTCTCGGGGAGATTCACGCTCAGTTAGAGAAGCTCTGTGCCGAGGAAGGTGTGGTAGCGGAGTCGGCGGGGCTGAGTGCGATCGCGAAGGCTGCAGATGGCAGTATGAGGGACGCGCTGAGCCTCCTGGATCAGGCGATTGCTTATGGGAAAGGAGTCGTCAGCCAGCTTTGCGTGACGGACATGCTCGGGAGCATTGACCAGGCACATGTCATTCGACTGATTGAGAGGCTGGCCGCTGGCGACGGTTCTGCGCTCATGAACGAGGTCGCGCAACTTGATGAGCAGGCGCCTGATTATGGGGCTGTGCTCGATGAGATGATGAGTTCCCTGCAACGCATTGCTGTCATCCAGGTGGTTGGTGAAGACGACTCGATTGAAGGGCACGAGGAGCTTTCCCGGCTCGCTCCTACTCTATCGGCAGAAGACGTACAGCTCTATTACCAGATTGCGCTCCAGGGTCGCCGAGATCTGGATGTCTGCCGTGACTTTCGATCCGGTTTCGAGATGACCTTGCTACGGATGTTCGCCTTTCGGCCGGTTTCGGTGGAAAAATCAACGGTGGGGCCTACTGGTAGATCGGTACGCGCGAAAGCGAAAACCACTCCCAAGGCCGACCCGGCATCTGCCCCCGCCGATCCGACGGGACCCGAATCGGCGCGAGGTCGAAGGGATGAGGAGTCGGCAGCTGAGGTTGATCCCGAGGAATGGAGCCGTTTGCTCGGCGAGTCCGATGTCCGGGGGGCGCCACGGCAGCTCGCCGAGCATTGTGCACTCGGTCGTCGCAACGGTGGGCGGTTCGAGTTGATTCTCGGGCCGGAGAATTCCCATCTAAACACCGATCAGGTTCGGGGTCGGTTACAGGACGCATTGAGCGTACAGATAGGTGGGCGTGTGACAATAACGGTCTCGATAGGGCAGACGCCTACGTCGACACCCGCGCAGGTGCGGGCAGCTGGGGAGGACGAACGCCTGCGCTCGGCCCGAGAATCAATCGAGGGCGACCCCGCCGTGCGGGAGGTTCAATCGACATTTGATGCGGTTGTGGAGGCGGACAGCATTCGGCCAAT
Organism: uncultured Gammaproteobacteria bacterium; assembly: GCA_964384125.1. Lineage (GTDB taxonomy): Bacteria > Pseudomonadota > Gammaproteobacteria > Steroidobacterales > Rariloculaceae > UBA6522. The sequence continues at coordinate 11,818 of CAYLKA010000063.1, read as the reverse complement.
AGACAATGATCAACATGGGCATGGGAGAGGAAGTGTATGAAGGGTCTCGGGCAGCTGATGAAGCAAGCGGAGCAGATGCAGGAAAATATGCAGAAGGCTCAGGATGATCTTGCATCCATGCTAGTAACCGGTGAGTCTGGAGGTGGCATGGTCAAGGTGACGATGACGTGCAAGCATGACGTTCATCGCCTTGAGATCGAAGACAACCTCCTCAAGGATGACAAAGAGATGCTGGAGGACCTCATTGCGGCTGCTTTCAACGACGCAATACGAAAGGTGGAACAGACGGTTCAGGAAAAGCTCTCTGGTCTCACGGGAGGCTTCTCACTGCCAGCTGGCATGAAGTTGCCGATCTAACGACTGAATACCATGTCCCAGGGCTATTCCCCGTTGTTAGCGCAACTCATTAAAGCTCTGCAGTGTTTGCCGGGCGTTGGGGCGAAGTCTGCGCAACGGATGGCTTTCCACCTGCTAGATAAGGACCGTGAGGGCGCTGCTCAACTCGTGAAGACGCTGGGAGAAGCCGCTAGTCGGGTCCACCACTGTGACCGGTGCCGGATGCTAACAGAGGAGACTCGCTGCGGCTTTTGCACGAGTGGGCGACGGGATGGGATGCAGCTCTGCGTGGTTGAGAGTCCGGCAGATGTGCTTGCAATAGAACAGTCTGGAGCTTATTCGGGTCGTTACTTTGTGCTGATGGGGCATCTCTCCCCGATAGACGGGATCGGGCTGAAGGAGCTGGGTCTGGATCTATTGGAGGAGCGTTTCGCAGAAGAGAGCATCTCGGAAGTGGTGGTTGCGACGAGCGTCACTGTCGAAGGGGATGCCACTGCCCATATTGTTGCGACTATAGCTAGAAGGTATCAGATACGGGCGAGCCGGATCGCCTACGGCGTACCCTTAGGTGGCGAACTCGAGTTCATTGACGGAGGCACACTATCGCGCGCCATGACTGGCCGGCGAGATATGGAGATCGATGCAACAGAGGAGACCCAATGAGAGCCAGGAGCTTCTATCCATGAGCATCATCACCGATCCGGAATGTTTGTTCTGCAAGATCGTGGCTGGCGAGGTTCCCGCCGAGTGCCTGTACGAGGACGACGAGATTCTGGTGTTCAAAGACATCAACCCTCAGGCGCCGTTCCATGCGCTGCTCATACCCAAGACACATGTCGCAACGCTTAACGATCTTGAGGAGGAACATACGAAGGTCGCAGGGCGGTTATTCTTGACTGCTAAATCTCTTGCGCAAGAGCATACGCTGCCCGGTTTCCGAGTCGTGGTGAACACTAACCCTCAGGGCGGACAGGTGATTTTCCATGTCCACATGCACATGCTTGCTGGGCGGAAAATGAAGCCCGGACTAGGTTAGGTCAACCAAGTCGTCACTGTCGGAGGTCCCAGGCACCTCAGCCGCGGCGCGATTGAAACGATTCCGTAAGCTCGTAAAGCTGTTTGTAGCTCTCGTAGCGTTGAGGTGCAATCTCGCCATCAGCGAGTCCGACCCTAACGGAACACTCAGGTTCCGCCAGATGGCTGCAGTCATCGAAACGGCAGTCTGGGCTCCGAGCGATAATCTCGCGAAATCCCCGCTGTACGCTTCGCGTGGATTCGATATACGGTGCGTAGTCTCTGACTCCTGGAGAGTCAATAAGCTCACCACCGCCCGGCAGTTGATGCAGTACGGCCGTCGTGGTCGTATGCCGGCCCTGACCGGCCTTTTCAGAGAGCTCCCCGACCTTCTGTAGGGCGTCTCCCATGAGGGCATTGATCAACGAGGACTTGCCGACGCCTGACTGCCCGATCATTACGCTGCGTTCGCCTACCATCGCTGACTCCAAGGGTTCTAGCCCAGTGAGTTTTCGGACGCTGATCGGCGCTACTGGGTACCCCAGGGTTTGGTAGATTTCAAGTGCTGAAGGTAGCGTGTCGGCTAGGTCAAGTTTATTGAATACGATGGTATTTTTGAGATTCTCGAGTTCCCCCGCGATCAGGTAACGATCCAGTAGAAACCAGTCGGGGGTGGGGCTTTCGGCCAGCACGATGACGAGTTGGGACAGGTTGGCGGCGACGGTTTCCGGGTGCCCGCGACTGTCGATTCGCATCAGTTCGGATGTTCGGGGATCCACTGCCTCGACCGTGCCTTTTGCCTCATTCTCGCGGTGCCATCTGACTTGGTCCCCCACGACGGGACGTAGCTTGCGATTTTGGAGCTGGCAGAGGTAGCGTGCACCCGCGGATCCTTCGACGAGCACATGGCGCCTGAAGCGGGCAACGATGAGTCCGGTCTCATTCATGCCTGGGTTGCGGGAATGTTTTCAATAGGTTGCCGCTCCTACGGGCCTGCCCTGCTACAATTCTTGGCATGAGGCGGGTAAGTTGAAGTCGAGAGAGCACTTAATCTGGCTCGATCTAGAGATGACGGGCCTGAACCCGGATACTGATTTAATAATCGAGATTGCAACTATCGTTACCGATAAGCACCTTGTGGTGCTTGAGGAAGGTCCGGTGATGGCGATTCATCAAGATGACGCTATCCTCGAATCAATGGACGAATGGAATACTCGTCAACACAAGAGTTCGGGGCTAACGGAACGGGTCCGAGACAGCAGTGTAGACGAGTCTCAAGCAGAGCAGGAGACTCTGCAGTTCTTGCGGCAATATCTCGAGCCCGGTGTGTCGCCCATGTGCGGAAATGGGATCTGTCAAGACAGGCGCTTCCTGAGTCGGCATATGCCGGAGCTGCTTTCATTTTTTCACTACCGCAATCTAGACGTCTCCAGTCTGAAGATCCTAACCCAACTCTGGGCGCCGGACATTGGTGGTCGGTTCGAAAAACAGTCGACGCATTTGGCGTTAGCCGATATTCACGATTCGATCCGAGAGCTGAGATTTTACCGAGACAATTTCCTCAAGATACAGATATAAAGGTGTTTCTGGGACCCCCGGAGGATCGATTCGCTACTTCGTGTGTTCGGCTAGGTATAGCCACGTGTCGAGCACTGAGTCGGGGTTTATTGAGAGGCTTTCGATTCCCTGCTCTAAAAGCCACAGGGCAAAATCGGGGTGATCTGATGGACCCTGTCCGCAGATGCCTACGTATTTGTCCTGAGCTCGACACGCAGAGATGGCCATCGCCAACAGTCTTTTGACCGCTTCGTCTCGCTCATCGAACAAAGCGGCGATCTTGCCAGAATCCCGATCCAGTCCGAGTGTTAGTTGCGTCATATCGTTGGAGCCAATCGACATCCCGTCGAAATGCTCCAGGAATTCTTCTGCCAACAGGGCGTTGCTGGGTAGTTCGCACATCATGATCAGCTTCAAGCCGTCTTTGCCGCGCTCGAGACCATTGTCCGCCAGGAGTGCAACGACCTGTTGGGCCTCGGAAATCGTGCGCACAAACGGCACCATGACTTGAACATTCGTGAGTCCCATGTCGCCGCGAACCTTGAGAAGCGCCCGGCACTCGAGTTCGAAGCACGGCTTGAATTCCTTGTCCACGTAACGCGATGCGCCTCGGAAGCCCAGCATCGGATTTTCTTCTGCTGGTTCGTAGCGTTCACCGCCTATGAGATTTGCGTACTCATTAGACTTAAAGTCCGAAAGCCGAACGATCACTGGTTTCGGGGCAAAAGCGGCGCCGATCGTTCCGATGCCTTCGCTGAGCTTCTCTACATAGAATGACACCGGATCGGGATAACCCGCCATGTGCTCTTCGATGAGCTCACGGAGATCGGGGTCTTGCTGATCGAATTCCAGGAGTGCTTTTGGGTGCACGCCTATCATGCGATTGATGATGAATTCCAAGCGTGCAAGGCCAACGCCATGGTTCGGAATACCCGAGAACGTGAATGCTCGGTCCGGGTTGCCCACGTTCATGTTTAGTTTTAGGGGAATGTCCGGAAGCTTTTCAATCTGGACCTCCTTTTCCTCGAATTCCAGTCTTCCTTTGTAGACGAAACCCTCATCCCCCTCAGCGCAGGAGACTGTGATATCCATTCCGTCCGGGATGTCTTCGGTGGCGTACCCACAGCCGACCACCGCTGGGATGCCCAGTTCTCGGGCAATGATAGCTGCATGGCAAGTCCGGCCACCGCGGTTCGTGACGATGGCAGAAGCTCGTTTCATGACCGGTTCCCAGTCCGGGTCGGTCATGTCTGCCACTAACACATCACCTGAATGGATGAGGTTCATTTCCCCTACGTTGGTAACGATCCTTGCGACGCCGGCACCGACGCGCTGGCCGATGCTGCGCCCAGTCGACAGTACTTCGGAACGTTCTTTGAGTGAGAATCGGACCATTACCTGGCCAGCCCGGCTTTGTACGGTCTCGGGTCGGGCCTGCAGGATGTAGAGTTTGCCGTCCTCGCCGTCCTTGCCCCATTCGATGTCCATGGGTCGGCCGTAATGTTCCTCGATGCGCACGGCCTGCCGCGCAAGCGTTTCTACCTCTTCGTCCGTCAGAGAGAATCGTTTTTGCTCAGTGGAGGGGACCTCGATGGTGGACACGCGGTCCGCACTGTTGGAAGCGTAGATCATTTTGACCGCTTTGGTCCCCAGATTTCGGCGAATGATGGCCTTCTTGCCGGCAGTAAGGCTGGGCTTGTAGACGTAGTACTCGTCGGGATTTACAGCACCCTGCACAACCGTCTCCCCCAGGCCGTAGCTCGAGGTGATGAATACGACATCTCGGAACCCGGACTCTGTGTCGAGCGTAAACATAACTCCGGAGGAGGCAAGATCGCTTCTCACCATTCTTTGTATGCCAACCGAAAGGGAGACTTGCCTATGGTCGAAGTTCTGGTGGACGCGGTAGGCGATTGCTCGATCGTTGAACAAAGATGCGTAGACCTCGTGGATTCCGGCGATCACATTGTCAATTCCACTGACGTTCAGGAGAGTCTCCTGCTGGCCAGCGAAAGAGGCCTCCGGCAGGTCCTCTGCTGTGGCGGAAGAACGGACTGCCACACCGATGTTTTGCCCATCTCTCAAACGATCCCACTCGACGGTCACTGCATCCACTAACCGGGCGGGAAGGGGAGTGTCCAAAACCATTTGCCTGATCTCGGCACCCGTGCGGTTTAACTCCGGCACGTCATCCACGTCTAGCGCATCGAGGCGATCGTAAATCCTGTCATCGAGCCCATCTTGGCCGAGAAACTCGGTGAATGCGGCAGCGGTGGTTGCGAAGCCGCCCGGCACCTTGATACCAAGCTGATCGAGGTTACTGATCATCTCGCCGAGCGAAGCGTTTTTACCACCGACGCGGTGGATATCGTTGTTGCCGCTATCAGCCAGTCTGATGACGTACTCGTCCAAGCTATACTCCCCCGCTGGCCCAACCGATGTGGACAAACTCATAGTGAATGAGCGAACGGTATTTTTTGTATCCGATCAGACTGGGGTGACTGCGGAGACACTCGGTCACAGCCTGCTGACGCAGTTTGATGGGGTCGAATTCAAGGGCGTGACTGTGCCATTTGTGGATAGCGTTGACAAGGCGGTCCAAGTGACGAAGCGAATTGATCTGGAGGCGGAGAAGGGCGGAGTCCGTCCCATTGTTTTTACGAGTTTTGTACAGGAGGAAGTCCGTGCCCCGCTGCTTAGCTCAAAGGGCCTGGTATTGGACTTTTTTGAGGCTTTTCTTGGCCCATTGGAGGATGAGCTGCAACTCCAGTCCTCTCATACGCTAGGGAAAGCGCACGGCATGGTCGACATAAAAAGCTACGATTCTCGGATGGATGCCACCAACTTCGCTATGGATGCAGACGACGGTCACAGTATTCGTCATTATGATGATGCTGATGTGATACTCACCGGTGTCTCTAGGTCTGGGAAGACTCCTACCTGCCTCTATTTGGCGCTTAACTATGGTGTCTTTGCGGCGAATTATCCTCTGACTGAGGAAGACCTAGAGTCAGGACGCCTTCCCCGAACACTTGGGCCCTACCGAGACAGACTCTACGGGCTAACGATCGCTCCGGAGCGGCTTCGTCAGATCAGGCTCGAACGGCGTTCCGTCGGTCGATACGCGTCGGCGCGACAGGTAAGCTTCGAGCTCCGGTCGGCAGAAGGGCTTTACAAGAAGCATGGGATCCCGTTCATCGACACGACGCATTGCTCTATCGAGGAGATAGCCAGCACGATTTTGAATGAAACCGGTGTTGAACGTAGGGTTGGTCCGTGAGTTTTATCCCGACGTGGTTGCCAAGACTTTGTTCCGCGATAGCCCTTGTGGCATGCTCAACGAGGCAAGGAAACGAGTCATTTAGCGATGATAGCAGACAGCTTGATCGTGCCAGAGTGCATCTATCGCCCGGGCAGCTTCACCGGGCTGATGACGCTTTACGAGAGTAACTACATCAAGCTCACTCAGCTCGTTCCCGACTTCGACTTACTGCCGACCAGCCAGTCTGAGGTCGCGGTTTCTTGTAGTGACGTGGATCACGATCTGCACCTGCAGGTCAGGTTGCGAGAGCGTTATACGATGACCTTAAAGCTTACCTACCTGTTCTACCCGAGCGTTCCCGAGGCGCAAACCCAGAGGCCTATCGAAGACCCTGACCTCACCGTTCGCGTCTACCAAGATGCCCGCCTGACCGAAGCGGTTCGTGTCCGAGATCGGCACCAGCACCATAAGCTTCAGGAGCTTGCCATGGCCCATAGCCGAGAGTTGGACTGGCGGTGGCGCAACAACATGATGTTGAACAAGTGGCTTGACTACCTACTGGAGATGGGTCACGGGTTCGCTGCCCGACCGGCCAAGTGAGTAGTCCTCTGATAAACGTTTCGTATCGCGGTCTAGCTGGGTTTTCTCAGTTTATAGTCGGTTTCAATGGGGGATTGGCGAGAAGGGTTTCTTCAACGAGAAGCCGCAGATCTCGTTGGTGAAGCGTCGCAACCTGATCGGGTAGAGAGGGCACCCCTCAGACAACGAACTTGCCGGACTAGTGCAAGCGACCTGGGTGGTTTTCAGCCTCCCTAATCTGCCGTAGTTGGGCGAGGTTCCGAGCGCCCACGCGAGGGACGAACCCCTCAGGATTAATCTCCTGGTCGAGGAGTAGCCGGGTATTTTTTTCTCGGTGGTGTTTTGGGAGGTACTAGCGGCTCAGGGCGGTCTCTGACCCTGTAATGAGCTCCTGAGCTGGCACCACAGTCAACGCTGCCATGTCGGCGACCACTCCCGTGGCTTGATCCAGAAGCACGTCAGCTGGTTCCCTGGTCTCAAGTTCCTCGACATTGGTAAAAGCTTCGAGCCCTAGAGCCAGACGGCGTTCATTTTCGCGGGCGAGCTGTTGTGCCTGAAGCTGCTCTCGCTCGTCGGTGCGTACCTGGAGGTTCAAAGAAATAGCTTCGCGGTTCCGCAACGTGCCGACGGCCGCGATATTGTTAACGAGATGATTGAAGTCTGGATCGGTGGTCGAACGCTCGGTGTGCTGGTTCTGAAGCAGTTCAATGTAGGGGTCTAGATCCGGATCCGCCGAGAAGGGCGTTTGTTGGATACGATCCCAGGGTAGGGCCGTGTCGCGGGTGCTCTCTCCCACATCGTCAGTAGGCACCATCGACGGAAGCTCTATGTCCGGCATCACGCCGCGATGCTGGGTGCTGTCGCCGGTGACTCTGTAGTACTTGCCGATGGTCAGGGTGAGCTGTCCGTATCCTGCGCCGCGTATGAAACGATCAAGGTTGAAGAGGTTCTGAACTGAGCCCTTACCGAAGGTCTGTTGACCAATAACGATGCCACGCTCGTAGTCTTGAATGGCGGCCGCGAATATTTCTGAGGCGCTCGCACTATATCGATCCACGAGCACCGCCAGGGGCCCATCGTAGACTAAATCAGGTGACGGATCGTCAAGTACCTGGATGTTGCCGCGGGTCTCTCGGAGTTGCACCACCGGACCACGGTCGATGAATAAACCGCTGAGCTCGGTCGCTTCGGATAAATGCCCGCCGCCGTTCTGCCGCAGGTCCATGACGAGACCATCGATCCCCTCGGCCGTGAGCTCAGTCACGAGGCGCTCCACATCCCGAGTCGTGCTCGTGTAGTTCTCGTCACCCCGGCTGCGCGCGGCGTAATCTTGGTAAAAACTGGGTACGTCGATGACCCCGATTCGATAAATCTCATCGCCCCTCGGGACTTCGATTACGTTACTTTTAGCTGCCTGCTCCTCAAGCTTTACGCTGTCCCGAATGAGCGGGAGGATCGATTCGGGTGTTCCCGGTGCAGCACCCGCAGGTAGAATCTGTAATCGAACTAAGCTACCGCCTGGGCCGCGAATCAGGTCCACCACATCATCTAGGCGCCAGCCGATCACGTCCACAAACTCGCCTAATTCTCCTTGGCCAACGGCGGTGATTCGATCTTGGGGCTTGAGCTGGCCGTCGATCTGAGCGGGTCCGCCCGCGATCACGTTGATGACGGTCACGTAGTCGTCCTCAAGCTGTAACGATGCGCCTATGCCGTCATAGGAGAGGCTCATCTGTATCCGATACTCCTCGCTGTTGCGAGGTGACAGATAGCTGGAGTGGGGGTCCACTGTGTGTGCAACGGCGTTCATGAAGGTCTCGAAGACGTCATTAGAGGTAATTTGCTCCACGCGCCGGAGGAGCCGCTCGTAACGTGCCTGTAGCAGCTCGGCGGTCTCTTCCCAAGTCTTTCCGGTGAGCACGAGGCTCAGACCGTCATTCTTGACGCGTTTTCGCCAGACTTCCTGGAGATCTTCCTCGGAGGTCGGCCAGTTCAACTCACTCCGATCGAATTGGAACGACTCGTCCAATGTGAAGTCCGGTTCCTCAGCGAGGAGTGCGGTGGCGTATTCAACACGCTCTTGGGTTCGGGTGCGGAAAACGTTGAATATCTCGAAGACTGGTTCCAGTTCCCCGTTACGTACACGCTCGTCGAGCTCGTAGCGAAAACGCCCGAATGTTGTGTAGTCGCTATGGAGGAAATACAGGCGGTTACCATCTAGGGTATCCAAGTAACGGTCAAGGATGGCTGAGGAGAGAGAGTTGTCGATCCGGGGTCTCGCGTAGTGAAGGTCTTCGATGATGCGCGCAACACGTTGACTTATCTCAGGATGTTTCTCGCTGATGCTTAGAGCTTCGATCGGCTCGTCGGCTGCGTAGCTAGTACACACCATCGCGGCGCATAGCACGCTCCACGACCAAAATTGCTTACCGTCCCTCACACTGCCTCCTTCGGCTCGATGTTTGCGCATGAGCCCACAGCCTCCCTAGTCCCAGGCTCTATCGTAGCGAATCAAGAACGTTATGACGACAATTCTTGCCTTTAAAGCTTACTTCTCACGCCGTAGTCGCCGAGAGGTACGCAGAGTCTGGATTATGAGATAGGGGCTCAAGACGAGTAACAACGCCATGGGATTGGCGTTGACGACGCCTGACCACAGGTCCAGCGTTAAGCCCCAGATGCCACTTTCTCCCTCGTACTCACCGACCACTTGTCGGCCTACCCAGTAGATCGCCGGAGGCAGAGCGAACAAGCCGAGTCCCACCAGCCATAGAGCAAGCCGGAGTTCCTTTTTGAGTGTAGCGCGCGAGAGGGGCATATCTTAGGGCGAAGTATGCCATGTGCCAGGCTGCTCGGTGGACGGGACTAGTCGGGCGGGAAGGCTTGTTGGTGGGTGCGGGGTGTGGGAAGGCGGCGGAGAACTGCAATGACGCAGGCACCATCCCGTGCTGAAACGGAGCTGCGAGCTTTTGGGGGTCAGCTTGAGATCAGTTCGCGATTAGCTCGGGGCCGGCTCCGTAGGCAGAGGGCGATGTCAGAAACTGCCTCAGCTGCAGCGTGAGCGCCCTGCAGGCAGCAGCTTGGGGTCTGGCAATCAACGGGATGGGAACTATGAGAGCGGGCATTACGGACCGTCCATTGAAGTCAGCAAAAATAGTGCCAGCAGTGCCGATTTCGCGGAGATCCCACACAGTCGCGTCATACCGCGCATCGTCCTCCCACCAGGCCATGCCCAGGCATCCAGCTCCACCGACACCCGCCGCGCAAGTGATACCGCCACCGCTGGCGAATCGGTCTGTTGAGCCGTCCAGCCACACGACGAAACGGACCCCGCTCGACTCGACTGTCTCCAGCACTTTCGGTTTCTGAAGGAGTTCGGCAAGCTCCCCCGTGGTGAGCGGGGCCATGGATGGTTCAAACCAGGGATAGAGACTGTCTTCGAATGCTGTGCTGTCGTGCACGTTGAGCCCGCCGGTCTGGTAGTAAGGGCCGGCCAGACCGTCACTGACGCAGGAGACGAAATCCTCTTCGGCCTCGTGACCGGCGTGATGTTTGCGAGCCAACACAACGACCTGTTCGCCTTCTGCCAGAAAGGCTTCGGTCTCTTTGTATGGTTCGATTCGGGCGGTCACGCCGCAGCCGCTCAGGATCCCCAGCGAAATTGATGCGAGAAGGATGGCCCTGGGGTTCACACTTTCAGTTATTGATGGGCGCTTCTGCCGACAGCGCAGTCGCATTCTCTCTCTCCTGTAGCCAGTACTGAATGTCTGGTTGCTCAGAGAACCTTGTGGAGATAACCGCCCCAACCTCACGCATGGCGACGACGGTAGCTCTGTTGAGCGAGGTGTCCCTGTTGTTCAGTTCGGCCTTTCCATAACCACTAACGGGCCACTCTGTTACGAGTTGACCATCCGTATCATAAAGTCTGACCAGGTATTGAATCCAGACCTCTACGAATTCGTCTCGCTCTCCAATTGGGACGTCGAACTCGTACCGATCCAGCTCTGGTCGCAACACCCCGTCGATTCGATCGCTGTCGCCCTGAGACAACGGAAGAACGTAAACCGGCTCGAGGGCAGTGAACATGGATCGGAAGAGTCCGTCCATCATTAATTCGTTCGCTTCGCCGATCTGAATTGTGTAGGTCGCTTGCCGGGGGATCTCCTCATAATGGACGTAGTCGAGAAACTCGTCATCGAGTAGTAACCCCATCCTGACGGGGATAGGCTCAATCAGTGGTTGCGGCCAGTCGGCCTCGACCCAGATTGATGCCCCCGCACAACCGGCTAAAACTACGCTAGATCCTGCGACAATGAGGTGCCGCAGTTTGGTCCATAGAGACTTGATCCGCATAAATTCCATGGTATGACTATCCCTGGTCAATGTGCTCAATTTTGGATGATCGCCTAGTCACCTGCCCAGAGCCCGTTATGCTATGGCTACGGAGACCGAGTAAGATTTTGTCTGATCCGTCAAACGAGCATCACCAATGTCTGAGTATCGTGCCCCGTTGCGCGAGATGCAATTCCTAATAGATGAGTTGGCGGCTCCGCACGCGTCAGAAGAGTTGTCGACGAAAGACGGGCCAAATCCTGACCTGGTCGGCTCGGTTCTCTCGGAAGCTGCTCGCTGGGCCGAGGAGGTCCTAGTTCCGCTCTACCCTCTGGGGGATCAAGAGGTCCCTGAGTTTCGGGATGGGCGTGTTTATATTTCTCAAGATATCAAGTCCGCTTATTCACAGTTCGTTGCGGGCGGCTGGTGCGGTTTAGTGTTCGAAGAGGAGTGGGGCGGGCAGAACCTTCCGGAGCTTGTGTCTGTTGCCGTGGGTGAAATCTGGAAGTCTGCGAACCTGGCGTTCTCGAATTGCCCGTTGCTGACCTCTGCGGCCGCCAGCGCTCTCCGCAATCACGGTAGCGACGAGCTCAAAGCGCGTTTCCTGCGACAGCTTGTCTCTGGGGAATGCACCGGCACGATGAACTTAACTGAACCTCAGGCTGGTTCGGATCTAAGTGCGCTGCGCGCGACCGCGGAGTCGGAGGGTGACTACTATCGGCTTCGAGGTAAGAAGAT
>CAYLKA010000062.1:0-14264 GCA_964384125.1 uncultured Gammaproteobacteria bacterium | reverse complement strand
GAACACGATGGACGGCGCTACTTCGGCGCAACCCCCGGTGGTCGAAACCAATTACCCTGGAATCTCCAGACGATTCTCGTTCTGCTTCGGTCCGGCTCTCTAAACACCGCCGTCACTGAACCCCGATGGGGTTACGGTGCTGAGGTCGGCGGCTTTGATATCGAGGGTGATCACCCCGATGCTTCTACCAGTAGTGAACGCATCGTCGCGCCGCATTCCTTACGTTCCGCGGAGCAGATCATCACCCGCTCTTTGAGCGGAGGTTTGTGGAAAGCCGCTGCAGATCCCAGAATCGGCAGTGTCGCGAGTAGCGGTTGAGCGCATTGCCCGATTTTCAAGGATCACGGATAATGGACATACCCGTTCGTTAGAAATTTTCGCAGATTACGTTCATATGTATTTGATTAAAAAAGAAGAAAATAGAACGTGAATTTACGCAGAAGGACGTTTGTCGGCTCTACCTTGGCGATGCTGGGGTTGGGGAAGGCTGCTTTGGCGGCCCCCAGATTCATTCGTATTGGTGGGGGGGCTCCGGGTGGTGCGTACTTCGTCTGCGCCGGTGCCGTAAGTCGGTTGCTTGAAGTGGCCGGCATGAACCCACGGGTTCAGACGACCGGCGGATCACGCCAGAACGCTATCTTGCTTGATCGAGCCGAACTCGATATTGGGTTCGTCAATAATATTGATGCCTTTCGAGCCGTGAATGAAGAAGGACGCGGAGACGTTGGGAGTGTGATGCCGTTCTTCAATAGCATCCATCATTTTATTGCCAGTGCGGAACAGCCAATCCACAGCTTGTCGGAACTCGATCGTCAGCGGTTCGGCCTCGGCAACCGGGGCAGCACGCACGACTCGGCTGCACGCCAGATATTCGAAATCCTCGGTATCAACCCTAGGTTTCAGAATGCCGGAAACGGGGATACGAACAACATGATAAAGGACGGTCTCCTAAAGGGTTTCTTCGTGACCAGCGGTCTTCCGATGCCTTCTGTCGCGGAGCTCCAGACAACCGTCGACCTGCGTTTTCTCGAGTTTTCAGATGAGGAGTACGCCACCATAAGGAGCCAGGCTCCCTGGCTGGCGGAGGACCTCATCACGCCGGGTATTTATACTGGTGTAGAGAGTCCGATCAAGAGCTTTTCTTCGTGGAACGTGATGATGGCGAGCAAGGATGTTTCAGATGAGGTGATCTACGATATCCTCAATATCTGTTACTCCAATGCCGACGCAATCAAGCGTACTTACCGGGCGGCTGAGATCGAACCTAATCTTAGCGAGACCATGATTTTTCCGCTGCACCCTGGCGCCGAAGCGTACTATCGGGAAAAAGGCATCCATGTCCCTGAAGAACTATCGGCCTAGAGTTTTGCGCGCTAAGTGTTGGCTGTCGTAGTTTGAAATTGGCGCAAACCGAACGCCTGCTGTCGCGGACCGGACCTCTACGCACGGTCGCTTTTACCGTCGCCGTTGTCGCGGGCCTTTTCAATATTTTCGGGCTGAACGTCTATCCGGTCGAAGCGTTCATTCTACGAGCCACCTTTGTGTTCGCATGCTCTGTGATTGCGTTCATCGTTTACCCAGCGCGCAAAAGCAATCCCGGACAGGTCGAGGCGTATGATCTTTTGCTGGTGATATTAAGCTCGTTTGTCTACGTATATACCGTCACGAACTATGAGGGTTTGCTAGAGCGGACCGGGGTCCTGTGGGTCACACCGGACATCATAGCCGGCGCTCTGCTTTGCTTTACGCTTCTCGAACTTGCCCGGCGGACGATGGGGTTTGCTTTACCGATTCTCGCGTCGGTTCTCCTCTGCTATGCAATCTGGGGTTCTTATTTGCCGGGAATTCTCGGTCATCCGGGATTCGACGTCGACCGTGTTATCAGCTATGTCTACAGCCTAGACGGGATTTTCGGAACGCCAGTTGGCGTGTCCGTTACCTATGTCTTCGTATTCGTACTGTTCGGGGCGCTTATGGAGGCTAGCGGCGGGGCTAAGGTGCTCATGGACGTTGCAGTCAGCTTGACTGGTCGCTCACACGGTGGGACGGCGAAAATTGCGATTGTCGGTAGTTCCTTCTTCGGCACGTTGAACGGCAGCCCCGCTGCGAACGTGATGGCGACTGGAACCTTCACGATTCCACTGATGAAAAAGAGCGGGTATCAACCTGCATTTTCCGGTGCTGTGGAGGCTGCTGCCTCCACAGGCGGACAGATCCTCCCTCCGATCATGGGGGCTTCCATCTTCATCATGATGGACATACTCGGCACGGATTACGCCTCCATTGCCAAAGCAGCGATCATTCCCGCTCTCCTTTACTACGCGGGGGTGTTCTGGATGGTTGACTTGGAAGCTCGAAGGACGGGGCTTCGTGGTCTACCGGAAGATGAGATTCCACGGCCTTGGGAAGTGCTCAAAGAAAGAGGTTACCTCCTCATTCCGATTCTAGTGTTGCTCTACGGGCTTTTGGTTGCACAGGTTTCACCTCTAAGGGCCGGCTTAATCGGCTCGCTGAGTTGTTTTGTGGTGGGATTTTTCAAAAAAGAAAGTCGTCTTGGCTTGAAAGACATCGCATCGGCACTGTTTACCACGATGCAAAGTTCGATATTGGTCGTTGCGGCCTGCGCCGTCGCCGGCATCGTTATCGGTGTTTTGGGTCTGACAGGCCTCGGCCTGAATATAGCCAGCATCATCCTCAACTACTCAATGGGGCTGTTACCGATCGCACTCGTTTTAGCCACCATTGTTGCGGTTATTCTGGGTATGGGAATGCCAACGACAGCCTCGTACATTATCTGCGCGACGGTTATCGCTCCAGGGCTAGTTGAGATGGGCGTTGCGGCCTTGGCCGCGCATCTTTTCGTCCTATATTTCGCCAACATGTCGAATATCACACCACCGGTTGCTTTGGCAGCTTACGCGGCGAGCGGTATCGCCCGTGCTAATCCGTTGAGCGTGGGTGTCAAAGCATTCAAGCTCGGCCTAGCCGGTTTTCTCGTCCCATTTGCGTGGGTTTACGGCCCGCAGCTGATTATGGACGGGGAACCCGTGTCAATTATTTACGCTGCGGTGACAGCGCTTGTTGGTGTGTTAGCGCTCGGGACAAGTCTCCAGGGGTTCGTCGGTGGGACTACACTGGGTTGGATTTCTCGGTTGTTTATTGCCTTTGCAGCATTGCTGTTGGTCTTTCCCGACGTAATATCCGACCTTGTTGCTCTGATCCTGATTGTTTTCTTAACAATAATGATCGCTTGGAGAAAACGCAGAGCATCCGCTAACAGCGAAGCAGTGTCCGGTCTTGAACGTTGATGATTTCGGTTGGTGAGTGTTACGATGAAATCAAAAGAAACGGGCGTGAATCGGGGGGGCGTTCTGTGAGATACAAAGCAGCAGTCGTTGTTTTCGGGTGGCTGATCGTCTCGGTCACTGGGCATTCTCATCACAATATCAACGCCTTTTTCAATGTTCGTGAGCGCATCATGGTCGAGGGCGTGATAACGGAGGTGAGGATGGTGAATCCGCACTCGAGAATCACGATGGAAGTAGAAAACGATCAGGGCGCGCTGGAGTCATGGACGATAGAAACGGGCGATGTCACGATCATGACGGAGAATCATGGTTGGACACAAGACAGCGTGCCTGTTGGTTCCAGGGTGATCGCCCACGGGTTCCCCACGTTCTCTGGTCGTCCGATGTTGGCGTTGATTGCCTTCACTTTCGAGGATGGTAGGGAAGTGAGGGCGAATCTGGACCGATACTTGCGAGCTCCGCAGGACAATTAGTCATGTCTCGAAAGTTTGAAATGAGGCGTTGCCAGCTACCTTGTTGGCCACGTGTTTCGCTAATCATCGCTCTTACTCTGAGCTTCCACTCAGTCGAGGCTCAAGATCGGCATCCATTGCAGTCGGAGCTCGAAGGGCTTTGGACATACGAGGGCGATGGGGGTCCCACAGAGACGCTGCTCGATCGAGAAGCGGAAGGTATTTTGACTGAAGCAGCGGAAGCCTATCGATCGAATTGGAGGATCGAAGAACACGACGATGAAGCGCTCTGCCGGGCTCGATCACCGGCGGCCCTTGCTGGCTCAGCTCCTGACTTCGAAATCTTTGATGGAGGAGTTTCTGTCTACATCATTGCGTTCGAACAAGTTCGGCGGGTCTACATGGATGGTCGCGAAAGACCCGCTGGGTTTTGGGCCAACAAGCTAGGCTGGTCCGAAGGACGTTGGGAGGGGAACACTTTGGTTATTCGAACAACAGATCTCAAAGAAGGTTCTTTACCAAGCCCGGAACCGCTGTTATTCGGTGGGCCTGAGGCTGAAATGATCGAACGCTACACGCTGAGTGAGGGTGCGGACCGTCTATCGGTTGACGTCATTCTTGAAGATTCTACGTATTACATTTACCCCATGGAGTTTAGTTTCGAGTTTGTACGTTCAGATAAGACTCTTCATGGCATAGACTGCATACCAACGTTGTATTGATCCAGTGCGTAAACTGTCGAAACCGTTGATGTGTTTGTGGTTGGGTCTTGTGGCGATCGTCAGTGCGAGTGCGTTGGCTCAGGATCAGCATCCCCTCCAAGCGAGACTTGCCGGCCAATGGAAGGTTTCAACCGTGGATGGTACGGAGTCGACGGAATTGTTGCAGTTCCTCGCTTTGGCAGAGACAAATATGATGGGTGCTGGCGAAAATTTTCGGGAGACATACGCAAGCAATGGAGATAACGCATTGTCGACGTGCCGCATGGCCGGCGCGCAGGCGGGCGATCCTACCGACTTTTCAATTATTGACCGGGGAGATGTTATTGATCTTACGGCGTTCGGTAGGACACGGCGTGTCTCTATGGATTTCGATCTAGAGCCTCCTGATGCGTATGTTCCAAACGAGTTGGGCTGGTCTGTCGGGCGTTGGGTCGGGGATATGCTGGTGATTAGAACCAGGCATTTCTCTGAAGGCGCGATCCGTTTGGGTGAGCAGCCGCTGCCATTTGGCACACCGCTTGCTCAAGTGGTAGAGCGCTATACATTGAGCGAAGACGGTAACCGGCTATTCCTAGCCATCAATCTGAATGATCCAGAGTATTATCTGTTTTCCCTTAGGGTCCGTCATGAGTACGTGCGTACTGAAGGGGGGCTTTTCAGTACTGGGGGATGTGCAAGGGGTTAGATTTGGTTTGAGGTTCCCGATATCGGGTCGGTGACCCAACTACACTTCTTGAATGAGCTCGCGGTAAACGGCGATTGTCTGCTGGATTGTGTCTTCTATTTTGAAGTGCGTTGCGATCCGTTCACGAGCGGCTGTGCCCATTCGTTGGCGTAATTCAGGATTCTGGTACAACCGGTAGATGGCTTTAGCAATCGCTCCAGCGTCGCTAACCGGGACGATCAGGCCACTTTCGTCGGCAATGACTAACTCCGGGCTTCCGCCGCAATCAGTCGTGATTGGTGGAACCCC
Source organism: uncultured Gammaproteobacteria bacterium (assembly GCA_964384125.1). Lineage (GTDB taxonomy): Bacteria > Pseudomonadota > Gammaproteobacteria > Steroidobacterales > Rariloculaceae > UBA6522. Next base: position 8,809 of record CAYLKA010000062.1, on the reverse strand, counting down.
ATAAGCCATCGCCTCGATTAAAGATCGTGATAGACCTTCACGCTTTATCGACGGCGATACGAAAACATTGCAGGCCGCGGTAAGGGCCGGTGCGTCCGACCGCTGGCCGACTCTATGGATCCTGGTTCTTACAGTGCTAGCCGCGATCTGCGCCTCTAGCCGGCGGCTGTCCATGCGCCCTACCAGAAGCAGGTGTGCCTGCAGTTGCTCTGGAAGCTGTCCCATTGCCTCTACTAACACCTCAATGCCCTTTCTCGGTCGGTAGTTTGCGACGCAACCGATGATGAAAGCTTCTTCCGGAATTCCTAACTGTCGCAGATCGGTGGGACGGTCTCTGTACCAATCGAGGCTGTGACCCTTGTAGATTCTGACGAGTCGTTCGGGAGGAATTCTCAGAAACTCAGGTTGCATCCTCAAAAAGTAATCCCGGACCGCATCAGCCACGCATATGATGCGATCGATCCGTGGATTGAGAAACCGCATCCAGGAGATAGGGCTAAAGAAACTCACGTTTCCGACGATCCCTCGATATGCCACGATATGGATCGGAAGCCCTCTGGCTGCTGCTAGGCCATTTTGCAGTCCCCTATTTCCGAACAAATGCAGAATGTCGTAGCCTCCATTCTGCAACTCCCTACGGAGCAAGCGAATCGCTTCTCGGTCGTGGCGGCCTCGAAATTCAATATCGATGAGTCGTATGCCTGCCTCTCGGAGGGTATTGCGGCGCTCGTATCGGGGTGGGCAGATAACATTCAAGTCCACCCCTGCGTGATACATACCTAAGAATGCCGCGATGGTCGGACGATCCGGATCCTCCGTGATGCAAAGCACTTTGATTGCTCTGCCAGCGTGTCGGTCCGATTCATTCATGTCATAGCGGTATTTTTGAAATATCAAAATGGGATCTGTGTTTCCCTTGCTTGGTCCAATCGACTAGGCATTTATAGAAAACTGCCTGTCAAATGCGTGTTTGCAGTTAGGAGGGATCCGAAACTCGGAAATCCGTCCCTCTGACTGTCTGAGAAACGAGTATTGGGTTAGTTTGCCATAGCGATTCTGTCTTATCGACCTGGAGATAAAATGGTTGCATGAATCGCTAACCGTTACCTGCCAGGCGGAGACTAGCGATTTCTTTCTTGTACACTTGATGTTTCAATTGTGTTCAGAGGATTTCGTCAGATGCTAGGTTTAGCGCGTGCCGGACGTCGCCTCGTACTGGGGACTGTCATCCTATGGCTGACCTTCATATTTCCTGGGTACACGTGGGATGATGTAGATGGCCCGGCTGTCGGCGACCCGGAGTCGATCGGTCGTTATGCGGCCGGCTGTGCAATCGGTGCTGCCCGTCTTCCTCCCGACGGTATCGGCTATCAGGCGGTAAGGCTCGATCGCAACCGCCACTATGGCCACCCCGAGCTCGTCCGTTTTATCGAGACATTGGCTCAGGGGGCTGAAGATGCCGGGCTCGGTGTTTTACCCGTCGGTGATATGAGCCAGCCGCGTGGCGGCCCAATGATAGAAGCCCACGCAAGTCACCAGATCGGCCTTGATGTTGACATCTACTTTCGACTCGATCTGCCCCGACTTCCTGAGGGAGCGCGCGGTGAAGAGCTGGAATTGCCATCGCTGGTTAACGACGAGGCGCTACTGATCGATCCGGCTTTCGGCAACGCGCAGGCTGAGCTGCTTCGCCTGGCGGCTAGCGATCCCGGCGTTGTGCGTATCTTCGTCAATCCACTGATCAAACAGGCAATGTGTGAGCGGCAGTGGCAGGACCGAAGTTTTCTACGACGGTTGCGACCTTGGTTTGGCCATGGCGACCACATGCATGTGCGTCTCGCTTGCCCGTCAGGCAGTGCGGATTGCATCGCGCAGTTGGAACCCCCTCCGAGTGACGGCTGTGGCTCGGAACTCGGTTCGTGGCTCGAGCGTGGGCAGATCCCGTCACGGGCTCCTGGTGTGCGACGGGTGCCCGATCTACCGATGCGGTGCGAGGCCCTGCGCTAAGAGCTGTGTGGCCTTGAACGAAGGCTGAAGGATGGTTGGAAGATCATGATACGATCCCCTGACGGGACCGATACCAAACATAGAATATGGGGGGCTCCATGAAGAAAATCATTTCATCATTGTTGATAGTGCTTGTCTGGGCGCTAGCACAACCAGCGTTGGCTCAACTCGAGGACAAGCCAGTGCCCATGGACAAGGCTCCGTTCCACATCCCGGCGTTTTCTAACGATTACATCATTCTGATGAAAATCAATATTCCGCCTGGGCGTACCACCGGCTTTCATACTCATTATGCTGACTCCGTGTCGGTGAACCTGTCTTCTGCTTCGCGGACGAACCAGGTTTACGGTGAGTCTGAAGTGAGTGGGCCGGCGATCGCGGGTGAAATGGCACCAGGCCGTCTGTCATTTACTGACATTAGGAATGAGGGTCCACGAACGCACAAGGTGACCAATGTCGGGCCGACGCCGTTCTACAACGTATCCTTCATTCTGAGAGATCCAAGGTCCGGTGGACCTGCGGTTTCGGACCGCTCAGGGGCTGCCGGCTACACTCAGATTATGGATAACCCGCGCTTACGGGCTTGGCGCGTTGTCATGGAACCGGGAGAGGCGACTGGACAGATCGAGCAAACGGCGCCGGGCCTGAGGGTCTACGTCCGTGGGGGTGTGCTGGACGAAATGATTCCGGGGTCGGCATCTCGTGGTATGGCGCCGTACGATGGCGAGTTCATCTGGCAGGACGCGGGACAGACAAGGGCGGTGAAGAACACCGGCGCGACGCTCATCGAATTTATCGAGTTCGAGTTTAAATAGGCGAACCGGATCTGTACTCGGCGGCGCCCCTAATTGGGGGCCAATGCCATAACAAGAAGTGAATGGCTGAGCGGCGAGGATTCCGATTAGTCATGCTCTCCCAGATTTGGTTAGTCCCAGACCAGGCGTGACCGGATACCCCTCAGTTTTGCCTAACGGCACAAACTGAGGGGTCGATCGTGACTGAATCAGCCGTGACAGATCACTAGTGATCTATCTCCCCACACGGCACCATTCCAACGGCTCCACCAGAAATTACGGTCTCGCAGAGTCTGGCATCCTCGCCCATGGCTTCAACAAACTCGGAATAAGGTACTGGATTTCCGAAGACAGGAGCTATGGTTTCAATATCTAAGGACATACGATGAATTTGGTTAAAAAAGGTTTGCATTGCAGGCGTAGCTTCAGCTGGCGGTGGCTCATGCGTATTGAAAAGGTCTGCTTGGAATGCGATTTTCTCTTCTGGCAGGTAAGCCATCAGCATACCTTGGACATGCCCTAGTGGCTGCACATAGTAGACGCGAAGAATGCGCTCGTTGTCAGTAATCACAAAGTTTTCATTAATCGCTTCATAATTATAGCCTTCAGCAAGTTCAGTTGGCGGCCATATCGATGTGATGTCAGGTTCAATATGTTGTGTGCGATATTTCAATACATCTCGATTCAGCATTGCAATGTTCTTGCGGTGCGTAATGATGGTGGACCCGATATGTAAGTATGTTCGTAGTCCTCCAATAACATCGAAGTGGACATGGGAATTAATCAGCCATCTAATTGGTTTGTTTGGTGCCAATTTCACGACTTCTTCAATTACGGCTAGGCTGCGTTTCTCATTAATTGGAGCTTCGAATACAGCTACCCAATCCTTAAATTCCACCATATAGCTGTTAGCAGGGCCGCCTCCCAACATATAGACACCATCAGCCATTTCTTCGACAACCACAATCTCTGGATCTGGCCTTGGAGATGGCTGTAGGTTTGCGGGTACCGGAACCGAATCTGCGCAGACATTGGGTTGAACATCCGGGAATATGCCGCCATAGGCATTGTGACCAGTGCTCTCACTGGCAAACGAGTAATTGTCATCCCAGCCTTGGTGTGAATGCCAGTTTGTAGGCCATTTCACATCTCCAAACTGCTGCTGGTTTGTAGATTCCTGTTCTATATTGAAGTCACCGAGTGCAGGCTCATTGACCATCACGTGAATTCGCTGAATCTGATTTTGCGGATTGATGGTGGCGTCCACGCGGTACTTGCCTAGCATCGTAATCGCGACTACATGCATTTTTGTAAGGTTGACGACATTGCCATCACGCCCCATTTCAATTTGTTCCCATCTCCAGAAAGCCTTGGGGTTGGCACCTGGTAGGCGGGCTGCTTTGATGAAGCCTGGAGGGTTTAGCCACATGTCTAGTTGAAACCGTTCGGCGTCTTCAGCCGTAGCAGCCACAGGAGCCTCATCGCCGTCTATTGCCCATGCTGTATCACCATTAACAACAAAAGTTTGGCGTGTGTGTTGCTGGGTGGGCGTACCGCCCATCCAGCCTAGTCCATATTTCCAGGAGGCAGGATTAAGGCCTGGTTCGCGGTCAAATGTTTCTACACTTGTTGCTGTTTCCCAATTGATGGTACGGGTGTAGTTAGTCATTGGGATGCGTGTCCAATCGACATTTCGAGCATTTTCATACACTTCGCCTACAGCACCGCTATAACCAGTGCCTGAAAAGGTAACGCATTGGAAATTTCGCTCGCCAATCTCCTCGGACGCGGCCTCTAGCAGCGGCATCGGGTCTACGAAACCGGGCGGAAACTCCTGCGCGTGCACCGAAACGGTCAGGAATGAGAACAGTACAGAAAGGACCCAGAGCTTCTTCATTATCTTTCCTCCAAGGAGATTTCTTATTAATGCAGGTAATCCGCTTAGCGAGATGACCTGCCGGCCGTAATTTTAACGCGGTTTGGAGGCTGAATGTCCGCTTTTGGCTGAAAGCAGAAGCTCAACTACTCAGATCCGCATCGGCGTCACTTTGGGATACACCTAACACGCGCTAAGCGCAGCTTAGTGGGCCACAGTTGCGAGAACGGCTCGCGGCTATTGCGCAGAGGCACTATCCCAAAGCCGTTCGCCGGTGTCTGTCATAATGACCGTAGTCGCGTTTCCAGTATTGGTGCCATCCCTTGCGCCGAATCCTTCAACGTTGACGATGTCGCCTGCCCTCACTTTGTCGCGTGTCCAGCCTCGCCGGAGCAGCCCGTTTGTACTGATAAGCTCAATCGCCCAGTTCTGAACGTTACCGTCGTCGTCTTCGGTGTCGATGAAGAGCCACGAGTGGGGGTTCGTCCATTCGATTCTCGTGATAGTGCCCGTCAACTTCACGGGTCGGTTGATGTCGAACTCGGCGGCAAAGGAATGGTGTGGCGTAGCGGGTACGGCCGCCAAAAGCCACGTAGCGCCAACGAAAACCAAGAACACAGTTCTCATGACCGAGGTCCTTTTAAGCATCAAGTTCTAAGTCAGCTTGCGTAATAGTGGGCAGCGTAGAGATAGGCTACGATACAGTCAATCCTGGTACCGGTTCTGGCTTTGGGGGCAGCATGAAACGTCAACTCGCGACATTGGTTTTGTTGGCGTCAACCACACCGCTGGCGGCACAGTGGCTGACCTTGGCTACACCGGGTATTCCGCGTACAGCTGACGGTGAGCCGGATTTATCCGCACCCGTGCCGCGTTCCGCTGATGGTCACCCTGATCTGACAGGATTATGGGTCCCTGTGGGAGTGAGCGGTGATATGCTCGATCCGAGCAAAGCCCATGAGTGGGCGCGTACGCTGATGACTGAACGTGAAGGTCGTTTCTTCGAGGATAATCCTGAATATCAATGCCTGCCGCATGGGCCAGCGCACCTCACTAGGGAGCGACAGATGCAAAGGATTGTGCAGACTTCGACCGTGACTGCGATCCTCCACCACGACCTGACCTATCGCCAGATTTTCATGGACGGGCGCACACTTGAGCCGAATCCGCATCCCACCTGGATGGGCTACTCCGTCGGCCGTTGGGACGGTGACACCCTGGTAGTCGAAAGCAATGGCTACAACGATAGAACCTGGTTGCACCGCCGAGGGTTGTCGCACACCGAGGATTTGCGTATCACGGAGCGCTACCGCCGCTTGGACTTCGGGCATATGCAGCTAGAGGTTACATATGATGATCCAGGCACATTCGATTCACCGCTGCATGCGTCCGTCTCGATGGAATTTGTGACTGACGACGAGTTGCTCGAGACCGTATGCAATGAGGGCTCTGAAGCAACCAGTCATTGGGTTGGCGAGAACACGGACGCCGAGGCAACCGTCGTGGATGTTCCTCAGGAGGTTCTCGCTAAATACGTTGGCACGTACAGAGGGTACTTATTCAGCAGCCTGGTCACGGTTGATGTCACACTGGAAGACGGTGCGCTGTTCTTGCTAAGGAGTCCGCCAGATACACAATACACCGAGTCTGGGAAATCGCGGCTTCTTCCGCGGTCCGAGAACGTATTTGAATGCAGCTGCGGTATTGGTTTCATCTTCACAGCCGAAGGAGAGGGGATGGCGACCGAGGTCTCTGAGGTTCATGTTTCGGGCGCATGGACCCTTAGGCGTGTACCTTAACAACCGTTAACGAATGTCTGTTTTTGGTGGAAATCTGTCCTACGTGCCCCGCAGTGATTAACTAGATTTGTTCACCAACGACAATTTTCATCGTAATTTTTCGTTATGCCGATCAAATCATCTTAAAGGACCTAGGCGGGTTTGAGTTAATATATCTATTGGGAGCCAAAATGGTATTCGTAACCGTGAATAAGGTTGTCCCTAAAGGAGATCTATGAGGCACAGGCTCGTCGGTGTGCTCTATTTCTCGGTGGTGCTGTCGCTGACCCCATCACCGGCCAACACCCAAGCGGCTGGCGCAGGGGCTCAGACCCCTGGAATCGCGAGCATTCCACGCACGGGGGACGGTAAGCCCGATCTTTCGGGAATCTGGCAGGTCTTGAACCGGGCCAACGACAACATCCTGGCGCATTCTGCGAGCGAGGGTGCTCCTGCCGGACTCGGGGTGGTGGATGGTGACGAGATTCCATACCGGCCCGAGGCACTTCAACAAAAAGAGTTGAACTTCGCCAATCGAGAGACTCAAGACACCGAGGCGAACTGTTACCTTCCGGGCGTGCCACGAATCACCTACATGCCTTTTCCATTCCAGATCATTCAGCTTCCCGACGTGACCACCATCCTGTATGAATATGTTCACGCGACTCGCTACGTGTATACGAACGGGAGTGAGCATCCAGCGGGGCCCATCAACTGGTGGATGGGGGATTCCCGCGGCCGTTGGGAGGGAGACACGCTGGTCGTTGACGTCGTGCATTTCACGGATCAGACCTGGTTCGACAGGACCGGTAACTTCCACAGCGAGGCCCTCCACGTTGTTGAACGGTATTCGCTTGTAGATGCCAATCACATTAGCTACGAAGTGACCATCGAGGATGACGAGGTATTTACTCGACCCTGGACGATGAGTATGACTCTATACCGACGTACTGAGCCGAACTTCCAGCTTCTGGATTACGATTGCTACGCGTTTGAGTGGGAGCAGTACTACCCGTATCCAGGGCTTTGAGGAGTGCTTAGATGAGACTGCAGCAGACGATCTTGGCCCTGGGGATCAGCGTGTTGCTTCTTTCTCTGTCCGTTCCGCTGTTCGGCCAGGAAGAAGTGCCCGATCCCCAGTCAAGACCGTGGCCTCCAGCACAGAGGGTTGATGGTCAGCCGGACGTGCAAGGTGTTTGGCGTCCTGCTATCGGCGGGACCCATTCGCTGAACCCTGCGATCAGCAGCGGAGACTACTTCCGGAACCAGTTAGCAGGAGTCACCACTGATAATCCCAGCCGGATCGTTGACCCGGCGGACGGCAATGTTCCCTATCAGCCATGGGCCGCTGCGCTGCAGCAAGAGCTTGAGGCTGTGTACGAGAATCCGACACAGCCCGGACACATCGACACCCAGACTCGGTGCCTAGGACCGGGCGTGCCTCGTTTTTACCTCAACCCGCGGTTTCGGATTCTCCAACCCCCTGGTAGCGTGGTATTCGTCTCGGATCAGTACCACTCGTTTCGAGTGATTCCTCTGGACGGCCGACCGCACATCAGTCCGAGAGTGAAGTTATGGTCGGGGGATGGGCGAGGGCGTTGGGAGGGCAACACGCTGGTCGTGGACACAACCAATCTCAATGCGAAATCGCGGCTTGATGTCGTCGGGGATTTTTTTAGCGACCAGGCACACCTCCTGGAGCGATTCATCTTCATTGATGACGTCACGATGCACTATGAAGTGACGATCACCGACCCGACCGTATTCACTCAACCTTGGACTATGCGGGTTGTTCAGAGACGCGAGGCGGAAGAGGAGTTTTGGGAGTTTGCTTGTCACGAAGGCGAGCGGGATGCGTTCCATTCATCGCGTCAGTTTCTCAACTCGGATGCAGGCAACTGATAGCAGTCGACCGATACGCTTTTCTGGTGTGATGGATTTGGAGTCAAACCCATAGAGGTTTTTTCCTTGCAGACTGTAGCCAAAGCTTCTCAAAGAGATGCTTTTGGTCGTGTACGATTAGTCTAGTCCCCGGCGAATCGACGTTACGCGTTCTGTGTTGAACCCTAGCCAATGCATACGACCAATGTAGCGAGCGTGTTCAACTTTAATGCACCGATCCATGATCACCGAGACCTCGCCTTCTTCAGCGATGTGGGCGCCTTCCTCGTTTATAACATTGAACTGACACCAAAGTACCTTTGCGCCGATCGCGACCGCATCCTTCGAGATACCCGGTAGTGCGTTCGGGTTACGGAAGACGTTGACTATGTCAACGGGAACGGGAATATCGAGCAGGCTTCCGTAGCTTTTCTCGCCGAGGATCTCCTTTTCGCGCGGATTAATAGGTATTA
>CAYLKA010000061.1:0-15016 GCA_964384125.1 uncultured Gammaproteobacteria bacterium | reverse complement strand
TGCCCGATTTCAACGCATGTTCGTGATAATCGACGATGTTCAATGGTTCGTTAAGCGTCTCAACCATCCCGTTAACAAACGCTTCAATCGGACCCGACCCTTCGCCCGATATTGACACTGTATTTTCGGAAACCTCTATCTTCGCCTCACACCTCTGCGATTCCTGATCACCGCGCTGCAAATCGTAGTCGACCAATCGGTAGGGTCCGCTCTCAACAACATATTCTTTGAGGAGCGACTCCCGAATTTCATCTGGGGTTACTTCGCGCTTAAGCGACTCAGTGAGAATTTGCACGATGCTAGAAAACTCAACCAACATTGCCCTCGGCAGGACGATGCCAAAGTGATGCTCAAGAACAAATCCGACGCCTCCTTTGCCCGATTGACTATTCACTCGTACCGTCTCCTTGTACGAGGAACCGACATCGGAGGGATCTATCGGTAGATAAGGAACCTCCCAATGACCCGAGACCAAATTCGCCAAACACTTCTTGATCGAATCTTGGAGCGCCACCGAAAACGCGGTAAACACGCGATCGCCCGCGTAGGGATGCCGCTCGTGAACGGGAAGCTTATTTATTTCTTCAACCGTCGAACGGATGTTGGGCATGTCTCGCAAATCGAGCTCCGGATCGACGCCTTGCGAAAATAAGTTCATGGCGATCGTGACTATGTCGCAATTACCCGTCCGTTCGCCGTTCCCAAATAACGTCCCTTCGACCCGTTCAGCACCCGCCATCAATCCGAGTTCCGTTGCGGCAACCCCCGTGCCACGGTCATTGTGTGTGTGCAAACTGATAACTGATGATTCGCGCTGTCGAAAATTTCGACAGAAGTACTCTATTTGATCGGCGTATATGTTCGGGGTCGCCATTTCCACGGTCGATGGCAGGTTGACGATGACTTTGTCTTCCCTCGTCCCACCCCATGCGTCTACGACCGCGTCACAAATTTCAATGGCAAAATCGAGCTCTGTGCCCGTAAAACTTTCCGGGGAATACTCAAAAGTGACGTTTGTGTCATGAAGTTGCTTTAGTCCTTCTTTCACGAGCATCGTGCCCTGAACTGCCAAATCGGTAATACCCGATCTATCCATGTCGAAAACAACTCGGCGTTGCAATTCTGAAGTCGAGTTATACAAATGGAATATCGCGTTTGGCGCGTCCGATAAAGCTTCAACCGTCCGATCGATCAGTTCTCGTCTTGCCTGACAGAGCACTTGAATGGTGACGTTCTCCGGGACCATTCCGTCATCGATGATCCTTCGAATGAAATCAAAATCTGGTTGAGAAGCCGCCGGAAATCCAACCTCAATCTCGATGAAGCCGAGTTCAAGCAGCAATTCGTACATACGCCTTTTCTCGTCCACATTCATTGGATCGATTAGGGCTTGATTGCCATCCCTCAAATCAACGCTGCACCACCGAGGAGCTCTAGCCAACGTGCGTTCAGGCCATTGCCGTTCCATCAGTTCAACAGGTTTGAAAGGCCTGTACTTCTGAAATGGCATCGCGCCGCGGCGATTCCCTGATTGCTCGTGCTCATTCATGACTTATCTCTTGCCAGTTCTTCGATTGAGGGTCTTGCTGGTTGGGGCATTTGTGGCCCTGTATACAGATAGATACCGGCTAGGCCGGCAGTCGTAGAGCGAATAGCCTTGTAGGCAGCTTCTCGAACAAACGGATTGGCACACGCTGGCTCACGACCGCTTGTACAACTGGCGGAACTACCAGTCCACAGAGCCCTCGAGATGTTTGATCGATTATCACAAAGCGCGCCTCACAGGAGCGCGAACTATATGCCGAGGGGGAACCGAACGCCAATCGGACAGAGCCCCTCATGCAGACCTATGGCGCACGCCTGTGCCGTTCATTCGAGTTCCACAGAGACGGCCTGGGCAACGCTAAAAGCTTTGGCGCGAGCATTATCTACATCGTTCCCAAGAGCTAGGCCAACGCCCATACGACGTTCGCCCCTCACTTCGGGTTTACCGAAAAGTCTGAGCTGAGTATCGGGCTCCACTAGTGCGTCTTCCAAGTTTCCAAATTTAACGCTGGCAGAGTTTCCCTCCGCAATAATGACCGCGGATGCAGCCGGCCCTCGCTGTCTAATCACCGGCACAGGCAACCCAAGAATCGCCCGAACGTGAAGCGCGAACTCAGAAAGGTCCTGACTGATGAGTGTCACCATCCCCGTATCGTGCGGCCGCGGACTGACCTCGCTAAACCAAACTTCGTCGCCTTGGATAAAAAACTCGACGCCAAAGAGCCCATACCCACCCAACTGGCCGGTAACGAGAGCAGCAATGCGCTCGCACTCCTCACGCGCGGGAATACTCATCGGTTGAGGTTGCCACGATTCTTGGTAATCACCCCCTTCCTGCCGATGTCCAATCGGCTCGCAAAAGGCAACGCCATCGATATGCTGGATCGTCAATAGGGTGATTTCGTAATCGAAATCGACGAACCCCTCGACGATCACTTTGTCTGCGCCACCCCGAGCGCCTTCTTGCGCGTACGCCCAGCTGGCAAGCGCGTCCGCCGGTTCAGCAACCGTGGACTGCCCCTTGCCCGACGAGCTCATGACTGGCTTAACAACGCAAGGTGTTCCTATTTCGCGGATGGCCGCCAAATACTCATCTTCGGTCGCAGCGAATACATAGGGCGAGGTCAGGATACCTAGCGATTCCGCCGCGAGACGCCTGATACCTTCCCTGTTCATGGTCAATCGCGCCGCGTTCGCCGTCGGAATAACTCGGAATCCCTCGCTTTCGAGCTCGACAAGGGTCTCAGTCGCGATTGCTTCTATCTCGGGAACGATGAGATCTGGTTTTTCTTCATAAATCACCTGCCGTAATGCGTCGGCATCTAGCATATTGATGACATGACTCCGGTGGGCCACCTGCATACCGGGTGCGTTGGCATATCGATCCACCGCAACCACTTCGACACCGAGCCGTTGCAATTCGATTACCACTTCCTTACCTAGTTCGCCGGAGCCAAGCATCAGCGCTTTGGTCCCCGATGCAGACAGCGGCGTTCCTATGCTCGTCATTTCGCCTCCAACGTTTTTTGCGCGATTAGTCCCTCACGGTAACGACGTGCGTTATTTACGTAGCGTTCCGAGAATCCGGTAATTTCTTCTATTTCTGCGTCCGAGATTTGCCGAATTACCTTTCCAGGCGAGCCGAGAACCAAAGATCCGTCCGGAATTTCTTTGCCTTCGGTAATCAGCGTATTGCTACCAACGAGACAGTTGTCGCCGATGATGGCTCCATTCATAACTATCGAGTTAATCCCAATTAGCGAGTTGTTTCCGATGGTGCATCCATGCAAAACGGCTTCATGGCCCACCGTCACGCGATCACCAATAGAAACCGGGAAATCTTCATCCATATGCACGACGCAGTTGTCCTGAATATTGGACTCTTCACCAACAACTATTTCATCGTAGTCGCCCCTTAGCACCGCGCCCCACCATACGCTAGCGTGACTCTTCAAGGTCACAGCGCCGATAACCACGGCGGTCTCCGCAATGTAGTACGGACCTTCGGTCCGAACACTCCGGTTCTCGAGTTCGTAAATCATCAATACCTCCCTCTTCGAGGCCATTTTGCGCTCCGCTCGCACTCGGTTACAAATGGTGTTCGCGTTTCGTGTTAGTTTCGCTCGCTCGTATAAACGGGGTCTTTCCATCATCCAATGAAGTTCTGCAGTAGTTGCAGCGCACCCGTCAGCCTCAAGGTGCCCGAAGGAGACAATCGCCCTAGGTCAGTCTGCGACACGTGTGGAGCGATCCACTACGAAAATCCCAAAGTGGTGGTCGGTTGCTTGGTGATTGCCGACGACCGTGTTCTTCTTTGTCGACGCGGAATTGATCCACGTTCTGGCCTTTGGACGTTGCCCGCTGGATACCTTGAAACAAATGAAACCACGGAAGAAGGCGCCGTTAGGGAAACGTGGGAGGAGGCTCGCGCGCGAGTCGATATCGACTCGCTCTATACTATCTTTGACCTTCCTTACATATCGCAAATCTACATGTTTTATAGAGCACGATTACGAGATGGCCGCTTTTCGGCCGGCGAGGAAACCCTTGAAGCAGACGTCTTCTCTGAGCGGGATCTACCGTGGGATAAACTCGCGTTCCCCGTGGTCGAAAGAACGCTGAAGCTCTATTTCCAAGACCGCGAGAACGACGACTTTCCCATCCACTCAGAACCCATCAAGAAGCGGCCCATCCGTCGATAACGCCCCATTCGGCCGAATAAATCAGCCCACGGCAACGCGAATATTTCGGAATAGACGCAGCCACGGACCGTCTTCACGATCAACGTGCGCGGGAGCGACATACGAATTTTGCACCGTCCGAAAGACCCGTTCTGGGTGCGGCATCATGGCCAACACGCGACCCGTCGTCGACGTTATTCCAGCAATTCCTCGAGGCGAGCCGTTAGGGTTCATCGGGTACGAAGTACTAACGCCCCGCGAGTCCACGTATCGCGCGGCGACAATGTCTGAGTCGTTAATATCTGAAGTTGCTAGGGCGTTCTCAAACTGCGCCCGCCCTTCCCCGTGCGCCACCGGTATTGGAATTTGACTATCTCCCATGGCTTCGAGCCAAGGCGATCTACTCGTTGTGATACTGATTTGAACGGTTCGAGCCTCGAATTGATCTGAGCGATTACGCACAAAGCGTGGCCATGACGCCGCCCCAGGAATCAGTTCTTTCAATTGGGTCATCATCTGACAGCCGTTGCACACACCAAGGGCAAACGTGTCTTCCTCGAAGAACCGCTGGAACTGCTCCCTGACGGCGTCGTCAAAGAGAATGGATTTGGCCCAACCGCCGCCGCCGCCCAGGACATCTCCGTACGAAAAGCCGCCGCACGCTGCAAGCACACGATAGTCCGAAAGATCCTTTAACCCGGCAAACAAATCGGACATATGTACGTCTTCAGCTTCGAATCCCGCGCGGTCGAACGCTGCCGCCATTTCAATCTGACCGTTGACTCCTTGATCTCGCAGAATAGCGACCCGTGGCCGCACATTCTTATATCGGGCAACAACGTTGTCAGAAGGATCAAACGTCAACCGCTCGCTCAATACTGAATCTTCATCCTGGATCATGGTGAACTCTTCATCAGCGCATTCGGTGTCGTCGCGTAGTCGCTGCATTTGATAGCTCGTCGTTGCCCATATTTCTTCGAGCGCCGCCCTCGACGAACGAAAAACCTCCTTGTTGTTGGCGTAAATGAAAATATCTTCGTCCATGCGCGTTCGACCAACGGCGGTGACACACATATCGACCGCAACTAATTCGTTCCTGACATCCGACACGTCCTCCACCGGAACTTGAATGACAACACCAACCTCTTCGTTGAATAGGTCAGGCACGAGATCATCGGAAGCGAGAATGTCGACGCCGACCCGGCCCGCAAACGCCATCTCAAGGATCGTGACGATAAGGCCGCCGTCAGAGCGATCGTGCAACGCAAGAACGCGTCGACTCCTGCACAGTTTCAGGATGGTCTCTAAAAAAAGTTTGAGGTCCTTACCATCATCGACGTCCGGGCACTCGCCCTCGATCCCCTCAAAAACCTGCGAAATCGCGCTACCACCAAGCCGTGCTTTTTCGTTCAGTGTGAGTAGGAGTATCTGCGTTTCACCACCACGTAATTCCGGCGTAATGACGCGGCGAGCATCCGTGACGGGACCGAATGCGCTGATATTTAGCGTCACGGGCGATGTCACGGACTGTGAATCCTCCGCGGCGATCCATGAGGTCTGCATCGAAAGACTATCTTTTCCCACGGGGATCGCGATTCCCAAATCGGGGCAGAGCTCCATCCCCACCGCACGAACGGCTTCATGCAGCGCTTGATTCTGGCCCTCGTGATCGGCGGCGGCCATCCAATTGGCCGAGAGGACAACCCGATGAAGACTCTCTAGGGGCACGCCCATCAGGTTAGTTAACGATTCGGCAACTGCCATACGCGCGGAAGCCGACGGGTCAATCGTTGCGAGGGCGGGTCTCTCTCCCATCGCCATTGCTTCTCCACGATACGTATCAAACCCAGCCAACGTAACGGCAGAGTCAGCAACAGGAACCTGGTAAGGCCCAACCATCTGATCGCGAGCCACGAGACCCGTGATACTTCGATCACCGATCGTAACTAGGAATTTCTTGGATCCCACCGCTGGAAAACGCAGAACCCGCTGGATAGCTTCGTTTAAATCGACTTTCGGCATTGCATCGGGTGCACCCGATTTTGTCTGAGTTTGATAGGCGCGCTGAACCTTCGGAGGTTTACCGAGTAAAGTTGAAAGCGGTAAGTCCACCGCAGTGAGGCCCGTTTCACTGTCGGTAACTTGAAGTATTTTTTCCTCGGTCGCCTGTCCCACGATCGCGTATGGACAACGTTCACGCCGACATATCGATTCAAAGCGTTCAAGTTCGTCCGCTGTCACTGCCAGTACATAACGCTCCTGCGCTTCGTTACACCACAACTCCATTGGCGACATCCCGGAATCGGCGTTGGGGATGGCTTGGAGATCGATAAGGCCTCCCCGGTTCGCATCATTGACGAGTTCGGGTATTGCATTTGAAAGACCTCCTGCACCCACGTCGTGAATGAGGCGGATAGGATTTTGCGGACCTAATGCTACGCATCGGTCAATGACCTCCTGGCAACGCCGCTGCATCTCCGCGTTATCTCGTTGCACGGACGCAAAATCCAATTCGCTCGAGGAAGTACCCGAACCTACGCTGGAGGCAGCGCCCCCGCCAAGCCCAATCAACATCGCTGGTCCACCCAATACGATCAACCGAGCGTGGACAGGAATATCGTCGGCATCGATATGGGAGCCCCGGATACTACCGAGCCCTCCGGCAATCATGACGGGCTTGTGGTACCCCCACTCGGAGGATGCGTCTAAACGCTGTTCGAATGTGCGAAAGTAGCCGCATATTGCGGGGCGCCCAAATTCGTTATTGAAAGCCGCCGCACCTACCGGTCCTTCCAGCATGATTTGGAGCGCCGAAACAATTCTTTCCGGCCTCCCAAAACTCGTTTCCCACGGTTGCAAGTCGCCCGGAATTTCTAGGTGCGACGTGGTGAAACCACAAAGTCCGGCTTTTGGTTTGGATCCTCGACCAACCGCACCCTCATCGCGAATCTCCCCGCCAGAACCGGTTGCAGCGCCCGCATAGGGCGCAATGGCCGTTGGATGATTATGCGTTTCCACTTTCATCACGATGTGAGCCGGTTCTTTTACAACCCGGTAAACCTGATCTTCCGCGTCCGGGAAAAAACGTGCGACGACGGGTCCCTCGATCACCGCTGCGTTGTCGGAATATGCAGAAAGAATCCCTTTCCCGTTAATACTGCGATGAGTGTTTCGAATCATCTGGAACAAAGACTGTTGCTGACTTACCCCGTCAACTTGCCAGGTCGCGTTAAATATTTTGTGTCGACAATGTTCCGAGTTGGCCTGTGCGAACATCATGAGTTCGACGTCGGTCGGGTTTCGACCCAAACTGGCGTATGCCGCGACCAGGTATTCGATCTCATCTTCTGATAATGCCAACCCCAAACCCACATTGGCCTCAGACAACGCCACATGGGGCTCACCCGAAAGATTGATTTCGCCTAGTAACCCGGGCGTGGGACGATCGAAGAGGCCAGAGAACGCTTCGTCGTCAATGACCGTCTCCGTCATCCGATCGTGCAATGCTGAAACGTAGCGATCGTCGGTCGCGTCTACGTACCATCGAATGCCCCTTTCGACACGAAGAATTCCCCGGATACCTACCAGGCGAAAGATATCGGTTGCTTTACTCGACCATGGCGATGTCGTCCCAATTCGGGGAATCACGACACAATAGGGTTTACGAGCATGTCCAAGACGGGTACGCGAAGGCCCGTAGTCCAGAAGCGCCATGATCACTTCCCGCGTCTCATCCGGAAAAGGCTCGGCCGCGTGCAGGAAATGGACGTATTCGGCATCAAGCCCTCCCACCGAATCGTCGATCGCACGCAAACGATTGCGTACCTTATCGAGTTTATTTCTGGAAAATGCCGGGCGTCCCGATAGTACTTCTACATGGGCCATGACTCGTTTCCAGTAATCTTCGTTGCGAACGCGTCCATCGATTGCACCAAATCCTTATCTCCTGACCTTGAAAAAGGTCTGGACGAGACACTTGCACTGTTTCTCCAGAACACCCCGAGACACATCAATATCATGATTGTGCGGAAAGTCTTCGAGTGCCCGACAAGTGCTTTCGACCGCCCCCGTCTTGGGTTCGGTCGCCCCATAAACCAAACGAGCAACTCGGGCGTGTATCAAGGAACCTATACACATCAAACACGGTTCCAGCGTGACATACACCGTGACCCCGGGAAGTCGATAATTATTTTCATGAAGGCACGCCGCACGTATCGCGACTACTTCTGCGTGCGCAGTCGGGTCGGCCAACGTACGCGGTTGGTTGTAACCCCGACCAATGATTTCGTTTTGGTACACG
Source organism: uncultured Gammaproteobacteria bacterium (assembly GCA_964384125.1). Taxonomy (GTDB): domain Bacteria; phylum Pseudomonadota; class Gammaproteobacteria; order Steroidobacterales; family Rariloculaceae; genus UBA6522. The sequence goes on along the minus strand of CAYLKA010000061.1, from coordinate 6,490 downwards.
ACGACAGCGCCCACGGGAACTTCATCAAACGACACAGCCAATCTTGCCTGGTCTAGCGCCGCATGCATGTAGCGAATATCTATCGAGGAGCTAGTCAATCCAGGCACCTCTATTCAAGAGATCACTCCCACTCAATGACTAGTGCCCTCTCCAAGCCTTCATTTACACGGGTTTAAAGAAGTTTGTATTAAGTTTGTGTAAGAGATATTTCATTTTCCTCTAATTTTCGTACGAATACCTATGAACTAGGCTTTTTTTGACAAATAAGCAGGAGAAGACTATATAGTCGCCTGGCTTTTGGTAGGTCGGCCTGCTTATACACGGCTAACGGAAGCAAATGGTAGATCCTTCCGTCCTGTTGGCGAGAGCAACTCCGCAACATACAGGGCACTAGCCCGTCTTTGGAACAGAATTGGAGAAGGGAATCGTGAGATTTATTACTGGATTTGGTTTGATCGCTTGCGTGTCACTTTTGTTTCCAGATTTCGCTTTCGCGCAAGAAAGCGAAAGCGAGGAAATCGAGGAAATCGTAGTGACCGGCAGCTACATCAAAGGGCAAAACCAGGCCGACTTGGCATCGCCAATCGACGTGGTTGACCTGGAGGACATCGCCGCTAACGGCTGGTCCAGCATCGAAGACATTGCCGAAACCCTTACTTTCAATACCAGCTCTAGCGGGCGCACCGGACTGCTATCCACTTGCTGCGGCTCGGAGCGAGGTATTGAGCTCAGATCGCTTGGCTCGGGATCGACGTTAGTCCTGCAGAACGGCAAACGTGTCGCATCAAACGGCCAGGGTTCGATCAACGACGACATGACCAATATCAAGGCGCTAATGCCGGTAATCGCGATCGATCGTATGGAAACGCTGCTCGACGGCGCCGCGGCGATATACGGATCCGATGCCGTTGCGGGCGTTGTGAATATCCTACCGCGCAAGAACTTCGAAGGGTTCGAAATGCGCGCCGGCAGCAAGAATATCGAAGGTTCCGGCCACTGGGAGTTCCAGATGATCGCGGGGGTACGAAACGACCGGATGCGCGGGATGGCCGCGATCGGTTTTACCCATCAGGATCCGCTAAGAAACCACGAGCGAGCGTTTAGGCTAATCAACAATACCTCCGGCAACGGCAGTCCCGGCACGTATAGGCTGCACGCGCGACCTCTCGCCGACGACGGCGTTAGCGATCTCGTGGTCAACAATAGCGAGCGCGTCATTAACTACACCCAGCTGTGGGATCAAGCCACCGACACGTCGGACCTCGGCGCGGACGGGCGCATCGCGTCCGGGCCGTTTGCGGGGCAGGCGCCGGTCACCACCCTTCAGGTCGCCGATCCGCACTGTATTCCCGGTATCGTGGAGGACTTTCCAGGCGGACGTATTCAGGAGTGGAATGCCGACTGGTCCTCACCACCTACGACAGGCGACCTCGGTGCCACCGTCCCTGGCGGCGGGCAGTTCGTCTCGGCATTTGGCGGTGCGCCTTGGGGCGTAGGCAGATGTGAATACTCCTTTCAGCCGAGCAACTCGATCACACCTGAGGACGACATTATGGTGGCCTACACCAACTGGGGACTCGACATCGCCCCCGGTCAGGACATCGAGTTCGAATACAGTATGAGATGGACGGAGCAGGCCGCGGAGTACACGCCGAGCGTACCGATGACCAACGGCAAGCCGGTGGTTCCGGCAAGCAACCCGCTCAATCCCTTTAATCAGGACGTCCCCTGGACAGGACGCCCGCTCGGCAATGCGTACCGATACTCACCTGTCGACGCCCGTCAGGAGGACGATTTTCAGTCACATCGCTTCGCCATCACCTACAACCTCGACTTGGGCCAGTATCTGGACGGGGCGATGCTCTCGACATGGGGCGTGAGCGTCTCTGGACAGTACTCGTGGGACCGCATATCGGAGCGCGACCGCGACACCCATCTGCTGCGGCTGCAGTACGCGCTGCAAGGCTACGGTGGATCCAATTGCGATGTCCGCTTCGACGGACCCGGACCCGGTACCGCTCCGGGGTCGGGTAACTGTTACTACTGGAGCCCGTTTGCTGCAGACATCTACCTCGACACGTTCGATTCGAACTCCGGCCATGCGTCGGCATTTCGGGTGGACAGTGATGGCAATGTCGTGAAAGCGACCCCCGAACAAACCTATGATGTCATCGAATGGTTCATCGCGGACTCCGAGAGCTTCAACGAGCGTGAGCTGTACGTCATGGAAGGTGTCGCTGCCGGTGACATATTCGCGCTGCCGGCCGGCAACGCTGCGCTCGCGGTTGGCTTCCAGCATCGTCGCGATGAGTTCGAACGCTTCGATACGGCGTTTCAGGAGTCGAACAATCAAGGCTTTTTACCGCCCCAACGCGGGGGTGAAGGTCGCCGCTCCGTGGACGCTGTCTTTGCCGAGCTCCGTATGCCGTTGCACGACACCTTAGACGTCCAGTTTGCGGTGCGTCGCGAGGAGTACAGCGGGGGCCTCAAAAGCACCGACCCGAAAGCCGGTATAAAATGGAGCCCTACGGACTGGCTATCGCTGCGCGGCAGCTACTCAACGTCTTTCAAAGCACCGTCGCTGAGGTTTGCTGTCGGCACCGACAGCGAAGGTTGGGTGGAAGAGATCCGAGACCCGTTGGATCCGATCGAGTTCAACAACAACTCCGGCACGTTTAGAACGGTCTTGGTCGGGAAGAACCCTGATCTCCAACCCGAGGAGTCGAAGAGCTTCAACTTCGGTGCCTCGTTACTACCCGAGTTGCCTTGGGGTGACGGCAATCACTCTCTGCAGTTGGACGTCGACTACTTCACGTTCGATTTCGAGAATCGCTTTCAGATCACCCCGTCAAGCCAGGTCGTCAATGCAGATCCGTGCGGACCGAATGTGGTTCGAGACACCGTCAACTTGATCCCCAATGCGTTGCTCGAAAACGACCCGACCGGGAACTGCGGCTCGGGTCCAGTGGGTAACGTCCTGATCGTCAAACAGTCGTACCAGAACTCGGGTGGAGTTGAAATAACCGGAGTCGACTTCAAAGCGGCGTACTCCTTCGATATCGGCGAGACCAACGTGACGATACGCAGCCAGACTTCGATGATGCTCGACTACGACATCCGCAATACCCCGACCAGTGCCGTCATGGAAGGCGTTGGTTGGACCAACGACGGCAACGCGGGGAGCCCTGTACCGAAGATACGCTCCAACCTGTTCTTAAATGTGAACAGGGGTAACCACGCGTTGAATACCACGGTTCGCTACATCAGCGAGATGGGAGATGACCGCTTTGGGATCCGGTACGATACACACGTTGTCGATGCCCACACGGAGGTGGATTTGCAGTACCAGTACACCTTCGGCGATGCGGAGCAGTACAACATCGCACTGGGCGCGATCAACTTATTCGACAAAGAGCCTCCGTTCCATGGGTACGAAGGGTATGTGCTCCGAGTTCACAACCCCTTCATGCGCCAGCTATACGCAAGAGTGAAGATTTCGCTGTAGCACGTCGCTCGAGAGAGGGCCCCATTGGGGCCCTCTCTCCCCACCTAAACACCTAAAACCCTGGAGGACGACCATGCTGCGTCTTGCACTGACCCCGGCAGCTTCGTCTCCGAGGTCGACGGCAAGTGCCGCACGTCCATCATCCACGATCCGCCGAACGTCCGGCAGCGGCCGATGACCGAGAAGGGCAGGAGGCTCAGGGCGCAGAACTTCGCGAGCTTCGCCTACGAGAACGACGGCACCGTTTCCTGGCTGGCGAAGCCCGGGCCGGGGCCGGTGGCAGGATCCGGCGAGGAGTAAAGCAGTGGCTCAACCTTATCAACTCGAGAGCAGACGGCTTAGCGCCAAATGGACGCGCGGCTTTGCTGCGCACCTGTCGCTGGTCTTTGTTGCCGTGTTCGGCATCGGCGTAGCACAGGCCGAGTTCGACGATGAGAAGGGCGACGATGACGTGGAGCGAGTGGTCGTTGGATCAGGTCGGGTTGGGATTCCCCAGAGTGCCGGCAGCAAAAGCGAGACTCGCCAAAAGGTGACCATTGAGCCCCCCGAGCGGGACGCGAACGCCTGCCGCAGTGATCCGACGAGGGGTCCGGAGATAGTCGACATCGAGGGCGGTCATTTCTGGAGGGGCTCGCTCTACGGTGACAGTGATGAGAAGCCGGTGCACAAGGTTGCGGTGCAGCCGTTTGCCCTAGGCCGCTGCGAAGTCACGGTGGCGGAGTTCTCCGTTTTCGTCGAGGACACGGGATATGTCGCGACAGCTGATAGCGGGGACTGTCGGGCGGTAAACGAAGAGGGCACCACATTTGTCAACGGCGTGAACGCATCCTGGCGGGATCCACGCTACCCCGAAGTAGCCCAAGTCGCGTCGATGCCTGTCGTCTGCGTGTCCTTCGACGATGCGTTGGCCTACGCCCAATGGCTCGCTGCGCGCACCGGTCGGCCTTACCGGCTCCCGACGGAGGCCGAGTGGGAATATGCCGCCCGGGGTGGCACGACCACCGCACGCCATTGGGAAGTCTATCAGCGTGCAAGCCAGTGTGATTTCGCCAACGGCGCTGATCAGGACGCGAAGTCGCGATTCGAGCAGCGGTCGAACGTCGAGTGTGCTGACGGCCATGTCGTCTCGGCCCCCATAGCGACCTATCGACCGAACGCGTATGGCCTGTACGACATGTTAGGCAATGTCTGGGAGTGGACGGCGGACTGCTGGCATGGGTCGTACGAGGACGCCCCGATCGACGGCGAAGCCCGGGCGCAAGGGAGCGATTGTTCGCGACGCGTGGTTCGCGGCGGCTCTTGGTTCTACGGGCCCGAAGGCCTTCGGTCTGCCAAGCGGAGCAAGGACGACCCCGCAAGGACGTACAACAGCGTTGGATTTCGCATTGCTAGGACGCACTGACCCCATGCGCTTTTCGCTTTGCCCCGTTGCTATGTATCTTCGCTTGGTGTTTCGCCGTGCGGGCGCCCCGTGGCGGCTGGCTGGGGTGCTGCTCACCGTGCTCCTGGCCGCCAGCGGCTCCGCTGCGCCTTCTGCGGACCAAGATGGTGAGGACAAACATCCTCCCGAAACAAACGCCGGCACGTACTCCATGAAGCGCGACGTGGAGGGCGAGCGCTTCATCCTCGAGGCTGGCGCGGAGCTCTACAGCGAGAACTGCGCGGTCTGCCACGGCGAGCGCCTTGAGGGGGCGCCCCAGGGCACACCACTGATCGGGGGAGCGCTCACCCACGGCGCTTCCACCGACGAGCTGGTGGCAAGCATCAGCAACGGCTTCTCGGAGCGCGGCATGCCGGCCTGGTCCGCCACCATGAGTGCTGAGCAGATCAAAACCTTGGCAATCTGGATCGTCGAGACTCGGGAAGGGTTGCTCTACTCCGATTTCAACTTCACTGACGAGCTCATCCTTCCGACCGGCACGATCCGAACCCGGGCGTACGACCTCAAGATCGATGTGCTGACAGCAGGTCTCGACCCACTGCCATACTCCCTGGCGGTGCTGCCGGACGGTCATGTGTTGGTCACGGAGAAGATGAGCGGCCTTCGGCTCATAACGCCGGGAGGAGAGCTCTCGGCGCTCATCGAAGGCACGCCGGCGGTCTACGACGACGGCCAGATCGGTATGGGTGGGGTCGAGGAGGGCCTCGGCTGGCTGCTGGATGTCGCCCCGCACCCGCGCTACAGGGAGAACGGTTGGATCTACCTCGCCTACACCGAGCGCTGCATAGGCTGCAACGAGGCCAGTCGAGTCTCGGGGCGCCCGGTTTCCATGGTCAAGCTCGTCCGTGGCCGCATTGAGAACGCCCGCTGGGTTGACGAGCAAGTGATATGGCAGCCGCCACTTGAATCCTACTCGCCCTCGAGCGACATGATAGCCGGCGGTCGAATCGCTTTTGACCCGGACGGCTACGTCTTCGTCAGCGTGGGCTATAAGAGCGACGACGGGATTCAGGACCTCGCCTCGCCGCACGGCAAGATCCACCGGATCGGGGACGATGGCCGAGTCCCTGCGGACAATCCCTTCGTCGATGTGCCCGGTGCGTTGCAGAGCACCTGGAGCTATGGCCACAGGACCCCGCAGGGCCTCGAGTTCGATGCGCGCACCCGTCGCCTGTGGGGAACCGAGCACGGACCCCGAGGCGGCGACGAGGTGAATCTGCTGCTGCCCGGACGTAACTACGGCTGGCCTCTCTTCTCGAGAGGACAAAACTACGATGGCACACTGGTCAACGGAGATGGGCGCCACGGCACCGAGGTTTCGGTCGAGGATATCGAGCAGCCTGTGGTAGATCTCACGCCGTCCGTGGCCCTGTCGGCATTTGTGGTCTATGAGGGTAACGCTTTTGCCGCCTGGCGCGGGGATCTGCTGGTCGGCTCGCTCAAGGCAGCGGACCTCATCCGGCTGCGAATCGAGGATGGCCAGCTACTCGAGCGGGAGATCCTGATCGAGAACCTGGCGCGGATCAGAGACGTCGAGATCGGCC
>CAYLKA010000060.1:0-15194 GCA_964384125.1 uncultured Gammaproteobacteria bacterium | reverse complement strand
TTCGTAAAGCTCAGGGCGACAGTTCGAATCTGTCCGTCGGCTCCCAGAGATAACAGGTTTACCGGGTTATCGACCAGAGGTGTGAAACTCGGGTCGCGACCCTATTTGCAAACATCGGTTCTCGATTGGTGGATGTGGCGCTATGCGTGTCCAAGACGCTCGGAGACGATCTTCGGATGAACATCTTGTTCCAGTAGGAGGGTCGCGTGCGTGTGACGCAGGCCGATGATCAACGACCTTGTTTTCGAGAACGGTTCGTAGTGATACATACGACCCGACTGGCCGGGTCAAACCTTCGAGCAAAACTCAGACGATAACTAACTGTGTCCATCCCAACTCCGTGCCAAACACAACTTCGTGGGTTAGAGTCCTGTCGGTCGCACCACGAACACCAAATCAAGGTCGCCATGAGCACAAATCATCTATACGCTTACTAGCGAAAGCTCGAAATGTTTTTGATGCGCCATACCATTATCAAGTAGCTATGAAATATGATGCGTGTGATAAGGACGCAGCCGGGCAGCTAGCACAGCGCCGGCCTGACGCTACGCCGGCTCTTGTCGACCTGTGAGTCGCGCAAAGCTGCGAGCGCTCATCGTTCCCACCGAGAGATGACACTGCTACGAAGTTCGGGCTTGGCGCTTAAACAAATCATAATTCGACCGTGGGTGCATGCCGACGCATCTGCCGTCCTAGTAATAGTACTTGTCGTTACTGTGGCGTTCGGCGGGCTACTGACGGCCTCTGACGGCACAGTGCTGGGTGAGTCCACGCCGTTCTACGGCACGCCGATCCTGATCGCACGCGAGTCAATAGTGGATTACGGTACGGTGCCAATCTGGAATTTGCGTACCGGTGCCGGTGAACCTTTGCTTGCTAACCCGCTGGCGACGCAGTTCTACCCACTGTCGCTAATCGCCATGTTGTCGGCGAATCCGTCTCTCCACGGTATACGCCTCATGACATTCGCACACCTTCTAGGTGGTGCCTTGGCCATCTATGGCTTCGCTCGCATCATCGGCGCTCGGCCACTTGCCGCGGTCCTGGCCCCGCTGCTCTTCGTACTCAACGAACAAACCGGATGGCGGGTCGAGAACGGATTCGCTGGCCAAATCTATGCTCTTGTTTGGATGCCTACAGCTGCGGCGTGTGCGGTCCTCGCCTTGCGTCGGGACAGTCTGTTGATGGCGGCACTGGCCGGAACAGCACTCGCGATGATGGTTCTGGCTGGGACTGTGTATGACGCGTACTTCGCGGGTATCGCTGTCGCGGTCGTGTTCATCGTCTGGTCGCTGCGACACATCAACGGGCAGTACTGGCGAGCTACTATCGCGAAGATCTCAAGGGCTCTGGTTTTGGCAGGAACGGCGCTCGCTGCATTGCTTGGCATTGCCGCGGTCAAGCTCATTCCGGTAGCCACTTTCCAACCGCTATCGACGCGAGTCGGATTCTCTCTCGCGGAGGCTGAGGTCGGGCTAGATAATATCCCGACTTACGCAGGTCACCTTGGAGTCGTCGCGAACCAGATTCCCACTCACGCTATACCAGGTGTGAACATTCTGGTCGTTGCCTTGGCCGGCTTAGGCATGCTTTATCGACGTTTCGACGTCGCACCACTCGTCACGATGGCGGTCATCGGATTGTGGGCATCGCTTGGAATGCGTGCACCCGTGGATCTGTACGCCTTTTTCCATGGTGTACTCCCCGGGTTTGCGTTCAACAACACGACTCTTCGATTTATGAACTTGTTCTACTTCGCGTTTGCGGCGCTGGCTCCCTTCGGCCTCGTTGCTGTCATGGGTCAGATCCGACGTGTGTGGGGCGGAGACCAGTTCATGAACTTGTTCTACTTCGCGATCCGCGCGTTCACCCGATTGGCGGCGCTGGCGCCCCTGGGCCTCGTTGCCCTCATAGGGCAGATCCGACGTGTACGGGGGGGGAGGTGGTTCATGAACCTATTTTCCTTCACGATCCGTACCTTCACTCGATTTGCGGCGCTGGTTCCCGTGGGAATCTTTGTCCTCATAAGGCAAACCCTACTTTTTTCCCTTCCCGACCCCAAAATCCTTCCAGGATGGCAGGAGCCGAACCAAGCTTTGGCACCGAAGCAAGTCACTCCACGACGCGGTGAGGGAAGGGGTGAGTTCACGAACTTGTTCTCCTTTACGATCCGCACCTTCACCCGATTGGCGGTGCTGGCGTCCTTGGGCCTCGTCGTCCTCAGGAGGCAGATCCGACGTGTGTGGGGTGGAGAGCAGTACCGTCTCGGCGCAGTTGTAGGCGTCGTGCTGGTCACCCTGACGGGCGTGGCTGCGGTCATTCCGATGCGAGACCGAGTGGAGAGAGCTGTGACCGCGGACAGACTTGCTTTGATGCCAGGGACTGGTTCGGCTCACGCCATCCTTGCCGAATTTCAGGAGCTGGAGGGGGAAAATGCATTCAGGACTTTCAGTACACATGTCTTCGCTAGGAACTCGGGCCGCGTGACTCCCACTTCATCCGCTATATACGGAGTCGATACAGTCAACCCGATCAACTCACATATGGTTCCAACATATCAATTGATGACGGACTTCTCTCCCGATACCGATACGGCCCGGCGCCAATCAACGCTAGCCTCGATCCTCAACGCTCGGTATTTCGTTTATGACGCTGCCTACGACCTTGGGGCGCCATCGGAAGACATTGAACCAATTCCGATCGCGGGCGGCACCATCTACCGGAATCCAGCGGCCCTCGATCGCGCACAAGTAATTCCGACCAGCGTCCTTATCATTAGCCAAGATCACGACCGGGACTTCAATGCAGCGGAAGCCCGGCTTCTCGTGTTCACGCCCGAATTTGACCCCAACGACACAGCAATACTCCATGGGCGGTCTGCCTATGTCGACGACTACGGACCGATTGAGTTGTCCGCATTCGATGTCGTCATCCTCGCGGACTGGCGTGCCCACAATGATCAAGCTGCCACCGAGCGTCTTGACGGTTACCTGTCAGGCGGCGGCCAGCTGTTGGTGGTCGATCAGATCTTTCGCCCCGAACCGAATCCGTTCGTCCGGTCGATGGATCTCCTCAGGAATGTAGATCCACCAAGACGACTTGCGGAGCGCTCTCAGAAAGACGTCTCGATGATGCTCCGGTCACTGTCGGACCGTGCACGGTTGCGACAGGTCCCGGCCGTGTCAATCGATTCATACACTCCGACGGAGATTCGATTCCGCACGGGTGGCAATCAGCACCCGTTTCCTTTCCTGTTTAGCCAAATGTACTTCCCGGGTTGGACGGTCGAGCTTGATGGCATGCCGACACCAATCTACATGGCAGACAGTCTCATCAATGGAGTTATGCTACCGCCCGGACAGGCACACACACTCAAGTTCACCTTCGCTCCCCGTGAATTCTATGTCGGGGCAGCCATCTCGCTGACGGCGATCGTCGTGCTTCTGGCAGGAGTCACCTGGACTATTCGACAAGACACTGCCACACGCAAAACCTGATCCGCCCAAACGTGGCTTGTGGGCCGACATTTCACCCCTCCCCTGTAACCATGGACGTACCTAACCACCGATCGGATCGTGCTGAATCTCGATCGCCAGCCGATCCCTCATGGCGTCTGTGACATCGATTGCAGTGCTGAAATCCCGGATTACGAACGCGAATAGGCGGTCGAGATCGACCTCTCCGGTTTGCAGCAGCGAGCGCACCTCATCATCGATCGGCAGCGCGTCGATGCTCACTGGGTCGTCCGCATTGCCGATGAAGGTATGGTCGATCACCCGCAGATTGGTGTATAGCTCAAGGATCTCGGGGGACATCTGCCGCCCCACGAATCGCTCCTCGTACCAGTCAACGTTCGAGGCAAGCGTGTCGCGAAGATCGATGGCGTCGTACTCTGCCTGCCGGTCGGCCCGCCGCGCGTCGCCGTGTGAAACCCACAGCCACTGGTCTACCGGAAACCCCTGGCGGTCGTACATGAGGATCGCGCTCCCGCGCGGGAAGTCCGGGTACACCGATTTGATCTGATCCACGAATGGCGGTCGCGTACGCGCAGCGAGGGCCGGTCGCGTAATCAGGTCCGCCGTCGCTTGCGCGTTCCCTACGAGTAGCCACAGCGCGCCCGCGACCGCCACGGTGGCTTGCAAGGTTACACGCGGACGCCTCGAAGCACCGCGTCTTAGGCCCGATCCGACAGCGTCCACCACCACCGCCACCGCCAGTATTACCACGGGCGCCGTGAGCAGGTAGTAAGGATTGCCGGTGTCCCAGATCGGTGTACCCCAACTCAGGAGGAATGCGCCGAGTACGTAAGGAGCCCCGTTGGGCGACTCATCTGTGAATACGTATAGGTAGGCTGCTGCTAGCATTCCCCAGACTAGGAAACCGTAGACTACGGCGAAGATGCCGATCCATGCCCTCTCGCGCACGGCTGCGTTGCCTCGGGCAAGCACCGCGGTCATGCCGCCCACCACGAGCACAACGGCAAGCGACGCGGCAATGATCGGAACGTGCCTGGGGGCCGGGGCATCACTGACGGTTTCGATGATTCCGTTGACGGGCCCGAGCGTCGTCGACGGCAACACGGTCCAGAAGCTGCCCGCCCAGGCCCCAATCGCCGTCACTGCACCGCGTCCGTAATCGGTTCCTATCACGGCGCCACCTTCGCCGGACTCGGTGAAGGTTCGAATGGATATGACGCCGTTGGTCGTCACGGTGTTCGCCACGAACAGCGCTATGGACAACATTCCAATGGCCAGGACAGGCACCGCACGCCGACAGAGTTCCCGCCGGACGTCCGCGCACATCCCGCCCGCGAGGGCACGGGCCCCTTCCACGAGCGTTGGGATCAGCGGCGCCACGATCCCACTGGGGTAGCTAATCGCCGCCAGCGCGAAGGCCCCGAAGGCTGCCGCGAAGTAGCGTCGTGCAGCTTGCTGCCGAAATCGTTCGTACGCCACTAGCCCCCCTAGCGCGAAGAAGATCACGGCGTTGTGCGTGGTTCCGGGTTCCACCATGTACCAGCGCAGCGCAAGCGCGGACGATGCCAGAAGCATTGCGCCCGCCCACAGCGCGACCACCCACCGTATCCCCAACAGGCGCGCGTATGCGTACAGGAAGGCGGCGCTGCCGAAGCTGTAGATGAACGCCACCGCGTGAAACGGAATCGCCGAGCTGCCAAAAAGGTCGACGAACACGGTTTGGTATAGCGGCCGCGGCGAATAGATCGCGTGCCGGAACAGGTGGAGATTCTGGAGGTACCCCAACACCGGGTTGAAGAATGGGCCTTGCGGCGTGCTGGCGATGCGGCCTGAAAGCACGTTCAGCAGCTCACCGCCGCCGATCGCATAGGTCCAGCCGGGCCACGCGAATGCCAGGGCCACGGCAAGCAGCACGATCACGGCGACTCGGTTCGGCGTCGTGACCGCTCGGATCTGTCGATGAACTTGCAGCACGAGACCTCCAGTCGGAGCGGAAGCGGATCTCAGACTATCTCGCCTCTGCAAGAAGCCCTTTTTCGCTCGAGCGCGGCCCATGGTACGCTACTGCTCTGGCTACAGTGCTGGTGATTCCCATGACTGCGTCGCCAGTGTAGACGCCTCATAGGGCTTGGCCTCGACCAGTGACTCGTTCAGCACCAGCCGTCGCGCGTCTCGAGGACTCACATGTGCGGGATCTGTGGTGCGACCGGACCCAACGCCTCCACGCAGGTGTCACGCATGATTCCTGTCCTAAGCCATCGTGGGCCCGACGCGCAGGGGACGTGGGATGGACCCGGCATCACGATCGGCCACACCCGTCTGTCGATAATCGACTTGGCGACCGGCGATCAGCCGATGGCGTACGCCAACGGCTCGCTCCGTATCTCGTACAACGGTGAAATATACAACTATCGCCGCCTCCGAGATCGTCTGCGCGGCCGCGGCCACACCTTCATCACCCATTCCGATACTGAGGTCATCCTCGCATCGTATGCGGAGTGGGGTCCCAAGTGTGTGGACGAACTCATCGGAATGTTCGCATTCGCGATCTGGGATCAGCATCAGCGGGTGTTGTTCCTAGCACGTGACCGCCTTGGCATTAAACCTCTGTATTTCGTGGAGTCGGATGGCGAACTCGCGTTCGCCTCGGAGGCCAAGGCTCTGCTTGCGCGGTCACCACAGCGCCCATCGGTCGACCCACTCTCTGTACACCAAGCCCTGAATTACCGCTATGTGCGCGGTGACGCATCAATGTTTCAAGGCCTCAAACGGCTCCCGCCTGCACACGTTGCGGAGTGGCGCGATGGACGACTTACCATCTCGCGTTACTGGTCACTTCCGGCGGCGAGCCCCGATGCGTCGAACCCGGGGGCCGAGCTGCCACGCGTTATGCAGGAAGTGGTCACTGACCTCCTCGAATCGGAGGTCCCGGTCTCCGCCTTTGTTAGTGGTGGTCTCGACTCGACCGCGCTAGCCGCATGGGCCTTGGAGTCCGGAAGTCGTCAGATGGATGCCTTCTGTATGGATTTTGGCACTACCCACGACGAAGGTGGCCATGCCGCCACCGCCAGTGAGGCGCTGGGGTTGACGTTTCACCCCGTGCGGATGACACCCAACGATTTCGGTCGGCTTCGCGAAGTCGCCTGGCATCTCGACGAGCCAATCGCCGACGCCATCACCGTTGCCACCTTCATCCTTGCCGAGCACGCAGCACGTCACACGAAGGTGGTGCTTTCGGGTGAAGGCGCGGATGAGGTCTTCGCCGGATATATACATCTGCGTGCGATCCGATCCGGTGACCTCCTACATGGACGGCACGGCTGGGCCGCGGTCGCAGTGGCGCGAGCGTTCGCCCGGATCCTGCCCGGATCCTTGCTCGAGGCCGCCTTTCCCTATCCGGGCAGGTTAGGGGTGTCCGGACGGCAGATGGTCCACCGGATCCTAGCCGGGTTGCGTGACCCCGTTGCAACCTATCGCACGCTGACACAAATGTTCACGCAGGACGAACGGCGTGATCTCTACACCGAAGATTTCTACGCGGCGACCATGGCCTATGAGTCGGCCGAGACCGAACGCACCCGCCAGCTGATGGCCAAATCCACATCGGGGCTTGCCGGTGCCATGCGCCTGGATGCTGAAGATTGGCTGCCAAACTACACGCTACATCGATTAGACCGGCTACTCATGGCCCACGGCATCGAAGGGCGCGTTCCGTACGTTGATCACCGAGTCGTAGAGTACGCGTTGCGACTGCCGCCACGAGCACTCGTCAGCCCGCTACGTGAAAAACTAGCCCTGCGGTCGGCCGCGCCGACGTCCATCCGCCGCTGGGCCAACAGGCCAAAGCAGGCCTTCACGGTGCCGCTTGACGATCCAGCGTTCGGTCGGGCCGGTCATCAAGCAATCGGCGCGCTACTGGACGACACAATTGATGCGGATCGCGGCTACTTCCGCCGCGAGAAGCTCACGGCGATCGCCGCCGGATCGACCGGCGATCTTCTGGGTAGCAAGCGGGCCATGGCGCTCGCCATGCTCGAGGCGTGGCATCAGGTCTTCGTCGACCCTGCAACGCTTCAGCATCCGGCGTGATGTTGCTGTCACCGATCGGCGATCCCGAACCACCAAGACTACGGTTCGACACCGGCTGCCACGCCAGACGGACGGTACGATGAACAGCTCGGTCTCCGATGCCGTGAAGATGTCGTATCACGGTGCGCTCGTCGGATGGGAGACCCGGCTACTCGGTTTCGTTCAAGACAACCCCACATTTCCATACTACGGGTGCATGGACCGCGGGTACTGGCACTACCGCGCGCCATCCGACTTCCCAAGCACGATGTTTCAGATCGGAGTCCTTGCGATGGCCCTTGGGGCAGTCCAGGCACGGGGCACGCCACGCGGCGCTCGATTCCATGAGCTCACACGCGCCGCCCTCTTGTTCTGGTCCAAAACTCAGCATTCGGACGGCACACATGACGAGTGGTATCGCCATGAGCACAGCTACGCGGCAACCGCGTTCGGTGCATATGCGGCCTCGGAGGCACTACTCGTGCTGCGTGACCAGCACATGCAAGGCGGTGATGAGGCACCGGTCGTACGCGCGATCGAGCGCGCCGCCGTATGGCTGGCCAACCGCCGCGACCAGCACGTCTCAAACCACACCGCCGGCGGCATTGCCGCCCTCCAGAACGCAGCGATCCTAACCGAACGCTCCGACCTGTCAGATGCTGCGGTGACGGAACTCCGTCTGCTATCCCGCCGCCAGCATGCTGAGGGATGGCTCCCCGAGTATGACGGATTCGATCCAGGGTACCTGACCGTTTCGATCGGATACCTGGCGGCCTATCGCAGGCGCGGCGGCGATGCCCTTGCGGATCACGTCATCGAGCGCGCCTGCTCTGCCGCCACCTTGGGTGTGAACCCGGACGGCTCGTTCGGTGGGCCATACGGCAGCCGGAACACGCAGTTCCTCATGCCTCATGGACTCGAGCTAATCCGCGATCGCATACCCGCTGCGTCCTGGATTCTCGAATCGACCCTTGGCACCGGGTATCGACAGCTCGTGGGTCCGTCGACCGCCGATGACCGATATTTTACTTTCTTCTTCCTATGGAGTTACTTGTGGGCACAAGCCGTGCACGACCGAGCAGCCGACACAGCTTCCGCAGCGCTCCCGTCCGACCTACCGCAGCTTGTCGACGCGGGGTTGGTGCGACAATCGGTTGGCCCTTGGGAGCTAGCCATGAACGTGCGCAAGGGTGGATCACTTATGCTCTTCCGCCGCGGAAGCCTAGCGTCGGTCGAGGCCGGCTATGCGGCCGCCCTCGATGAGCACGCCTGGGCGACCTCGCAGACGCTGGGGGCGCCCCTGTCATCCCATATCGAGGATCGTGACGGAACGTTCACCCTACGGGTCTCCGCCGCCTTTGCGACTGCCCGTCCGAAAAACCCACTCGACCGACTCGCACTTCCATTTGGGTTCTACAAAGCCTCGGTAGCTCACCTTGGAGCCGCAGCGTATCGCGTTGGCGACTGGATAAAATTCCGACAGATCCGGCGCCGCACCTCACTCCCGCTCGTGCTTGAACGCAAGGTGACACTGACAGACGCGCGCGCGCGCGTCTGTGATGTCATCACAAACCGCGGCCCCGCCGTCAACCTGGCTTTGGTCGAAACTGGCAGTGCGACCACCATGCACAACCCGTCATCACGATTCACGACCGAATCCGTGATAGATTCCGTGCCGATGGGACCCTCTTGGACCGGCCGCCTCGAGCAAGGCGTGCGAGTGGCGCGTCGACTGGAGCTCACGGCCGCCACGGACGCGGTGATCGATAGTGGGCTAAACCTTCTGAGTAGCAGCACATCTGCTCCACCTTCGGATGGCTTGGAGTAATAGAGTGAAACGGTCAGATCAGCGAAGGCCACCTCCGGAACCACCTGCATGCGAGTGAGCGTGTTCGGCCTTGGCTACGTGGGTGCAGTGAATCTCGCGGTCCTCCGGGGCAACGGGCACACGGTTATCGGTGTCGATATCATGCCCAGCAAGGTCGATGCGATCAACGACGGCCGCTCACCAGTCGGTGAACCTAAGCTCGAGGATGCCCTGCACACCGCAGTTCCCGCGCCTGCGGCCACCGCGACGACCAACCATGAGCACGCCGTTCGCGAAAGCGATGTTGCGATCGTGTGTGTCGGCACACCTGCGCGGGCCTCCGGGGACCAGGATCTCGGCTACGTCGACCGCGTTCTCCGCCAGATTCTTAACACTTCGGACAAATCTGGTGGTGCTGCACACATCATCTTGCGCTCAAGCGTGCCGCCAGGGACGCACGCGGAACTGATCGAGCCACTGCTCGCGACGCATTCAGACAATGGGACCGCCCACTATGCTTACTACCCGGAGTTTCTCCGCGAGGGGCAAGGGCTGGCGGACTTTTCGGCACCGGGCCTCAACGTGTACGCCCCCCATACCAAGCGGGCATCCAAGGTCATGCATGACCTCTTCCAGAACCCGCAATGTCCTCTGCGTGCGGTCACCTTCGGCGAAGCTGAGATGCTCAAGTATGCGAGTAACAGCTTCCACGCGCTAAAGGTCGCGTTTGCGAACGAGATGGGCGCCATCGCCGATGCCCTTGATATTGACGGGCGGGTCGTGATGGACGAATTCGCGACTGACACTAAGTTGAACGTATCCAGCGCCTATCTACGCCCGGGCTTTGCGTTCGGTGGGGCTTGTCTGCCCAAGGACACTCGTGCGCTCGTGCACGCCGCCGAGCGCAATGGCGTCGAGGTTCCGTTGCTCGCTTCGGTACTGCCGAGCAACGAGCGCCGGATCGTGCGTCTGCTCGAGGAGATCGAGCGACTCGCCGTCACTCGCATCGGCTTTTGGGGTATCACGTTCAAGCCCGGGACGGACGACACGCGTGAAAGCCCTGTCCTGAAAGCCGTCGACGAGTTACTCCGCCAGCGCACGCAGTACGAGCGGCCGGTCGAGGTCGTGATCGGCGACGAGCCGGCGGTGCTCAAGCACATTGATACGCGCATCGCGAGCGTTGCCCGGCTCACCTCATCACCGCGCGACTTCGCGCATGGCCTCGACCTTGCCGTCCTCGGAACCCGTCCCGTCCCACCGGAGATCGGCCGGACGATCGCAGCTGACGGGACTGCGATCATCGACCTTGGGTACTTCGACACACCCACTGCGATCGCTGACGCGCCGGGCTACCGGCGACTCGCGTAGGACCTGTCGTGGCTACCAGACCGCCTCACCCCTCGCCCCCGTCGCCAACCGGCGAGCCGCCCATGGTCTGTGTCGTGATCCCTACCAAGAACGAGGCATCGACTATCCGAGACGTGATCGCCGGCGTTCGCACGAGCCTCGCCGGTACACCCTATGCCGATCCGCAAACCGTCGTCGTTGACGATTCGGCCGATCGCACGGCCGAGTTGGCCTCGGCGGCCGGCGCAATCGTGATCCGGGGCGGACATGTCGGGTTAGGGCACGCGATGTTCCGTGGCCTCCGTCGCGCTGGCCGCATCGGTTGTCGCTACGTCGTATCGGTCGACGGTGACGGCCAAGCAGATACCGGCGAGATCCCCCGCTTTCTCTCGGAACTCGACGCCGGTCGTGCCGACTTGGTCCTAGCCTCACGTTTCATGCAACGTGGTTCGGTCCGATACCGCTATCCTTGGCTCAATCGCATCGGCATCCGCGTCCTCACGTTGCTGCTCTGGATGATTTCCGGGCGTCGGCTGTCGGACTCGCACGGCGGCATTCGCGCAATGCGAAATGAGGTAGTCGCCGATCTCACCCTAACCGGGACTCACTCCTACGTCCAAGAGACCATCCTCGATGCCCTCCAGAAGGGCTTTCGCGTCGTTGAGATCCCATCCAAGTGGAAGCCGAGAGCCCACGGGTCGTCGAGAGTCGTTTCGTCGATCCCCCGCTATGCGGCGCACACGCTTCCGGTCTTGTTCGTAAAGTCCGGCAAGCACATCACCTGGCTGGCAACGATGGGCTCACTCTTCATCATCGGCGGCGTCGTCTTCTTCTTTGTCGTACTTCTTCAGGAGGGATTCAGCGTTCCCGGCCTGTTTGACCGCATACCAGCGCTGCTGCTCATTGCCCTGCTGGTGTCCGTCGGCACACAGATGTTCTTCTTCGGACTGGTGCTCGAGCTCCTCCGGCAGATCGGCCGACAAGTGGATCACATTCGCTCGACGTCGGACAGAGACTAGTCGACGTCAGGTAAGTGTCCTCCGGGCAATCGTCTCCAAGCTGCGACGGAGATTGCGGGGCCGACTCCATGGCAGACACTCCCTTACCACTGAATGAGCTATCTGCAGGGATCATCCACTGCCGATCAACACGCTTGGCCGTAGCGGATTCAAGATCACCCAGTTTGCCTATGCTGCGGTGGAGATTCGCTCGCGCGCACTGGTAACAGAGCGCTCAGCATCAGCCCTCCGCCATCCTCGCCGGCATGCTGGCCCGTCGGGCCGTCCAACCTTTGGTGGTGAAAATAGGCCGCAGGCCGTCGCAAGTGCATGGTGGACAGCTCCACGTGCGTGGTGTGCCCACGCCGTGCTGCAGTTGCTGCAACTGCAGCACGGTACTTCTCGTCCTTCGTAACTTGGAACGATCTATACCGTAGCACCCGCTGATCAGCAGCTAGGTTCGACCTGAAGGCCTCTGGGCGACTATGAATGTCAGCGTCCCGAACCACCTATCGAGCACTCGATAGAGCGCAATTGGAATCAGCCACCGAATCGGCATGAACCGGAGTGGGAAGTAGTGCGTCTCCTGAACAAGTACCTTAAAGCCGGCCGTCTCAACAATGCGGGTTGCGTCGGATTGAGAGTAGATCTTCCCGAGCGGGTTATCGGCACCGTCATACCACCGAACAAAGTCTGCTCTCCTTGTGCGTAATCCAACGGCGGGGGAACCGTGCATGCGAACCCGTAGAATTGCCATGATGACTTTGACCATTGAAAACCACGGGCGCCGTAGCAGTACGTTTTCGTAATAGAGCGAGATGAGCGCACGGCCACCAGGGCGTAGCACTCGACGGATCTCCGACAGTCCCGCTTCCGTTCCAGCCGTATGGTGCAGGACACCATCACAGCACACAAAATCGAAACTCTCGTCTCGGAGGGGGAGGGCCTCGGTATCACCGGATGCGGTGTGGCCAGTGAGACTGCGCCCCCGAAGGTTCGCCGTTGTCAGTTGCGCGCTCCACTGCGATAGATCGACACTGACCACTTGAGCACCGTATTTAGCATATTGGGACGTGTTCCACCCAGACCCGCAGCCTACGTCGAGCACATGTCGACCGCGTGAAGCATCGAACTCATATAGATGAATTGCGAAGCGAGACGCGTCGGCCCGAATCCTGTCTACATCTCGGAAGAACTCAGGAGAGCCGACTTTATGCGCGCTTTCATAAGAACCTAAGGGGTGTTCGGTCCAGAACCTTCGGACAGCGTCCTTGCTCACTTGAATCTCCAGTCACTCGGTTTGCCGCATACCATACAGTGACCTCAGGCCATCGACGATGTACGATTCCTCGTCCTTGATCGGTCCGTCGGGCCCATCTGTCACGATGTCTAGCGTCCCATACTTCCCCGTCGCTAAACTCCACGTCGATGCGGGCGCTGTGGTTTGCACGATACTGCACGGCAGGCGGGAAGGTCATGCGGCGGGTCGAGGACTTTCGGCCTGACGTCATTGAATTCTCGTTTCTAACAATCGAGTACAAGCTCACGCGCATGTTCCAAGAGCAGTTCGCCGACCTGTGTCCCGGTGCCACCGTGATCGTCGGCGGCGCACCTGTCAGGGTTCTTTCTCACCCACACTGCAGAGTTGTCCGGCAGCGCCTTTGGTAATCATGCGCAAGAAACAGGAGAATGCAGCTATTCATCTCACCGAGATATGACCGCTGCTTAGACGAGTAACGCGATTCGGTCCGTGGCCCGCCACGTCCAACCGAGCAAAGGTGAGTGCACTGCCTGATCGTGGACTTCAGCCGGCCACGCGCACAGACCTCTTTCTAGTCTATCCCCCGTGGGCTGTGCTGGATGACCGCGCGATGTTGCAGAACTGCCTGCCGCCGCTCGGGATTCTGTCGATCGCCTCATATGCGGAGTTGCTCGGCTACAGCGTGCATGTCATGGACGTGCACGCTGAGCGCGCCGACGATCAGCAGCTCCGCGAGCGTCTGCGGTGCCACCGGCCCCGATTCGTCGGAATGACCGTACTAACCAACATGTGTATTCCAGCCCACAAGATCGCCCGGATTTGTAAGGAAGAGGTGCCCGACTGCGTTGTGGTTGCGGGCGGCGTACATGCGGAGGCGCTTCCCGAGAGCTTGCTGCGCAACTCGGCATTCGACTGCGTCGTCAAGGGCGATGGCGAAAACGCGATGATCGAGATCATGCGAGGCGACCCGTTTCCATCAATCCTGGGTCTGAGCTACGTGGATGACGGCCGCGTTCGCCACAATTCCCCTCGGCCGGTCGAGATGGACTTGGATCAGTTCCCGTTTCCCGCCTACCACTTGGTCGATTTCTCAAACTACTTCCCGGCGGTTGGCACCTACCGAAATTTTCCGGCTATCAACATGCTCATGACGCGTGGGTGCCCTGGCACGTGCACGTTCTGCAACTCTGCCCGCACGACCCTGCGTACCCGCGACCCCCAGCTGATGGTCGAGCAGATCAAGCTCTTGCGCCACAAGTATGGCATTCGACAGATCACGTTCTACGACGACACCTTCACCGTGCTGAAGAAAGTCTGTCTTGAGTTCTGTGAGTGCCTCGCGGCCGAGAACCTCGGTATCACCTGGGTCGCCTACGTGCGCGGCGACTGCTTCAATGACGAGATGGCGGCTGCCATGAAGAAGGCCGGCTGCCATCAAGTTCTGATCGGCGTGGAGACCGGCAGTCCCATGATCTCGGAACGTATCCGCAAGCCGATCGACCGCGAGCGATACCGGCGTACGGTTGAGATCGCACACAAGCACGGCATGGAAGTCCGCGGGTCGTTCATTCTGGGGAATATGGATGAGACGTGGGAGACGATGGAGGAAACGCTCGACTTCGCTATCGAGCTCGACGTCGACATCTTTCAGCCCACGATCTCAACGCCCTATCCCGGCACGCAGCTTTACAAGGAAGCTGTCGAGCGCGGCATGCTGAAGAGCACAAATTGGTATGAGTACGGTCAGGGCACCGTGCTCGTGTCGCAGCCCCAAATCGCCGACGAGGATATCTATCGATTTGAGCGCTATGCATTTCGTCGGTTCTACTTGCGGCCTCGGGCGATCTATCGGCTGCTCCAGCGCGTCACCAGTTTTCGCCATGTGCGTGACTACGCGGTGTCGGCCGTCGTGCTGCTCCTCGGGTTGCAACGGAAGCACGACGACCGCAAATGGGAATGCTGGAAGGGCCTGCGTGAAGCGGATTTCTTCGACCGCCAGCTTGAGGAGCCTGAGCACGTTCGCCTCACGAACGAACTTCGACAGGAGAAGGTCTTCGGCTAGCGGCGCCGACTATCCTCTATCCTGCTGCTGGTTTGTGAGGATTTCCATGTGCGCGTTCCCAGGAAGGATTGACGGATGACATCCGAAGACCGTAAACGCTCGATTTACGCGCAACCCAGTGCCATGAAAGAGGTGTATGCGCCGGACGGACATTTTGTGAATGGCCATATTATTC
>CAYLKA010000059.1:0-15219 GCA_964384125.1 uncultured Gammaproteobacteria bacterium | reverse complement strand
CCCCTTCTGTGCGATAGCCAAAACGCACGCCGTCGAATCGAGAGAGGTTGGAAGATGCCTCGGCCGGTGCAACGACATAGTAGGCAGGTACGGAGAGGTGGAGATTCTCCAGGTGTATGTCTTTTATCGTCGCTCCCAAGTCCTCAAAGACCGATAGGGCGTCGCGGACAGTTTGCGCGTTGTCCGAGTCCAGTCCGTCGTCAAAGAAATTGTCCGGGACGCCTAGTGTGATGTTTTCCCAAGGACTCCCCAGAGCCTTTGAGTAGTCAGGTACTGGTTCGGGCAACGCGGTGGAATCGCGCTCGTCGGTGCCCGACATGATCTGCAGCATAAGCGCCGCGTCTTCGGCGGTCCTGGTGAGGGTCCCTGCCTGATCGAGGCTTGATGCGAACGCGACCATTCCGTAACGGGATACTCGACCGTAGGTCGGTTTGACGCCGGTGATCCCGGTCAAAGCGGCTGGCTGGCGGATTGACCCGCCGGTGTCGGTGCCCGTCGCACCACAGACCAGCCTTGCGGCAACCGCAGCCGCGGACCCGCCGGAAGATCCGCCGGGCACCCTGTTTCGATCCCAGGGGTTATGGACAGGCCCGTAGTAGCTCGTTTCGTTCGACGAGCCCATCGCAAATTCATCCATATTGGTCTTGCCTAACATGATGGCCCCCGCTTGCTTAAGTCTGGCGACTGCGGTGGCGTCATAGGGTGAGATGAAGTTATCGAGCATCCGTGAGCCACAGGATGTTTTTACCCCCACCGTACAAAAAATGTCCTTGTGCGCGATCGGGATGCCCGTCAACGGAGTCGCCTTGCTGGCGGCTAGGCGGGCGTCGGCTGCATCGGCTTGGGACAGCGCTTCGTCCTGAGTTACCGTTACAAAGGCATTTAGGTCGGCATCCAGGCGCGCGATACGGCTCAGGAAATGCTCCGTCAGCTCTCTGGACGAAACCCGGCGTTCTTGGAGCGCTTGGGACAGCTGCGCAATGGTTGCTTCGTGCATGCTTGCGGTGTTGGCAATCTTGGACCGGTGTCCTCGGGTGGGTTTGGTTGGTCGACGGCTACTCTATAACCTTGGGCACTAGATAGAGATCTCGTTCTACCAGTGACGCGTTCTGCTGATGATGTTCGTGTTCATCGCTTTCCGTCACCTCATCCTTCCGCAGCCGCTGAGCCCGTTCCAGCGGATGGGCCATGGGGATGACACCATTGGTGTCTGCTGCCTGCAGTTGGTTGACTAGGGTAACAATATCGGACAGCTTGGCGGCCACGTCTGGCATCTCCTTTGGAGTGAGCTCCAGGCGGGCCAGCAGACACAGCTTTTCGACTTCATCGCGGCTGAGCGGCACAGTGTGGGACTCGGGGGTCGGGGTGATGGTCGGAAACTATACACGTCACCTTGCCCATTGTCCTACCCGTTGCTAAAGTCGTCGTTTGTTTTCAAATCTCTGCCTTGGCGCTCAATGTTAAAGAGCTTTCTCGGTTACTTTTCAAACGATTTGTCGATCGATCTGGGTACCGCGAATACCCTAATCTATGTGCGTGGCCGCGGCATCGTCCTTAACGAGCCCTCCGTGGTAGCCATCCGTGAGGAGACCGGCCGCGGCGGGAAGGTTCTGGAGGCGGTGGGCATGGATGCGAAGAATATGCTTGGTCGCACCCCTGGGAATATCACGGCCATTAGACCCTTGAAGGACGGCGTGATCGCGGATTTCGACGTCACAGAGAAGATGCTCCAGTACTTTATCAAGAAGGCCCATGGCTCTCGGTACTTCAGGCCGA
The DNA here is from genome assembly GCA_964384125.1 of uncultured Gammaproteobacteria bacterium. Classification (GTDB taxonomy): domain Bacteria; phylum Pseudomonadota; class Gammaproteobacteria; order Steroidobacterales; family Rariloculaceae; genus UBA6522. Next base: position 13,443 of record CAYLKA010000059.1, on the reverse strand, counting down.
GCCCCCGGGTTCTAGTCTGCGTGCCCTACGGTTCCACCCAAGTCGAGCGCCGTGCGATCCGAGAATCCGCCGAAGGTGCGGGGGCCCGGAAGGTTTACTTAGTGGAAGAGCCCATGGCGGCGGCCATCGGTGCCGGGATGCCCGTACATGAGGCCCGCGGCTCAATGGTGCTGGATATCGGCGGTGGGACTTCTGAGGTTGCGGTAATCTCTCTGAACGGCATCGTCTACGCTGCCTCCGTGCGCATTGGAGGGGACCGTTTCGACGAGGCGATCACCAATTATGTGCGGCGAAACTACGGCATCCTCATTGGGGAGGCGACGGCGGAGCGTATCAAGCAGGAAGTGGGCTCCGCCTACCCTCGACGGGAGGTCAAGGAGGTTTCGGTGAAGGGGCGCAACCTTTCCGAAGGGGTTCCTCGTAGCTTCAGTTTGAACAGCAACGAGATCCTTGAGGCCCTTCAGGAACCGTTGCAGGGAATCGTGGGTGCCGTTAAGGCGGCGCTGGAACAGACACCACCCGAGTTGGGTGCGGATGTTGCGGAACGGGGGATCGTCCTGACCGGTGGTGGGGCGTTGCTGACAGACCTCGACAAACTTATCGCAGTGGAGACTGGTTTGCCGGTCGTAGTAGCCGATGAACCACTAACCTGCGTAGCGCGAGGCGGCGGGCGCGTACTAGAGTTACTGGACGAGTACGGCCCATCGATCTCTGCCGTAGAGTAAGGTCTCCACGGCGCTGACCCATGAGTAGGAGTGAGCGCAGACCATGAATGTTCCGGGAGGAACCGGTAGCGGACGAGCAGCGACCTCGTTGGGCGCGCGGTTTCTGTTGTTCTCGGTTGTGAGTTTGGCCCTGATGGTCCTGGATCACAGGGACGATCATCTTTCCAGACTGCGCCAAGCCTTCTCCGTGTTGGTTTACCCGATCCAGATGTCGGTCAACCTACCTTTCAAGACATGGCAATGGGCGAGCATATCGCTTGCCGACCGTGCGGCGCTCCTCAGTGAGAACGCCGAGCTTAAGGCCGAGCAACTAAGCTATAACGTGCGCCTACAACGCATGGCCGCGCTGGAAGCCGAGAACACCCGCCTGCGGGCTATTCTGGACTCCAGCGCCCGAGTGGGTGATCGTGTGCTCGTCGCCCAGATCCTTGCAGTGGATCTAGATCCTTACCGACAACGGTTTTGGATCAATCGAGGGCTCGGAGACGGTGTCTTCGTCGGCCAAGCTCTCCTGGACGCCAACGGCGTCGCGGGACAGATCGTTCGTGTGGAGCCCTTCACCTCCGAAGCCGTCCTCATCAGCGATGCGGATCACGCCGTCCCGGTCTCAGTCAATCGGAACGGGCTACGCACGATCGTGGTGGGGACGGGTGACAGTGGTCGTCTCAGTCTGCCGTATCTGACTAACAGCGCAGACATCGTGCCCGGAGATCTCCTCGTATCCTCGGGTCTTGGCGGGGTTTTTCCCTCGGGTTACCCGGTAGGCTGGGTGCTGGACGTTCACCGCCGGCCGGGGCAATCGTTCGCAGAGGTCATTGCTGAGCCTGCCGCCGAGTTAGACCGAGACCGTGAGGTTCTGTTGGTTTGGACGCCCGAGGATATCGAGCAGAAAGACGAGCCTACTAGTCTCGCCGAGGTCGAGCAATGAGAGATCCAGACACTGATTGGGTCTTGCCGATTTCTTCGTTCATCCTGGCTCTGGTGTTGGCCGTTATCCCATTGCCCGCGGCTGTTGTGGCCTTTCGACCCGACTGGGTTCCGCTTGTAATGATTTATTGGGCGCTTGCCTCGCCTGAACGGTTTGGTTTACTGACAGCGTTGTGCCTTGGTTTGGCACTGGACTCATTGTCCGGAGCCCTCCTTGGGCAGCACGCGATCGCAATGCTAGTGGTCGTTTATCTCAGCCTCAGATTCCATCTCCGCATCCGCGTGTTCCCGATCTGGCAGATGACTATGACGGTTTTTGTCATGCTTGCGATTCACGAGTTTCTGCTCTTTTGGATTGACGGGGTGGTGGGGCGGAGCGTGCCCTACATCGAGCGGTGGGCGGCGCTGTTTACCAGTGCCTTGGTGTGGCCATTGGTTCTCGGGATCCTCGATCGGGTGCGCCAGCCCAATCAGGCGCAAGTCTGAGCATGAATGCTTCGGTTCCACTGAAGGATCACTGGAAGGAGCAGAAGCTTTTCCTATCAAGGCTTATTGCCGCCTGTGTGATTATCTTGACGCTGACGGGAGTGCTGATCTGGCGTTTGTTCCAGCTGCAGGTCGTCGAGTATCAGGTTTTCTCGGAGCTTTCTCAGGGTAACCGGCTCAGGATCGAGCCCTTGCCGCCGACGCGGGGTTTGATTTTTGACCGTAACGGCACCGTGCTGGCAGAAAACCGACCGGCCTGGGAACTCATTATCACGCCAGAGCAGATCACGAACCTGGAAGATAGTCTACGCAGTCTGGAGGCGCTGGATCTCGTTGATCCCGCTGAGCATGAGAGCTTGTTCGAACTGATCAGGTCGTATCGCGGCTTTGAGCGCGTGAAGCTCGTGAATCTTACCGAGACCCAGGCTGCCCGTTTCGCTGTCAGGCGACACCACTTTCCGGGAGTCGACATTCAGGAAGGGCTGATTCGCTACTACCCCTTCGGCGAGCTTACGGGCCACGCCATCGGTTATCTGGCAAGCATTAGCCGCGCCGATCTCGGGCAAATCAATCGCAGTGACTACGCGGCGACCTCACTCATCGGTAAAAGCGGCATTGAGAGAAGCTACGAGGACACGTTGCACGGCAGCGTTGGGTACCGGCAGCAGGTCGTCAACGCCCAGGGACGTGTGCTGCTGGATCCCGCCATGCCCGCCAGCGTGGCACCCATATCCGAGTCCTCCCAGGGAAGTCTCGAAACACGATGGCCCGTTCCCGGTGACAACATCGTTCTCGGTCTCGATATTCGCTTACAAACAGCTGCCCATGAGGCCTTGGCGGGGCAGAGGGGGGCGGCGGTCGCGATCGAACCGTCGACGGGCGATGTTCTTGCTCTGGTAAGTACCCCCGCATTCGATCCCAACCGTTTTTCCGCGGGGTTGAGCCGTGCTGAGTTCCAGATGCTCAATTCGGACCCCGATGAGCCTCTCTTTCACCGGGCGCTCGCTGGGCACTATCCACCCGGTTCCACGATCAAGCCGTTCCTGGGGCTCGCTGCGCTCCATCACGGTGACTTGGAGCCGGAGCGGCGCGCCATGTGCTACGGGCACTTCGTCTTGCCAGGCAACTCGCATCGTTATCGAGACTGGAAGCCCCAAGGCCACGGATTGATGGATTTGCACGAGAGCATCGTCCAGTCCTGTGACGTTTATTTCTATCAGCTCGCCGTGAGTCTAGGGATCGATTACATGGGTCCGTTCCTGAGGGAATTCGGTTTTGGGGCTCGCACCGGGATCGACATCAGTGGCGAGAACGCTGGCCTGGTGCCTTCTCGGGAGTGGAAGCGTAGCCAATTCTCCCGACGTGAAGATCAAGTTTGGTTTCCTGGGGAGACCGTAATCACGGGTATCGGACAGGGTTTTACGTTGGTGACGCCGCTGCAGCTGGCGCATGCGACGGCGACAATGGCGTCGTCAGGGCAGCGATTGCAGCCGCGCCTTGTAATTGCCACCGAGAATAGCATCACCGGTGAGGTGGTCGAATCCGTTCCTGCCAGGCTAAACGTCCTCGATGATATCGATCCGTTGCATTGGGAGCGGATAGGCGCGGCGATGATTGGGGTCACGGAGGAGTTGCAGGGAACGAGTCGAATTGCGATGCGCGGAGCGCCCTACACCGTTGCAGGCAAGACGGGGACGGCACAGGTCTTCTCGATCGGTCAGGATGAGGAGTACGACGCTGAGGAGATCGATGAACGCCTCAGGGACCACGCGTTATTCATAGCCTATGCGCCTGCTGAGAACCCCACGATAGCGGTCGCCGTTGTCGTGGAGAACGGCGGCGGTGGCAGTGCCGGAGCCGCCCCAGTGGCGAGAAAGATCCTAGACGCTTACTTGGTAGGGGGGATGGATGTCGACGAGTAGCCTTGAACTTGGTGTCGGCCCCGCTGCGGCGTTGAGGTCTATGCGCCTTCGGGGGATCGTAATGGACTTTCCAATCGTGCTGACGACCTTTGCGATCTGCGGGCTGGGCTTTGTGGTGCTATATAGCGCGGTGGGCGAGAGTACCTCACTGATGATACGTCAGGCCATTCGCTTTACGGTGGCGATGCTGGTCTTCGGTATCGTTGCCCAAATCTCGCCCAGGACATTGCGCATGTGGTCTCCGTGGATCTTCTGCGTCACGCTTGTGTTGTTGGGTTTAGTGATGGTTAACGGAGTAATGGGTGGTGGCGCTCAGCGCTGGTTGGACCTTGGCATCTTTCGATTCCAGCCTTCCGAAATCATGAAAATCTCCGTGCCGATGATGGTGGCCTGGTTTTTGCACGAGCGCACGCTCCCGCCGACCTTCGGGCAGGTGCTCGTCTTGTTGCTGATCTTCTGTTTGCCTGCGTTCTTGATTGCCCGACAACCGGATCTGGGTACGGCACTCCTCGTTATGGCTTCCGGTGGACTGACCGTTATTCTCGCAGGTCTGAGCCTGAGATTGATCGCTATTCTCGGTGTGTTTGCACTGAGCGCTATCCCGATTCTTTGGCACTACATGCTGGATTACCAACGTTCCCGAGTGGTGGCGTTTCTCAATCCTGAATCCGACCCGCTGGGAGCCGGCTACAACATCATTCAGTCGAAAATAGCGCTCGGTTCGGGCGGGCTTTTTGGCAAGGGGTGGTTGAACGGAACTCAAGCTCATCTGGAGTTCCTTCCCGAACGATCTACCGACTTTATATTCGCCGTCATGGGAGAAGAACTCGGGTTGCTTGGACTGTTGGTTCTGCTTGGGCTATACCTCCTTTTGGTCGGCAGGGGTCTATACATCGCGGCGCAGGCGCAGGACACGTTCACGCGGTTGCTGGCAGGTGGGTTGAGTCTAACTTTCTTCGTTTATGTGTTCGTTAATGCGGGAATGGTTTGTGGGCTGCTACCCATTGTCGGTGTCCCCTTACCGCTCGTCAGCGCTGGAGGTACTTCTATGGTCACTCTGATGGCGGGTTTCGGTATCCTCGCCGCGATTCACGGTAATCGGAGGCTGTTGGTGTCATGAAGACCTTAGTCCGTTACTTTGTTGTGTTATCTACCCTGATTGTTTTCTCGATCGGCCATGCCGTGGAGGTCGACCAGGGGGCCGTACAGGAGGCGAAGGCGACTTTCTTGGACAGAATGGTCGCAACGCACGGACTCGATCGAGCTGAGCTAACCAGGATTTTGGACAACGCTGAAATCGACGAGCAGATTCTGGAGACGATATCTCGCCCCGCGGAGCGAGTCCTGCCTTGGCATGAATACCGCGCGATCTTTTTGAATGAGGCGCGCATCAGTGGGGGCGTGGAATTTTGGAATGCCCACTCGGATGACATACGAAACGCGAGCGAAGTCTTTAGTGTCGCTCCCGAACTCTTGGTAGCCATTCTCGGTGTCGAAACTTACTACGGTCGCCGGATGGGCAGCTACCGCGTGATCGATTCCCTCGCGACCCTTGCGTTCGCATATCCACCGCGCTCGGAATTCTTCACCTCGGAATTGGAGGCTTTCTTCCTTTTGGTTATGGAGGAGGACATCGATGCGGAGCAGGTGCTGGGATCCTATGCTGGCGCGATGGGTGCGGGCCAGTTCATATCATCCAGCTATCGCGCCTATGCGGTGGACGGTAACGATGATGGTCGAATAGATCTCTGGGGTGATTGGCAGGACATTCTCGCCAGCGTCGCGAACTACTTCAGCGCGCACGGTTGGCGTCGAGATGAGCCGGTCGTCAGTCGGGCTAGCCTCTCTCAGACCTGGTCGGGGCCTGAGCCAACGAGTAGCATGAATCTAGAGCGCACTGTTTCATCACTCAGCGATGCCGGATATATTTTCTCCACCGAGCAGCCAGCGGAAGCGCCGGCGACGGTGCTCTCCTTGGAAGGTCAAGGCCAGCAGGAGTATTGGGTCGGTTACCACAACTTCTACGTGATTACCCGTTACAACCGCAGCGTCATGTACGCCCTCGCCGTCTACCAGCTCGGGCAGGCCATTCTCGCTGAATACGAACGTGGGTCAGTTGAGGTTTCCTCGGAGGGCGGGGAATGAGGCGCCGTACAATGCGATTACCGTGCTCGTTACCCTTGCTGATGTGGGCAGCCCCGGTCGTCTTAGTGGCTTTGTCGGGTTGCGCGCCCAATCGTGTCGAGCCCGTAAGCGAGCCCGTAAGCGGGGGAACCGTTATCAATCCGCCACGAAGCGCGAGGGGTAACCCGCCCTTCTACGACGTTCTCGGCCAGCGCTACTATGTCAGTGAGTCTAGCGAAGGATATCGCCAGGAGGGAATCGCATCCTGGTACGGACAGGAGTTTCATGGACTGCCGACTTCTAGCGGCGAGACCTACGATATGCACGCAATGACGGCAGCCCACACAACTCTACCCATACCCACGTGGGTTGAGGTAACCCACCTGGGTAATGGAAAGCGGGTGATCTTAAAGGTGAACGACCGCGGGCCATTCTTGCACAGTCGCATCATCGATCTCTCCTACGGTGCGGCTCAAGCGCTGGATATGGTGAACGAGGGAACCGCCCGGGTAGAGGTGCGAGCCCTCGGAGCCGTCGGGCGTGCTGTCCCCGGTGTGGGGCTCTCAACGGAGCAGATTTACATACAGGTGGGGGCATTTGCTCAACGCCCGAATGCTAGCGTAATGGCCGATAGGCTTGAAGCTGCAGGTTATGCGCTTGTCGGCATTGATTCCGACTTGAGCCAGACACCCGCTTTGTATCGCGTTCGTATTGGGCCGTTCGCTCGCTCAGACAACATTGCGGATGTCGTGGATGACCTCTCTGCTGCAGGTGTGAGCGGGACCTATCTAATCGTAGAACAGTGAGCATCAATTAGAATACGCTTCCGATGGAAGCTAGTTCGATCAGGAGATTACTGATGATTCGAGCCTGGGTTCTTCTAGCGCTGTTGTTACCGCTGAACGCATTGGCACAAGGTGTCCCTATTCCTGCGCCTCCTCAATTGGGAGCGAAGAGCTATATGCTTATGGATTTCTCCACGGGTCACGTGATTGCAGAAACGTCGCCTGACGAGATACTGGATCCCGCTAGTCTCACGAAGCTGATGACGGCCTACACGGGCTTTAAGGCGCTGGGTCAAGGACAGGTTAGCTTGGACGATCAGGTCTACGTCAGCGAAAAGGCCTGGAGAACGGACGGATCCCGGATGTTCATAGAGGTTGATACCTACGTGTCTCTTGAAGATCTTTTTCGAGGCATGATCATTCAATCGGGTAACGACGCGAGCGTTGCATTGGCGGAGCACGTTGCAGGATCGGAGGAAGCGTTTGTCGGCCTGATGAATCAGCACGCTCAAGCGTTGGGTATGACCTCGAGTTCCTTTCGTAACAGCACTGGTCTACCCGACGTGGACCATTACATGACAGCTCGGGACACAGTGGTTCTTGCGCGTGCAATCATCTCGGAATTTCCTGATTACTACTCTATGTATTCTGAACGTGACTTTACCTATAACGAAATTACGCAGCACAATCGAAATGCTCTTCTATGGCGAGACCCGTCGGTTGATGGATTAAAGACCGGCTACACTGCAGCAGCGGGTTACTGTCTGGTCACTTCCGCCGAACGATCGGGCATGCGGCTTATCTCCGTAGTTATGGGAATGGATAGCCCCGAAGCACGGGTCTCTGCCAGTCAAGCACTCCTGAATTATGGTTTCCGTTTCTACGAAACGCACAAGCTCTACACTGGCGGTGAAGAGATCACCAATGCTCGAGTTTGGGGGGGGGAACCGCAGACCGCGGCGCTGGGGCTCATGGAAGATCTCTATCTGACCGTACCGAGGGGCGGTTTCGATGCGCTTTCCGCGACCATGGATCTCGATCCAGAGTTGATCGCGCCGCTCGAGACACATGCCCCCGTCGGATACGTTAGGGTATCGCTTGATGGTGAGAGTCTTGCTGAGATGCCACTAGTCGCGCTGCATGACGTGCCCGAGGCGAGCTTCTGGGCACGGATCAAGGACGAAATTTCGCTTTGGCTGCAGTGATGAGCCTCTTTCTCAAATGATCGAGGATTCGTTACTAACCTTTCCTTGTGATCTTCCCGTAAAAGTGCTCGGCCGGAACGCGACGGAGTTTCGTAACGCGGCGGGGGAGATTGTGCGGACCCACTACGTTGATCTCGAACAGGAGTGTGTCGCGGAACAGATCAGCAAGAACGGCACCTTCCTCAGCATTACTTTCACGGTGCGCGCGCAGAATCGCCACCAAGTAGATGCTTTGTACAGGGACCTCACGGCAAGCGACGATATTCTGATGGTGCTGTGAGCGTCCTCGCTTTCCGAGATCTCGGGCACAAGCCGCTGCGGCAAGTCTGGGGCGATATGAAACGCTTCACGGACGAGCGTGACGCGGGGACGCCAGACGAGGTTTGGTTCGTGGAACATCCCTCGGTATTTACCCTTGGTCTGAATGCGGATCCGTCCCATGTTTTGCGGCCGGGCGAGATTCCCGTGATGAAGATCGATCGGGGTGGGCAGGTGACCTACCATGGCCCCGGGCAATTGGTGGCCTATACGTTGCTGGATCTCAGACGGGCCAAACTGAGTGTGCGAGGTGTGGTCGAGGCGCTCGAAGGCGCGGTCATCGATACTGCTGCGGCATACGGAATTGAGGCATACGGGCGACGCGACGCACGAGGCGGCTATTCCGGTAAGCGTAAGTTTGCTGCCATCGGTCTGCGGATTCGCCGCCACTGTTCTTATCATGGTATTGCCGTCAACGTGGCGATGGATCTGAAACCATTTCGCAGAATCAATCCGTGCGGCTTTGAGGATCTTGAGGTGACTCAGTTGTCGGAGCTCTGTGGGGTGACCGACATCCAAGCGGTTCGCGGGGAGCTCGAGTTCATGTTAAGGAAGCGATTTGCCGGAACGACCAAGCGCGCTCGAGGCTGGCGAGCCAATATGTTGTCGCGGGAAGCCAACTCACTAGAACGGTGACGGTCAGTGGCATACCGGCTCAGTTTTTGGTGATGGAGACAGCGGGGTGCGGCTAAGTTTAAATCGGGCGGAGGCCCTGCTCGCTGGGGATAAAATTGCGGTCGCCGAGGCTGCCCGGACGCTACTTAAGCCCCTGAAGCACAATTTTGTGGAGAGGCCTTGGGGGGGAACGCTAATCCGCAGTTTCAAGGGTCTTTACCCGCTTCCCGACCAGCCTATGATGAGCGGCCTTGGGCTCGGAGAGTCGTTCGAGCTTTCGGCCTGGGATGACGATGCGGAGACGAGAGCACACCCCAGTCGGTTGCGTTTTTCAGACGGTTCAGAGGTAAGCCTGCCGGAGTTGCTTCGGGCGTGTGGGGAGGATCTTCTCGGCTCGGAGTTCGTTTCCCGCTATGGGAAGGCGTTTCCTCTACTGCCTAAGATCCTCGATATCAAGGAACTCCTTTCGGTACAGGGTCACCCCGAAGGGAATACGGAGGTCTACGTCATCATCGACGCCGAGCCTGGGGCAACGCTGCGTCTCGGGTTCTGTCAGGACATTGAGTCAGAGGTTTTGGTGTCGGAACTCCGCAAAGGTCGCGAGCAACAGGAAGCGCTTCTTGGGGCGTTCGCCGAGGTGATCGATCCCGCCGAGCTTCAGGGGGTGCTCAGCGTATGGATGTCGCGGCGGCAAGAACCGTTATCAGCGTTAGCGAAGAATACAAAGATCGCAACCTCTGAGCAGTGGCAGGCGGTGGGCCATCTTCTGACTGATCTAAAGGCGTTGTATTGGCGCGTGCTCGATTCGATGAACGTCATTTCGGTCCAGCCCGGACAAGTTATCTACAACGCTAATCCCCGACGAATACTTGAGCAGACTGGCAGAGCGCCTTCATCGGAAGTGCATGCGCTTGGTAATCCGGACAATAAGGAGATTCTGGCCCTCGAGATTAGACTGCCAGGGCCGACCCTTAGAGCTTGGGATAACGTTAGATTTCCTGTGCGAGATATCGATGTGGAAGCCGCGATTGCGGCGTTGAACTGGAGGCGAACCGAGGCCGATGAGTTCATCATGATGCCGGAGGAGGTTGCCGACCGACCGGGTACGTTTTGCTCGGTCGACTCCCAAGCCTTTCGGCTCGAGCATCTCAAACCAGAGAAAGACTTTTCAGTGTTCGTTCCACAGGAGCCGCCTCATTGTCTGCATGCCATTCGAGGTCGAGCCCAACTCTTGGACTCCGGTGGATCCAGGCTTGGTGACCTCGAGCAGGGAGAGTCCGCACTCGTGCCGGTTGCAGTGGGTTCCTATCGAGTCGAGTCACTGGCTCCGGATACGGAGGTTCTCAAAGTGAGCCTGCCGGTCAACGCCTAGCTCGAAATTGTCGCATCGCGTAATCTTCGGAGTAAGGCGTAGGAGGTCTCCAGTGGATAATTTCGAGAGCATGACTAATGTTGATGGGGTAATCACGCGTACTGCTGACGCGACAGTTCCGGTAATGGATCGAGGGTTTCTTTACGGAGACTCCGTCTACGAGGTATTCCGCACGTACGACGGTGTGCCATTGTTGTACGACGAACATTGGAAAAGATTCGAAAACTCGGCGCGATTGATACATCTCGACCTCGGGCTCACGAAAGATCAGATGACAGATGAAATTCGCCAGACAGTTCGGGCGACGAATCCCGTCCAGCGCAATCGAGACGTGTATGTTCGTTATACCGTGACTCGCGGAGAAGGTCCCGTGGACCTGTTTCCCAGTCCCGAGCTTAATACCCGCTACCTCATCATCGTCAAGGAGCTGACCGACTGGAACCCGGAGTTCTACCGCATGGGTGTCCGTCTTGCGATTCCGGGTACGCGTCGCAACTCCACCACTGCGTTGGATCCTAATATCAAGGGTGGGAACTATTTGAACAACGTTTTGGGTGTCATTGAGGCTCGAGCGTTAGGCGCTGACGATTGCGTGATGTTGAACGATTCTGGCTTTATTACTGAGGCGTCTAACAGCAACGTTTTCTTCGTGATTGATGGCGCGCTTATCACGCCGGCAGAGTCCGCCGGCCACCTCCGGGGGTTGACCAAGGGGGCTGTGCAGAAAGTCTGTGCTGCGCGCGATCTGGAAATACTGTCTCGTGAGATCTCGGTGGATGATCTTGCTGAGACCACCGAATGCTTCGTCACTAGCGCGACTCGTGAGGTCATGCCGGTGCTTAGTCTGCGGTTACCCGAGGGGCGAACCTTAGAGTACCCGGAGGGTGGCGGTCCACTGACTAGGCGGGTGATGGAGTACTACAGGGATTTTGTTGGCGCGCATCTGCAGGACTACGCACATTTGTCTATGTTCTGAAACGCGAACGCCGGTCAAGGCGTCGAGCTGCGCAAGAGGCAAGTGAAGTTGACCAGTTTTTCGTGGAGCGTGGCGCGTCCAGAAAGATTCGAACTCTCCCTGTTTTGAAGTTGTTCAGATACTTGAGCTTTCCCGTGTCTTTTATGTGACTAAATGGCTATTAGTTTCTGTCTACCCGTGCAGTCATTCGGCGAGTAAAGCACGGCCGGCGTTAGCGCCCGCAACTGTCGTGCGAATAATCTGCCAGCCCTCCCGTACCCGGCGTGCGACGTCCTCGCCAGTATTCGCCGAGATCGCGCAAGCGATGCTGTGGCGCTGACATGCGGCGACAATCTGTCCAAATGCTTCCTCGAGTTCGGGCGAGCCAGGCGGCACACCAAGAGATCGGCTAAGGTCTCCGCCTGCGCCCACGAACAGCGCACCGACCCCGGGCGTTGCTGCGATTGCGTCGAGGTTTTGCAGACCCTCAACTGATTCGATCATCATCACAGCCAACAGATCACCATCAGGATTGAGCGGCCAGAGGTCGGCTCGACCCACGTATTCGTCAGTGCTGACGCCCCAAGCCCATGCGGCGTTGGCTGGCGACCAACCGCGAGCTCCTTTGGGCTCGGGATAGTGCGAATCGCGTAATTGCGGATAGCGCATTCTGCTGACTGCAAACGCGGCCTGTTCTGGCGTATCCACGCTGTTGAAAAGCACACCGTACAGTCCGAGATCCAGAGCCTGCTTGACTACCCATTCGGACTCGTCGGGTCGCGGCGCGAAGCGAGCGAAAAGGGCCACTCCGGGTTGTGCGTTGCCCTTGCTGACTGCCATTTCCTTGTCGCCCATCGCCAGCAGGAAGCTGCGCAACGCCTCAAAATTCTGCGGGCCGTGCTCCATGTCAGCGTAAACGAAGTCAGCCGGTGAGCGTGCGACCTGGCGAGCGAATGACAAGGATAGATTCTGCGTGCTTAGCCCATAAACAGTCTCGCCGGCTTCGAGCTTTGCGATGACGGGGTTGAGGTGAAAATTGCCTTGCGCCGATAGTGTGCCCGGTAGCAACAAGAGCGCAGCGCAAAGCGCGGCCTCGATTCGCATTTGCCAGGTCGGTAGCGATTGGAGTGACAGACGGGCCGCGATGGACATGGTGTTCCCCTTGGTTTTTCTAGCCAGAGTATAGGGCATTCGCAGCGCGGCTCGCGCGCCATTGCAGCAGATCGGGGCGGGTGAGTCGGACACTCTCGGTGACGGAATTCTGAGACCTTACTCGTCGATCAAAGAGCCGTCGAGAAAGGCGCGAAATGGCGCGCCCGGAGAGATTCGAACTCCCGACTTCCGGCTTCGTAGGCCGGCGTTCTATCCAGCTGAACTACGGGCGCATCAGAGTGGCTGGAGTATATGAGAACTCCGGAATTCGCGCACCTCGCTTGCTGGCTTTAGGACTTCTTGTCCGACTATGATACGGGGCGTTTCGGCCGGTTGAACGGTCAACCACAGCGATACGCAGGAGCAACCAGAATGAAAGTGTGTGTGGCGGGCCAGGGGGCTTTCGGTCAAAAGCATCTGGCGGGGTTGGCTCGAATTGATGGGGTTGAAGTTGTCTCTCTAGCAGGCGGCTCCCCCAAGACCACCGAAGCCGTAGCGAAGAAGTTCGGGATCTCCCACTGGACAACGGACTTAGCTGAGAGTCTTGAGCAACCAGGGGTCGAAGCGGCGATTTTGACCTCGCCGACACAGTTGCACGCGGACCAGGCCGAGCAGTGCATGCGGGCCGGTAAGCACGTGGAGGTGGAAATTCCCATGGCCGACAATCTCGCGGACTCGGAGCGCTTGGTCCGCGTCCAAAATGAAACCGGATTGATTGCCATGGCGGGACACACACGCCGATTCAACCCTAGCCATCAATGGATGCGCCAGAGGTTGCAGTCGGGGGAACTCACGATTCAACAGATGGACGTGCAGACTTACTTTTTCCGGCGAACCAATACCAACGCCGCTGGCCA
>CAYLKA010000058.1:0-15682 GCA_964384125.1 uncultured Gammaproteobacteria bacterium | reverse complement strand
GACGGTCTGAATAAGCTGCACGCCGACTGCATCTACCTCGAGAGCGGCAGGCGGCTCGGCCGATGCGTAAGTGCTGGTACCGTGGTCGAGATCACGGCAGACCCGAATGTCGATTACACCCTGAGCCGAACCAACTACGATGTGGATATTAGTGGTTTCTGGAGTAACCGATATAAGTTTCACGTCACGGTGGACGACTTCGAACCCAAGCCGATGCCGCACACGACGGAGAGCAGGACGACCTACGAGGCTCGGGAATTCGGCGATGATCCAGTCCTACGATGCCTCGCACCTGGCTTACCCCGAATCTTTGGTTCACCCTATCCGATGCAAGTCATGGATGGCGGCACCCACTACTTCGTTCTGTTTCTGCAGAACAATACCCCTCGGTGGATCTGGATGGACGGGCGGAGCCCACCGGAAGACCATCCACTGACCTCCATGGGCTTCTCCGTGGGCCGATGGGAGGATAGAACGCTGGTAATCGAGACCACCCACCTGTCCGCGGTTTGGCTCGACGGTTCAGGCTATCCGATGTCAGGAGGAGATGGGACCTCTATCGTGGAGCGCTGGGTTGTCGCCGAGGATGGCCTTACGATTGATCGAACCTTGACGATACACGATGTCCTCTACACACAGCCGCTAGTCCGGACCCGAGGCTCACAACGCGGGGCCCCGGACGGTCTTCTCGAGAGCCCTTCCTGTGACCCGAATGGCCATTATCGTGATCTCCACGAGCGCGGGCTTCTAGAAGAACAACTATATTAAGGGGCACTCAGATTACGCCTGGGGCGGAATCGTCAATTGAGAACCTCGACAGACTCCAGGTCCAGCGCGAGCTTCGACCTCCCCTCCCGTCCAAGCCTTCCGGAGACCCTGACGAGGTCGCCGATTTCCAGCGTTTCGCTCGTCCAACCGGCGCGTGCCATCACGCCCAGGTTTTCCGACTCCACGTCCCAAACCCTGGTGACCCCATCATCCTGGATAACCTCCAGATAATAATGGACGTGGGGATTACCCCAAAACACCTCTACGACGGTGCCCTCAACACTCCCGCGTTCCTCGATATAGTTCGCGTTGTATGCGTGGTGTCCAACCACCGTCGGACTCACTAACGCAAAGACCCACGCGAGCACGAAAGACCAAGAAATCATCTTCATACCCAAACCTCCCCCGCTCAACAGCGTCCTATAAGCGATTACGTGAGCGTCCCCAGTACTCTTCTAGCCGCCCCTCCAAATCAAGCCCGCGATAGAACGGATGCGGATCGCAAGAATAGGGCGGAATCTCGTGATCATCTGGCTGCTTTATCCGAATCTGATGCATCAATGCGGGACGATGGTAGTTTTCAGGATCTTCCATGCTGAACTCGATGTGAAGAAGCCCCTCATCGTCCAGGTACCATCGCTCCGTGAACACTGCGTCGGCGGAAATCGGCATGCCCGGCGCATCCCACACTCCCTTCTTGAGGCCACGAGTCTCAATGACGAGAGTTGAACCCTCCCAATGCCCGACGGAATACCCCATCGACTGGTTGTAGCCTCCAATGCCGTCGGGGAAGTCTCTGTCCAAATAAACCCGACGAACCTCGTTCATGTCCTGGTACAACATGACAAAGCGGTTACCGGCATCAAGCACTTCTATGTCGAAGGGGCCGTGGGACATGCGGATCATCCCATCAGAGACGCAACGAAGAATAGGATCGTCCATAGTCTCATCGTAAGCTTCATCCGCAACGCGCCCGGCCTCGGTCAAGTCGAAAAGATGTTTGCCAATGTAGTCCGGCTCCCCCCAAATCCCGGTCAGATCAACCGGGTTCGGGAGCTCATCGGGGTCCGGATCTGGAATTCTAGTGGCTCGCCAAGCCCCCCGGTCCACGTCGACTTCGGTAGCCGTGCCATGCATGACGCCGTCTACCAATTCGCCCTCCAGGATGCTAAAGCGCGTCGTGTCCCTAAGGTCAACCCAGTCCAACTCGAAACGGATTCGGTCACCCTCCAGCTCGAGAAGACTAGCAGGACCACCGTCTATGTAGAGCGCTAACGCGTCGTCGGTGTCCTCGATAACTAGCGTACCGTACGCGGGCCTGAACTCGTACCCCGACTCGACCCAGAGCTGCCACACACCTACGAAACCGTTTTGTTGCGCGCCCACACCCATCGGAAGAAGCAACGCGATGAGAGCGGCTGCGAATCGCTTGAATAACATCAGCATCTTTTACATTCCTTCTACGGGTTTACGTAGGATGTCTTGGTCGCGGTATAGAATTGGGCTGCCGCCTGACCCTGCTCACGTGGTCCGAAACTCGAGCTACGGCGTCCACCAAAGGGCACATGGTAATCGACCCCGGCGGTCGGCAGGTTGACCATCACCATACCCGCTTCTGAGTTGCGTTTGAAATGACTCGAGTGCGTCAATGATGCCGTGCAGATCCCTGCCGAGAGACCGAAATCGGTATCGTTGGCCACACTCAGAGCTTCCTCGTAATCTCGAACCCGTAACACTGTTGCAATAGGACCAAACATCTCTTCACGGTTGATCCGCATTGCGTTGTTCGTCTCGGTAAAAAGGGTTGGCGCCAAGAAATACCCTTCCGTATCGCGCTCGAGCCGGGAACCGCCCGTAACCATTTCGGCCCCCTCTGAGCATCCTACATCGATATACATAAGATCCTGTTCCAACTGACTGTCGTCAACAACCGGGCCCATTTGTGTGCCAGGCTTCAGCGCGTTATCGACTACCAAACCTTCCATTCTCTCAACCAGCCGCGCCACGAACCGATCGTGAATACCTTCCGTCACGATTAAACGGGAGGAGGCGGTACAGCGCTGACCGGTGGAGTAAAACGCACCGTTAAGCGCGCACTCTACTGCCGTCTCCAACTCCGCATCGTCCAGGACGACAAGCGGGTTCTTACCTCCCATCTCCAACTGGACCCGCGCCTGGCGCTCGGCCGTCTTAACTAAAACATTGCGCCCCGTCTCAACCGAACCGGTGAAGGTGACCGCGTCAACCAGCGGTGACTCAACGATCGAGTTCCCCACCTCACCACCGGAACCCATCACGAGATTAAAAACGCCCGAAGGTAGGCCGGAGTCAGTGATGATCCGGGCAAGGGCATGCGCGGTTGCTGGAACGAGCGTGGCCGGCTTGAAAACCACGGTATTCCCGAATGCAAGCGCAGGCGCAATTTTCCAGGCAGGAATTGCTATGGGGAAATTCCAAGGCGTGATGATTCCGACGACGCCCACTGGCTCGCGCGTGATCTCTACGTCGACCCCTGGGCGAACGGACTCCATGCTAGTGCCCGCGATACGCACCGCCTCACCAGCAAAAAACTTGAAAATATGCCCCGCCCGCTCGACCTCACCCATGCCCTCTGGGAGTGTCTTCCCCTCCTCGCGAGACAGGAGCGTGCCTAGTTCTTCCTTACGCGATAGCACCTCGTTACCGATGTGATCGAGAATCTCGGCCCGGCGATGAATCCCGTTCTCACGCCACGTTTTCGTCGCTTCACGAGCCACAGCGATCGCTGTATTCGTCTGATCACGATCCAACGACGCGAAGTCACCGATACAATCGCTCGTATCCGACGGATTCAAATCCGCGATGACGGCACTTCCCTCAACCCAGTCTCCGCCGATATAACTCTTATTCACTCTTCATTCACCTCTTTGAAACTGCCGCTGGTCAGGTCCGAATCAGCTTCCGGCAAAGGACGACTCGCGAATCTCACTGAGAGACTGCCCGGGCGTGAGCGCTTCAGGATCGATACGCAATTCAAGGATCGCCGGCTTCCCGCTCGAACGAGCCCGCTCGAAAGCCTCCGGGAATTGTTCCGTTCGTTCGACGATCTCTCCGTAACCACCAAAAGCACGTGCATAGGCCTCGAAATCGGGATTAACCAGATCTGTGCTACTGACCCGGCCCGGATAGTGACGCTCCTGATGCATTCGTATCGTGCCAAGCATACGGTTGTTAACAACAATACACACGATATTGGCGCCGTACTGCACTGCAGTCGCAAACTCCTGTCCGTTCATCAAGAAGCATCCGTCTCCGGCGAAAGCAACGACGTCGCGCTCCGGGAACCGTAGCTTCGCCGCGACGGCGGCCGGTACCCCGTAGCCCATGGAACCAGCGGTAGGGGCAAGCTGAGTCCCGAAACGGCGATAGTGGTAGAACCGATGGACCCAGACGGTGTAGTTCCCCGCTCCGTTGGTGATGATGGCATCCGGCGGCAGCGTCTCGCGCAGATGAGCCATCACCTCGCCCATTTGAAGCGCCCCCGGCGTCTGTGTCGGGGTGCTGTGAGCTCGATAGTCGGCATTTGTTGATTGCGCCCAGTTAGACCAACCGCTGCCGTTTATTGTCGGCAACGTACTCAGTGCCGACGCCATGGCACACGGGTCCGCATTGATGGGCAGCGTTGCCTGGTACACCCGTCCGAGCTCTTCCGGGTCGGAATGCACATGAATCAGCTTCTGTTCTGGAACCGGGATGTTCACCAGCGAGTAACCACTCGTCGCAACCTCTCCCAAACGTGCACCGAGAACGAGTAGCAGGTCAGCGTCACGCACACTTTGTGCGAGTTTTGGATTGATCCCGAGCCCGAGGTAACCGGCGAAAAGTGGATGGGAGTTATCGAAGTAATCCTGCCGACGGAAGGAGGCCACAACCGGAATACCTAATCGTACGGCGAACGCTTGTACATTCGCTATGGCATCCTCATCCCACCCACCACCGCCTAAAACGAGGAGCGGACGCTTAGAGGCACCCAATAAGGCCACCAAATCCTCAAGGGCCTCGACTCCGGGGCAAGCCCGTGCAATCGGGCACGATTCTGCATCCTCAACGTCTACGCACTCGGCCAACATGTCTTCGGGCAGAGCCAACACTACGGGACCGGGCCGCCCGGCCGTGGCTACCGCGAAAGCGCGAGCCATCATCTCCGGGACCCTCGCCGGATCATCGATCTGTGCGACCCATTTCGACAACGGACCAAACATCTGACGGAAATCGATCTCCTGAAAGGCCTCTCGTTCCATCATGGTTCGGCTTACCTGGCCGACGAGCAGGATCAAAGGGGTCGAGTCCTGACGCGCGATGTGGATGCCGAGGCTAGCGTTCGTAGCGCCGGGCCCGCGAGTTACGATGCAGACACCCGGGCGATGTGTCAGCTTACCGTCCGCCTCGGCCATCATCGCTGCTCCGCCCTCTTGACGGCATGCAAAAAAACGAACTTCCTGACGATCGTGAAACGCATCAAGTATGGGCAGGTAGCTCTCACCGGGCACACCGAATATGTGCTGCACCCCGTGCGCACAAAGCTGATCGACTAGGATTTGCCCGCCGGTTCTATTAGTCACTTAAACAGAACTCCCACCAACACTTGACCCACTAGTGTAGTTCCTTGCAATCGCGCAAATCGGACTAGCCGGGGCCAGCGGCTTCGAGGGTCACCGAGTCCTCTAGAGCCTCGTAGCCATGTTCCACGTAAGCGGGTATGACCACGGAATCCCCGGGCTCCATAATGAACTCGCGCCCGTCACTGAGCGCCCTCAATCGACCCTCAACCAGCAACACGATGAGCTCATTTGCATGATTATGGGGCGTCGTCCGAGTGCCCGCTGGCCATGCGACCCGGATCATTCCGATCGCGTCACCGGAAATACGGCGAACTTCGCGACCGTCCTCAGCGCGTTGTACTTCAAGTGAGCCAAAACGGTGCAAAGTCATCTCGGGCTGCGTGACCTGCGAGCTACCCGCATGAGAGAACATGATGAGAGCGATTGCTGCAATTGAGATTGTTTTTTTGTCCATGCTTACTACCTGATCAAAGGGCTCTGATCGATTGTAGGGTGGCGCCCGAGGGAATGAAACTCCCGCCCCCTCGACCGTGGACGATCCTTTGGAAATATCGGTGCGCTCCTTCTGGTAAGCTCTGCACCGCGACGAGTAACCGAACCGTTGGACGATGATCACACGACGCGACTTGCTACAGCTCACGGCCGCCACCGGCGCCGCTCTGACCCTTCCCGCACAACTGCTACGTGCTCAGACATCCACGGCGGTCATCACCCGCAGCATCCCCTCCTCCGGTGAGGCACTGCCCGTCATCGGACTCGGAGGTGCCGCCACCTTTGGTCGGCTCGCTCGGAGCGGTGACTTAAGCCCCCTGCGAGCAGTTTTGACCACCTTGCTCGGTAATGGCGGCACTGTGTTCGATACGGCAGAGGCCTACGGGCCTTCCGAAGTGATCGCAGGACGCCTCGCCCAGGAACTCGGGATCGAGACACAGCTCTTCTGGTCCACGAAGGTTAACTCGGCAAAACCAGAATGGGGGCCGTCTTATCCAGATATCACCGCAGAGCAGATTCAAAATTCCTTTGATCGCATAGGAAAGTCCCCGATTGATCTCATGCAGATCCACAATCTAGGGGATCTAAAAACACAACTACCGATGATCCAAGAGTTAAAAGAAGAAGGGCGGGTTCGATATATCGGTATCACCTACGACACACCCGATCGCAATGATGAACTCATACAAGCTATGCGTGATGAAACTTTGGATTTCATTGGAATTGATTATGCAGTGGACAATCCGGCAGCGGCAGAAACAATTTTCCCACTAGCACAAGATCAAGGTATTGCTACCATCATCTACCAACCATTCGGGCGAACACGGCTATGGAGCCGCGTTGCTGGGCGTCAAGTACCAGAATGGGCTCAGGAATTCGATGCTAACAGTTGGGCTCAATTCTTCATCAAATACGTGGTCGCACATCCCGCAGTAACCGTGGTCACGCCCGCCACCAGCAAGCCCGACAACCTGATCGACAACATCGCAGGCGGCACAGGACGATTACCTGACGGCGCCATGCTCCGGCGCATGGAACAGTTTATAGCGGCCTTGCCCGAGGCGCGCTAACGTATCTCACAGATTTAAACTTCGATACGCACGAAGCGAATCCAATAGCTATAAAAAAACGGCCCTTCCGAAGAAGCGCCGTTCATCTAAATTCCAAACGTGCTTGGTGATACCGGGGCTTCGTACCGCTATTTATTTATACAGCACTTCCCGTTGAGGCCCCAGAAGCCCGAAGGGTCCTCGTGCCTTATACAGTGAGTTTTATTTTCTAAAGAAGATCAAACCTTACTGTTACACCAGCATAAATATTTCGCCCAGGCGCTGGCTCATAATATCGTTTACCCCAGGCGTTGATGCGAATGTCGGTATTGTAATCCGTGTCAAATAGATTATTGATTCCTAAAAATGGTGACACCACGGTCGAACCAATCACTCTTTCAAGCCCGACTCTAAGATTTGCAACAGTGTATCCGTCAACCCTTACAGCATTCGCATTGTCAGCAAATTGGTCATGCACATACAGCATGTCCAATGCGCTGAACCAACCCGATGGGTGTGTATAACCGATTTCACCGAAGAAGAGATGCTCAACCGTGCCAGGGATAATATTCCCAGAGTAGTTTTTATCTGTCGTTGTTACACCACCTTCCGTTGATGTAACTATGTACTCATCGAATATAAAATCCGTAAATGCGTAACTGAGAGATGTATGTATACGGTCGGTCGGATTCAAGTTAAGGGCGAACTCAATACCTGTACGACTTGATGTTCCTGCGTTTTCAAAAAAATCCCTGCCATCGACATCGGTCGGGATCAGCTCATCATCAACCTTAATGTCGAAAACAGCGAGTTCATAATAGTGACGATCACCAATAGCACCCCTTAACCCAGCCTCATAATTAACTGCGTTCTGAGGACCTAATGTTGGATTGAAACCACCGCCACCGCTGGGATTAGCAAAATCAGTGGTATTGGGTGTTTCGAACGCTGTAGATATCGTGCCATAAAGGCTGTGGGTAGGGGATAGGCTGTAGATCATGCCTAGCATGGGGCTGGCATCCTTCATCTCCCGTATACCCGAATCATCGCCATCGCTGAGAAAATGATCCGTCACCAAATACTCTACATTATCGTGACGAAGCCCGAAGTTTAGTTGCAGTCTTTCGCTTAGGCTCAATTCGTTCTGGAGAAAGACACCGTGGGATGTAAAGTTTTCATCCTGATGAAACAACAAGGACCCCAAGATACCTTTGCTGTTAAGAAAACGCTTTCTCTCATCGTTTTGATCATCAATGTCGAAGCCGACTATGAAACGATTTGGCATTCCGCCTAATGTGCTGGAATGGGTATACGCAAGACCTCCACCTATGAAAGAGCGTTGCAAATTCACAGAATCAGCAACTGGAAACTGTGGCAGCTTGTTTGTAAAGTCACGCGAGACAACATAAGTTCGTGCTGTAAGTTCTCCATTTGTACCAGCAGGCGTTGAGAAAACAAAACCAACACGCTGCTGATTGAGAGTCTCTCCGGTATCGTAATCAACGTTTCGACCTCGCGCTGCGCTGCGATCTTCGGCAACTGCAGCCGCATTGATTCCACCCGGATCGTTGGAGATGGGCTGGTCTGTACTATTGAATATAGCCAAGAGATTGCGATCTTCGCCGAGGTTAAAATTAAATCGTCCGCTGAATTGCGTATTTTCTGCTTGGCTGTGAGCCCGGTAACCTTCTATTTGCGTATCAGACAAGCTGATGAAATAGTTCATAAAGTCGGTTTCTCCGCCCGACTTTAGCTGAACTTTTTGAAAGCCATGATCCCCTGCTGCAAAACGTGCGCTGAAAAAGGGTATTTCTGGCCCATCCTCGGAAATGATACTGATTACGCCACCGGACGCGTTGCCATAGAGAGAAGAACTCGGTCCCCGAATTACTTCTATCTGGCGGGTAGCTCCAAGGTCGATGCTGTCGACCTGGCCACTACCATCAGGTAGCGTTTCTGGAATACCGTCCACCAGGATCTTCACTCCACGAATACCAAAAGAGGATCGAGCACCAAAACCGCGAATAGAGATTCTGAGATCCCGCGAGAAGTTATAGCGGTTCTGCATAAAAAGGCCTGGAACTCGGTTTAAAGCCTCATCAAGTCCAAGTTGCTGCCTACCAAGTTGAATCTCATCCTGCTGAACGACACTAATGGAAGCGGGAATTCTGTCTAGCGGATTGCTGATCCGTGTCGCCTCTACAACAATTTCTTCAAGGCCTGATGCTGATACTCCAGCGTCTTGTGCGTATGTGAGACTCGTGAATATCGATGTGACGACATATGCGGTTAGGCTATGACGTGCAGCGTATATTTTGACTTTCATAGTTCCAATATATGGTGAGGTACGCATTAATAGTTTCAGAAACTCGTTCTTGTCTAAGGCATGTCGATAAATACGAGTCCCAGTACCCAAGCCCCTGCCTTTACAGTTCAAAAAAACAGGAGAAACTCTAGGCCCCAGGCATCTTCGCTTCGAGGACAGCTACGAACTCATTACGGCAAGGTGAGCCTACTACCAAAGACAGCTAATCGGCAACCAGCAACATTAGAGCGAGAAAACCCGCTCGGCGTTTTCTTGATAGATCTTGAGCCGATCGGCGTCGGAAAGCGGAGCTGCATCCAGCCACTCGGTACCCCGTTCGGCGGAGGCGAATGGGGAATCTATCGCAAACAGAATCCGATCCGCACCGAGCACTTCTATGCAGAGCTCTAGAACAGGATCCCAGAACATGGCGCTCGTCGTGATCACGAAGTTGCTCCGAAAATACTCGCTGGGCTTGCGCTGTAACTGGCCCATCCCAGGCCGGGTAGACACCTGATCTAAACGGTCTAGCCAAAACGGCAAGCCCTCACCCATATGGCCCAGCACAATCGTGAGGTTAGGAAACTCATCGAACACGCCTGCCATTAAAAGGCGCACGACGTGCTGCGAGGTCTCCATAGCGAAACCCCATAACGCCCCCCCCATCGTGTAGTCGGTGAATGCATCGTGCATCTGCATAGGCGGGTTACGGGGGTGAATATAAATGGGGGTATTCATCGCCTGGGCCGCTTCGAAAATCGGCCAGTACTTCGGGTCGTCGAGATGCTCGCTGTTCGTGTGGGAGTTGATCAGCACGCCGTTAAGCCCGAGACCAGAGACGGCACGCTCGATCTCCTGTGCTGCTGCCTCTGGATCCTGGGGCGCAACTGTAGCAAGCCCGGCAAAACGGTCAGGACGCTCACGAATCGTCTCCACCAGCCGATCATTAACCAGACGCGCCAGCTCGTTCGCCTGCGCTGAGTCGAACACCTGCACTCCAGGCGACCACAGTGACAGAACCTGTTTATCCACCCGCGCAGCATCCATTGCGGCGATTCGGCCTTCCCCCAGGTCGTAGAGGGTCTGAATCGTGTCTGTCACAACATAGGGCGGCGCCGAGAGACCCGGCTCCCGATCCGGTTCGCGTTCGAGCAGGTCCCGCATGGCGTCGAGCACCTCCGGTACGCTGAAGGTCTCCTCCACTGCAATCCGTTGAAAGCCTGAACTGCCCGCGCTTTGGGCCGATATGCTCTTGGACACCGCAGTCGCGGAGGATACGAGCGCAGCGTTTTTGAGGAATGTTCGTCTGTTGTTATCCACTGTGGTGGCTCCGAATGGTATACCCAGCAAGCGCCTTTTCGCGAGGCTGCACCGGGCTTGCGAGTTGACTGGCAGGGATTATGGCCATACTTTCCCTCACATGATAGAGGTTCGTCGGGTCGACCATATAGGTATTCGCGTGAGCGATCTGGAGCGATCGGTAGCCTTCTATCAGGTGCTCGGCTTCGAACTCCTGAACAAGGCCGCAAACGACGCCGTCGCAATACTCAAAAATCCGACAGGTGTTGAACTGAATCTCGTCTACAACGCCAACGACGACGCCGGCGGTAAGAACATCCTCATGGACGTCGACCAGAAGTACACCGGTTACACCCACATCGCGCTAAACGTGGCTTCTATCAAGGCGGCGATCGAAACACTTGGCGCCAATCAGATCAAAATAACCCAAGGCCCGGTTTCATTCGGATTGGATGGGCACGTATCGATCTTCGCCCGAGATCCTGACCTCAACGTCATCGAGTTGCGGGGACGCTCGGAAGACCTTTCATCTATAGGGGGCATCACGACCTACGAGCCCGAGAACTAGCGCGCCAGAATTGCGTTTACTCAGGCCAGTAACCGGGTCCACAAGGTGTAGCCGACACTCACCAGCGTAATCGTCACTGCCGCCGTCATAGCGACGTTCCAACGCACGGCGGAAGCACCGCGCGGTCGATCCGCGCCGAGCAGGCCGTCGCTATTCTGTAGAAAAAACCAACCGACATACGCGGTCGGCAGCATGATCAGCCCGATGGTAAAGGCGGGTAGCGCCACCCACATGCCCATCGTCTCCCAGAGCACAACCCCTGGGAAAGCCGGCAACATCGCCAGACAGGCTAGTCTGTAACGCAGGCCACGCGGTTCCCAACCGCAAAGTTCACAGACGACAAAACCGGTCACATTCATCTGTAGCGTAAGCGTGCTAAGCACCATGGCGAGGATGCCAAGCGCAAAAATCACGCGACCGGTGAACTCGCCAACACCGCTCGAACCTATAAGAACGCCGGCATTGGCCGGCAGGATCTGCTGTGGGGCAAACTCGGTCCCATAGATAGTGCTAGCCGCAGCGATGATAACGAGTGAAGTTACGATGGTGTAGGGCAGAAACATCCCCGTCACCAAATCAAAGCGTGATAGGCCACGGTGCGCTGGCCCCCAACCGCGCGCGAGCAACGAGTAGCCAAAGAGAAACGTCATATTGATTCCTACCGCAGCACCAAAAGCCCCCATGACTGTCGTGACCCCCTGCACATCGGTGGGAATCGAGGTCGGGATAAAACCCCGAGCTATCGCGCCCCAGTCAAGATTTCCGCTCGCTGCTCCACGAGCGACGACAAGGCCAAACGCAAGAATGATCATCCAGACAAACACCTTAAGCGTGCGTTCGTAGAACCTTGTACCTCTTAGCCCACGGCCGTAGTTCCAGGTGATGCCGATGGACACCGAGAGGACCAATGCGCCGACAAACAACAGGAAGGTGGTTCTTGCCACCCCCTCCGGACTCCAACCGGTGAAAAGGTTTGTCATGTCCTCAATCACACCGGCGGCGAGGGACAGCTGAGACGCGTGGAAGACGAAGTTTGACGCCAAAGTCGCCAGCGCCCAAGCCCAAGCCGCAGCCGGGTGGACGAAACGGGACATGGCGGCGAACGGACGCAACCCAGTCGAAAGTGTTTGATGAGCGCAGGCAGCAAGCATTGTGACGCCGACGATCATCGCCAGTGGCTGGACCCACAGCAGCTCGTAGCCGTAGTGGGCACCGAGGTACAAGGAAGCAACCGCGCTGCCGCCGCCGAGGGTAAAGGCACTTTGTAACCAGCCCGGACCGGTGAGCGCAAAGTACCCTCTAAAACGGGTGAGCACACCCTCGCCTGCCAGCGCTTCGAGTGTCTCTCGTTCCCGCGCCAGGGCCTGCGGATCGGTAGCGGCTATATGAGCAAGGCCACTGACCTCCGGACCTAGCGCACCCTTGTCATCGCTCACCTAAGTTCTCCAAGACGTCCTTGAGCCATTGTGGACTATGGAGGCGCGGGGTCGCACCTGAAAAACGCGCTCAGTTGCGCATAAATCTCTGGATAATTAGCGCGCAAAGCTTCCGGTACATCGAAAAACAACTCACTACACACGGCGAAAAACTCTCCGGGTTCTTCAGCCGCATAAGGATCCAGCCAGGGCTCCTCACCACGGTCGAGTCGCGCACGCAGATCATCGTACGCGGTCTGGAAAACTTCCAGCCAATGCTTTTCGTCAATATCACGATGCAAAGCAGGAATTCCGTCAACCGCTCCGCTGAGCATATCGAGCTTGTGCGCGAACTCGTGGACAACGACGTTGAAGCCCTCACAATGACCGCTCGCCTCAATATCTTTCCAGGCCAAAATGACCGGGCCCTGTTCCCATGCCTCTCCGCTCAAGACCTCGTCGCCCACATGCACGACCCCCGCTTCGTCAACAGTCTCCCGGTCCCGTACCACAAACGCATCGGGATAGACGATTACGGACACGAATCCCTGATAGTAATCTAGACCAAGTTCTAGGATCGGAAGACATGCCAGCACCGCTACGCGCAAACACATCGACTCATCGAGCTCCAGGCCGCCGGCCGGCTCAATGCGTTTCTCATGAAGAAACAACAGAGCGAGCTCTCGCAGTTTTTCTTCCGCTCCCGAATCGAGCCGACCCAGCACCGGGATCGATTCGATGGTGGCGCTCCACAGGTCGTCTGGAATCGTTCTTTTTGCCAGTGTGCGGCGACGACGCCAGCGCCGTAACAAGCTCAGCACCTACCTCCTCCGAACTCGGGCCGTGTCCTAATGATCACGCAGAAGTGGTCCCAGCAGGTTCGCATAACCTTCCCGCTCACTGGATTCCAGGAAGTGATGTCGGCGTGCACGGCACCGGACTTGGAGGATCTTTAGAAAACTGGAATCGGACTCACATCTTTGCAGTAGCTCTGTCAGTCCCGAAGTATCGCCGAGATCGAAATAACCAGGGTAATCATCTCCAAGCATTCCGATATTCCCGGAAATACGCGTAGCGATGACCGGAACTCTATCGATAATTGCCGCAGCAATAACATTCGCGCCCCCCTCCATCCGTGAACTCACAACCAAAACGCGGCTTCTTGCGATCAGACGACGGGCCCCGCCCGGAGTCAGACTGCCCACCCATTCGTAACGCGAGTTCTTTTCCGTCTCCCGTTTGGCCCGCGCTTCGAGCGCCGGGGTCATTGCGGCACCCGCCTGGATAACCTGAATCCTTGACGAGGCGGACAATGCCCGCGAGGCCATCGCAGCACGCATAGGGTCCTTGACGGCACGTAAGTGGCCCACGCAGGCGATTTCGAAACTGCGCCTGCTCCCCGGCGGTTTTCGAGTTGGTTTCGCCGATTGGAAGATGACATGCGCGCGTTCCCTGGCGGCGGGGGATAACTCGGCAAGTGCCCCAGGCTGAAGCACCACTAGACGATCGGCCACCTCTAACGATCGGCGAGCGCTCTGGTGGGTCCGAAGGTCGCGATAAAGGTCGGTACCAGTTAATACGACTACTACCGGACGGGCGGGGTAGGCGCGACGGAACGCACGAATCGCGCGTGCATTGCGGCGAGCGTGAAGCGCCAGCAAGCAATCGGCCGACTCACCGGGCCAACCCTCCTGGATCCGAGCCCGATAGCCTATATCCGTAAGCAGCCGGGCCCATCGCAAAGCGGAGATCCGGTTACCCGAACGCGTCCCCGCGCCAGGCGGTACCGCAACCAATATCAGTGGGCGCAAGTCCGAAACCCGGCCTCGATCGTCCCCGCGCGCGCATCTGCGACACAGTCGAGCAAGAGTTCAACCGAATCGATACTGCAAGCGGTGGATGGCGCTTCACTCATGGCCTGAGCGAGATACGCCCAGCCAGTTCGTCCTCGGTCGGTGACTCAAGTACGCCCACGATGGCCGCGTTGTGGCCTTCCGCTGAGAGCTCCGCTAACGCGTCTTTCGTCGCATCGGCATCTAGACAGAGCAACAGCCCGCCGCTCGTTTGCGCGTCAGCCGCAATCAGCATCTTGGCTGGGTCAACGTCAGTCCCGGAATCCAGAGTCGACTCGACGAACTTCAGATTAGCGCGGGTGCCCTCCGGAACCTTGTCTGCGTAAGCAAGCTCCAGCGCGCCCGGAAGGATCGGGAAACTATCGACATGGAGCGTCGCAGTAAGCTCAGAGCCCATCAAAATATTGCGTAAATGGCCGAGCAACCCAAAGCCCGTGACGTCGGTGCAGGCTGTCGCGCCGTGCCGACGCCCCACCGTCAACGCAGCGTCGTTCAACCGGAGCATGGAAGTGATCGTAGCCTCGGTGACAGAACTCTCAGCAGTACCCGCTTTGATGGCACCAGCAACGATTCCAGTACCCAAGGACTTAGTCAGAACCAGATGCTGACCAGCCACGGCTCCTCGATTCGAGAGCTCAGAACCCAGTGCAACTTCACCGGTAACCGACAGGCCAAACTTGATGTCATCGTCACGCACCGTGTGACCGCCCACGATAGATACCCCGGCTTCGGCGCACGTGCGCGACGCGCCACGCATGACAGCCTGCAGAACATCGAGAGACAGCAACTCGTCGGGAAAGAATGCCAGGTTCAAAGCGTAGAGCGGCCGACCACCCATCGCGTAGACGTCGGAGAGCGCGTTGGCGGCAGCGATTGCGCCGAAAGTCTCAGGATCGTCAACCAACGGACCGATAACGTCCGCCGTGAGCACCAAGGCACGTTCCGTGTCACCCGGTAGGCGCACGATCGCTGCATCGTCCGAGTATTCGGTGCCGACTACGATGGCCTTTGAATTCGGGTCATCGCTGTCACCCACCTCAGCCTGAACGGTCAACGTCTGATCTCCGAGAACCTGAACCAGGTCTCCTAGCCGAAGCTTAGACGCTCACCCACCACCGCTCGAATACTGCGTGAGATGAAAGATTTCCTTTGTAGCCATAGGGTGCAAGCCTAGCACATGACCCAGAAAGTCATTCCTGCCACAGATCTCCGCATCTTCTGCCCACAAGCTGTGTAACTACTTGAAAGTAATGGTGGAGCCGAGGAGAGTCGAACTCCCGACCTCTGCATTGCGAACGCAGCGCTCTCCCAACTGAGCTACGGCCCCACACT
>CAYLKA010000057.1:9307-16347 GCA_964384125.1 uncultured Gammaproteobacteria bacterium | reverse complement strand
TATCGGTCGAACTCGACGCCGGCTGCCCCGTCCAAGGCAAGACCAGAATCGCCGATGAGATCTCCTTCAACCCCGTCAAAGATCCAAGCCACGGAAGAGTCTTCGCTGTCTGGCATTCGGCGATATGGCTTCGATTCATCCATGCCCTCTGATATGAAGCCAGTACCCACTAATTTCTGTGGCGCCCTGCCACGGGCCCTCCAAAGGCCACCCCGTCGTAGTCATAGCCCGAGCTGTCGGAGACGTTTCCCTCAAACTTCCAGTGTCCCAGCAGTCCTTGCCGATCTTCAATCTTGTAGAGCGCTTTGTCGGTTCGCAGGAAAAGTGCGTCTCCACTAACCGCGGCGCTGGCGTGATGCTCGCCATGAAGCCGATTTCGAGCTAATAACTCGAACTTCCGGCCCGGCTTGAGCACGGTGGTTTCGCCCTCCTTGCTGTGGAAAAGCAACCGACCCCCGGCGAACGTCGGAGACGCCTCATGATTTCCGCCTATGCGTTCGCGCCAATGTTCCTTGCCTGTCTTGGCGTCGAGACAGGTGACAATCCCACCGGAATCGCTGACGAAATAGATTTCCTCTCCCACCAGAATCGGCGACGAGACGGCCGGCACGCTGCGCTTGCAAGCCCAGGCGATCTCAGGCCTGGCCTGGGTGATGTCGAACGCGAGTAACTGGGGACGAAAAAAGCTGGTACCATTCTACACCATGCCATCACCAATCACCGGTTTGGGCACAATGGAAAAACCGAGCGAGCCGTACTTCACCTTCCAAAGTTCTTCACCGTTTGCAGGGTCGTAGCCGTACAACCAGTCGGCCGCCGGTGAGATGAGCACCTCACGCCCGCTCACCCGGGTGACGACCGGAGTGCCGTAGGCTTTTTTAAACTGTGGGTTTTCGTTCATATCGCCGGTGCGGCGCGTTTTCCAGGCCAGCTTTCCCGTCTTTTTCTCGAGCGCGGCGATGAACTGTCGGTCGCTGCCGTCCATGTGAAAGATCAGTAGGTCGTTCCAGAGGATTGGTGAGCCACCGGGGCCCATCTCGTGGTTCACCATAAGGTCTTGGTTGGTCCAAAGCACCTCGCCGCTTCTTATATCAAGACAGGCCGTACCGTATGAACCGTTCTGGGAGTAGAGCCTACCATCCTTGATGATCGGCGTGGGGGATGCATAGCTGTTAGTCTTGTGCACCCACTGAGGATTGCGCTTCCTCAACAACGGGATATCTTTGAAGATTTTCCCGCTGGACTTTTCGATGCCAATCGCGTGGATGCGTACATCGGAGAGCACCACCAGCGGTTCGTTGCTGGTGTCCTCCTTCAGGCGCTCCTTTTTTTCCTCTTCGGATGCTGGAATCTCATGCGCCGCTGTCACCCAGATCTGGTTCCCGGTTATGACTGGCGAGGACCAGCCGCGCCCCGGCAACTTGGTACGCCAGGTGACGTTCTTAACCTCGCTCCATTCGGCCGGCAACTGGGCGGCCTTGGCATGGCCCTGCCCACCCGGGCCGCGCCACTGCGGCCAGTCGGCTTGAATCCGGATCGATGCCGCCAGCGAACTGGCGGCCAAAGCAAATGCAATTCTCAACACCATAATAATTAAAATGAATATATCTTCAAAAAAAAAGTCGAGGTATAGACTCTCTAGATCAATTACGGTTCAGTTTATTCATTTTTTGATGAAAAAACCAAAACTAGAATTAATTTCTAATAATGAATCGAGAGCGATTACCTTCAAAATCGATCTCGATCTTTGGGAAGTTTACCATTACCATCCCGAGTTTGACATTCTTCTCTCGTTAAAGGATCACCAAGGTCAATTCATTTCCGGAGATCACATCGGGATTCTTGAGCACGGAACGCTGATAATAAATGGTCCGTATATTCCGCATGCGGTGCAATCGGGGATTCGGAACGATAATGGTTGTGCGAAGCCGTCGATGGCCGTGATTCAGTTTTCCAAGAAAATTTTAGGTGACGATTGCTTCGGTCACAAGGAGCTGAAATCAATTGGCGCTTTCCTGAAAGCGGCGAAATATGGATTCGAGTTTCATGGCAAAACTCGGATTAAAGCCTCCAAGCTGATCCTGGAGATGCAGGAACAGAGCCAACTCAAGCGATTCACCCAACTGCTACTGATACTGGATTTGTTCGCCAATTCGGATGAAAAAAAACAGCTTGCGAGCTCGGGCTACTATGCCTCAAATCAGATAGGCCATACTAATACGATAGCGAAGGTGATCGATTATTTGAATGCGAATATGTCACAACAAATCCGACTCAATGATATCGCCAAAGTAGCCAGAATGGGGCCTAACTCTTTTTGCAGATTTTTCCGCGCGAGCTCCGGAAAGACATTTATAGAGTATTTGAATTCATTAAGGATCACAAAAGCCTGCCAACTGTTGGTCGAGACCGATGATAACGTGACAAAGATCTCCTTCCAGGTTGGCTTCAATAATCTCTCGAACTTCAATCGACAGTTTCGTAATATCAAGGGCATGCCGCCGCGAGAGTACCGTCGAAGTGCCATCAAGTTCGATGGGACAAATCAGACCCAGCAGATGCCGCGGCAACATGCATATTCCTGATTGGGAAAACAGATTTGACTCTCTGAACAAGTTTCCTATGCATTATAGACGCGATTCCGTGTTGAAGAACTCTCTTAAATATAGTTGTCATTGCTCGTGCAATGACATAGACTAACTACAAGCGTCTTGTTACTGAAACTTTAGTAAGTGATGTCGATGAAATCTGCCAGCGATTTGGGTTCCGTAGGGTTGCTACTTCTCTCGCTTGTCATCTGTTTCAGCAACGGTACTGCCAATGGCCAGCAGGGTTCGCCTGCTGCGGGGACGGAGTTTTTTGAAAAGCGAATCCGTCCGGTTCTTGTCGAGCGATGCTACCGTTGCCATAACAGTTCCGAGACGAATCGAAACGGGCTTGCGGTCGACTACCGGGAGGCAATTCGAAAGGGAGGGAGCAGCGGTCCCGCGGTGGTGCCGGGCGATCCTGACGCGAGCCTCCTGCTGCAGGCCATCCGTCACGCAACAGAGTTGCGCATGCCCAAGGACGAGCCGAAGCTCGAGGCTGACATTGTCGCCGATTTTCGGGCATGGATTGAGATGGGTGCGCCGGATCCTCGCGACGCACCGCCGTCTGCCGAGGACCTATCTCGCACGATGTCATGGGAGGCGATCCGAGAGCAGCGCAAGCGTTGGTGGAGCTTCCAGCCGATTCATCGATCACAGGCGCCCGTGGTTTCCGGTCAGGGCGCTGTAAACCCGATCGATGCCTTTGTTGAGGCCCGGATCGAGCGCGCTGGTCTGGAGCCGGTGGGGGGAGCAGACCGCCGCACGCTGATCCGGCGCTTGTCCTATGTGCTCATTGGGCTGCCCCCCACGGCCGAGGAAAGCGCCGCTTTTGTCACCGACAACTCTCCTTGGGCCTACGAACATCTCGTTGATCGCCTGCTCGCTTCGCCTCGCTTTGGCGAGCGCTGGGCCCGTCACTGGATGGACTGCCTGCGGTATTCCGAGGGCCATGGCGGTCAGGGTGATCCGAGGATTCCGTATGCCTGGAGGTATCGCGACTATCTGATTCGCGCCTTCAACCGTGACGTGCCATATGACCGACTGATCGAGGAGCACTTGGCGGGCGACCTTATCGCAGAGCCGCGGATTGACCACGACAACGGGATCAACGAGTCTGTGCTAGGAGTGGCGCAGTATCGATTCGTCCAGCACGGCTATGCGCCCACCGATGCGCTCGATGAGCAAGTTCGCTTTACCGCGAACCAGATTGACGTGATCTCCAAGGCGTTCCTCGGGCTGACGGTATCGTGTGCCCGCTGCCACGATCACAAATTCGACCCGATCAGTCAGCGGGATTATTATGCGCTTTACGGCATCATGACGAGCTCACGCCCGGCCGTTGTGACGGTCGATGCGCCTGGTGTGGGTGCAAGGGAGGCGGCTGACCTTGGCGATCTAAAGCCCCGCGTTCGCGAGGCGCTTGCCAACGACTGGCTCGAGGCCCTGGATCGGTTTGAGGACGACCTTCTCGCTGCGTCGTCGGCACGTGCCAACGAGGGCGACGGGACTCAAAAAGGGAGAAAGAAGGGCGACCAGGCGGGATGGAAGCAGGACGGTGAGGAGCCGCTTCCGTGGCAGGAGGCAATCGATGCGGCAGTGAGCGATGCGAGAAGTCCGCTCCACGCCTTCGTACGGCTTCAGGAAGCAGGGGAGGCGGGTTTTGAGACGGCGTGGGGTGAACTCCAAAATAAATGGAAGAAGAGTCGAGCTGCTCTCGAAGAGCAGGAGCGACGCTCCTATGCGCTGCGCTGGAACCTTGCGCTGGATGACATTAACAGTTGGTACCGGCACGGTCTGGGGCTTGAATCGGTGCCGGCAAAAGCAGGCGCCTTTCACATTCTTCCGGAAGGGGAGAGGGTTGTTTCGAACATCTATCCGGCGGGTGTCTACAGTCATCTTCTTTCGAGCAAGCACAGCGCCGTTCTGACATCGCCCCGTTTTGAGGTTGGCACCGACTCGATATGGGTCCGCGTGCTCGGAGGCGATGGTGCCCGCATGCGCTACTCGATGCGGCACTATCCCATTGTCATCGGAAATCAAAATTCCACTATCTATAAGAGCCACCACATGGTCTCGGATGAACTGACCTGGATGCTCTGGGACAAAATGGAATACTGGCGTGGTGACCAAGCCTACCTCGAGATTGCCACATCCGGCGACCTGCCCACTGGCATAGTAGCAGAGGCACGCCCAGAGAACGCGCGCTCGTGGTTTGGGATACAGCAGGTCGTGATGCCGGGGCCCGGTCAGGAACCTCCCAAGGACGAGGAGGCCGAGGTCACGTCACCGTTTTATGAGGAGGCAGGGGCCACGCCGCCTGCCAACCTGCAAGAGCTTGCAGACATTTACAGAGCGACGCTCAGCACCTGCATTAAGGCCTGGCGCGACGCGGCGATGACCGACGAACAGGCGAACTTCCTTGGTTTCTTCGTCCGCCGCGGTCTACTGCCCAATGCACTGGGCGAGCTCCCTGGCTCAGCGCCGCTCATCGTCCGCTACCGTGAGATCGAGGGCCGTGTCCCGATCCCCGTTCGTGCGCCGGGAGTCCTTCCGGGAGACCACCACGATCAGGAACTCTTCGATCGTGGCAATCACAAGCGACCGCTGGACATTGTGCCTCGGCGTTTTCTTGAGGTCCTTGGTGGAAAGCCGTATCCGAAGCGCTCGGCCGGCCGGCTTGAGCTTGCCCGCGATATTCTTCGGCATGACAACCCGCTCACCGCCCGGGTCGCGGTAAACCGAATATGGCACTATGTGTTTGGGCGCGGCATCGTCGCGTCGACCGACAACTTTGGGCTTCACGGAGAGAAGCCCTCCCACCCTGAACTCCTCGACTATCTGGCGAGGCGGTTTGTAGCGGAGGGTTGGTCGATGAAGAGCATGATCCGGTTGCTCGTCACTTCGGAAGTATTTCGTCGCAGTCCGGCACCATCCATTAAAGCCCGCACAATCGATCCCGATAACATCCTTCTCTCACACGCGCCTATGCGCCGCCTGGAGGCGGAAGCCATTCGGGGTTCAATTCTCAAGGTGTCAGGGCGTCTCGATGGTCGGATGTTTGGCCCATCGGTTAACGAGGGATCTAATCGGCGTAGCGTCTACGTTGCCGTCCGCCGGGGTGGAACGAGCCCGTTCCTCGCCATGTTCGATGCGCCGGTGCCGTTCACCACGGAAGGCCGTCGACCCATCACGAACGTGCCTGCGCAGTCTCTTACACTGATGAATGACTCCTTCATTCACGGTCTCTCCAAGGATTGGGCGAGACGCGTCCGCGCCGAGGGGGGCACGTCGCGGGCTTGCTTCAAGCGAATGTTCGAGACGGCGCTCGGCCGTGAGCCAGCACCTGTGGAGATCAATGAGGCTATGGCGTACCTTGAGACGACGCTTGAGCAACTCGATTCAGCGCGCGCGCGGCTTGATCGGCTTAATTCAGAGAGGCGCACTCATCGCGAGCGGCTTGCATCCATTGTTGAGCCGACCAAGGCGCGTATCCTGGCGACGAGGGGAGCCTCCACCCCCTTCAAGCTGGCCCCCATCGCGCGCTGGGAATTCGAGGGGGACTTGAAGGACTCGATCGGTGCCATGCATGGCACGGCTTATCAGGATGTACCGCTGGTGGATGGTCGGCTGCGCGTGGGAGCAGGGTTTGTGGCGACGGCGCCTTTCGAGCGGGATTTGACGGCGAAAACACTCGAGGTCTGGCTGAATCTCGGGAGCCTTGGTCAGGCAGGAGGAGGCGCTATTGCTGTGCAGGAGATGGACGGCGATCCGTTTGACTCCATCGTCTACGGCGAGCGCGAGCCGCGGCGTTGGATGGCCGGCAGTGAGGGGTACAGTCGCTATAGCAGCTTCTACGGCCCGGATGAGTCAGAGGAGGTGCTCGGCAATGAACCCGTCCACCTGGCGATTGTCTATTCGGCGGACGGTACGATTGCCTGCTACCGTAACGGTAAGTCCTACGGAAAACCGTACAAAAGCTCTGGGCCCAAGACTTATGCGGCCGGCAAGGCTCATGTGGTGTTCGGCATGCGTCACGGGACGCCCTCGAGCCCATCGACCAAGCTGTTCGGAAGCATCGAGCGCGCCCAGCTCTACGACCGCGCATTGACACCTGCTGAAGTGGAGATTTCAGCTACCATGAACCCCAATCACGTTTCGCGTCGTGAGTTGATCGCCGCTCTCTCTGCTGACGAACGTTCCGAGCACGAGCACCTTGAGCGCCAGCTTGCCAGACTCGATGCGACGATCGAACATGAGACCGGGCAGCACGGCGATGTTGCCGATCCCAACCGAGCATGGCAGGAGATCGCACACTCAATTTTCAACTTCAAGGAATTTATCTACGTCAAATGAAACGGCCGCAATCTGCTATTAAAAAAACCGCAATCGTCGACTCTGCGATTGCGCCCGGATTGATGTCCCGACGGAAGATGCTCCAACGCTGCTCAACCG
>CAYLKA010000057.1:7152-9207 GCA_964384125.1 uncultured Gammaproteobacteria bacterium | reverse complement strand
TTACGCCCGCCAGTGCCTCCTGGCTCGGCGACTTGTCGAGCGCGGGGTGCGCTTCGTCGAGCTCAGCTGCATTGGTATGGGAGTTTATGATAGCCCTCCAGGCAACCCCTGGGACCAGCACTCGTCACTGGAACTCGGCCATCGGGGCATGGCGTTTCAGGTCGATCAGCCGGTCGCGGGTCTACTGAAGGACCTCAAGTCGCGCGGTTTACTGGACGAGACGCTCGTCATCT
Source organism: uncultured Gammaproteobacteria bacterium (assembly GCA_964384125.1). Lineage (GTDB taxonomy): Bacteria > Pseudomonadota > Gammaproteobacteria > Steroidobacterales > Rariloculaceae > UBA6522. The sequence goes on along the minus strand of CAYLKA010000057.1, from coordinate 8,974 downwards.
GGGCCGGCGAGTTTGGCCGTACGCCGTTCACCCAGGGGAGTAACGGTCGCGACCACAACCCGTTCGGCTTCAGCATCTGGCTTGCCGGTGGTGGAGTGAGGAACGGCATAATCTATGGTGCGACCGACGAATACGGCTACCATGCCGTAGAGAACCGCGCGACGGTCTACGATCTGTGGGCGACGGTTCTCCACCAGCTCGGCGTTGATCACCGTGACCTCACCTATCTCCATGGCGGCCGCGACTTTCGCCTCACCGACGTCCACGGCAATGTGTTGCACGACATCCTAATGTAACGAATAAACCTGAAAGCCAAATCAAACCAGGATAGAATTAGACCAAGTCAAACTTAACAAAAAGAAACATATAATATGCGTACTCTAGTTGTTTTTTTCACCGCCGCTGCACTTGCGGCGCCTGCTTTTGCCGCGAGCACAGACAAAACTCTCGTCAGCTGGTTCTGCTTTGATGAGAAAACCCCGGAGAACTGCAGCGTGATCACGTTGCAGGCGGCTGATAAATACGAGGCTATTGCCTTTGGTCATGATGCTTCCGGCAAATGGTCCATCGCCAGCGATGGGAACAGTCGCACGCAATCCATGGCGCAACTCGCCCAAAACCCGGCCCAGGAAATTATTCCTGGGAAGTTCATGATGATGGCGGCGGTTTACAAGGGCAACACGGTCACCATCTACCGCGATGGAGAGGCCTATGCGAACTATAACATTGAGAAGCCGTATGATTTTCTCAACAGCCCGTACCTGCAGCTGGTGATCGGCCCGGTCAGGTTGATTGCAAACAGACCGAAATCGTTCAAGGGGAAAATTAAGGACGTGAGGGTTTATGGCAGAGCTCTCACCCGGGAGGAGATTTTGTCCTTAAAGCCAAACCAATCTTCGAGCATTCAACCTTTCAGTTGGCTTGATTGCTCGAGAGAGGATTGGGTGAAGGACCAGGCCTGAAAGTTTCCCGAGATCAAGAACAGGGGCGCAAAAAAGGAGAATCCCAAGGATAGGCACGTTATATTCGAGGAGCGCACCAGGTACATCTGGAGCGTGGATAGCGAAGCGGTCCGGCTTGCCCGTGATTTTCGCCAGAGGTTGATGAATGACCCGACCAGGCCGACCTATCACCTCTTAAACTCAGAAGGCGATCTTGACCGAAATTATTCGGCCGATCCCAATATCTTTGTCTACTGGAAGGGCCAGTACCACTTCAGCTACATGAACAAGGGCGATGAGTATGCCTTTGGCCACTACACAAGCACCGACCTGGTCCACTGGCGTCGGCGCGGGGATAGTGGCCTGGGCGGCGGCGGGACCGGCACGGGCGGGACCGTGATCACCAAAGATGGCAAGAAAGTTCTCTTCTTCAGTCGCTTTGGGGGCAAGCCGAGCTACATCGAAGCCTCGGACGAGAATCTGGAGAACTGGAGCAAACCAATTTTCATCGATCTGCCCCCTGAAGTAGACGAACACGACTATTGGATTTCGTGGGATCACACGGCCTGGGTGGAGGGAGATTACTATTACCTGTATTCCGGCTCTCACTCCGGCACGCCTGGCCCACCCAGACCGGGAGCGGGGAAGTGGTATTTAGAGCCGACGCTACTGCGCTCCAAGGATCTGAAAAAATGGGAATTCCTCGGGAAATTCATGACCAAAGATTTGCCTGGACTCGAACGGCAGGATTTCTCCTGCGCTGATTTCTTCAAACTTGGCAACAAGCATATGAAGCTTCTCATCAGTCATAGCTGGGGTGTTCGGTACTATCTGGGCGAGTGGAAAGATAACAAGTTTACGCCCGACTTTCATGCCAAGAT
>CAYLKA010000057.1:4664-7102 GCA_964384125.1 uncultured Gammaproteobacteria bacterium | reverse complement strand
CTATGAGAGTCCTAATGCAGGTCAGGATTACCCAAGGCCCAGCCGGGTTGCCATGACCTTGCTGAGGAGCTAACTTGGGAAATACCCTTTGGAGTGGCACCTACTCATTGCCCTGGGAATTGAGTCTTCCCGAGGACGGCATTCTCCGTATCAAGCCCGTCCGAGAACTAGAACAACTGCGTTACAACAAGATGACGGAAAACAAGATCGCGGTCACAAATGGTGGGCAATACAGGCTTAAGCAAATTTCAGGTGACACGATTGAATTGAAAGTCACGGTCAAGCCTACCAACGCAACGGATTTTGGCATCAAGTTGTTATGTGACCAAAACAACCAGGAGGCTTTGAAGATCTCCTACCTACCTGCGCAGAAAACGATTTCGCTTCGTGATGAAAAGGCAGAGACTGATCCGGGAACCAACACACGGGCCCGTGGGGATGCACCGTTTGAATTAAAAGAGGGAGAGGATTTGAATTTGCGGATCTTCATCGACAAGCCGCTTGTGGAGATCTTTATCAACGATCGTCAGGCTTTGGTGCAACGGCACTTCCACAAACCAGAAGATGTCGGCATCTGCCTTTACAGCAAAGGCGGGGATATTGAGGCAGATGTGACTGCTTGGAAGATGGCTGCGTCCAACCAGTGGTAAGAAAGATTGAACCAACTGAGGAATCGTTGAAACGGTTCCAGCTCGATCTTGGAATAAAAATCGAGCTGGTCGCCGCCCGGCAACGGGACTGTGCACGGTCTGGAATAACAACCTGCGGCTTTTAAGTGGTGAAGTGGGTTGGCTTAGTTGCCAGCGACTTTCAATTGTTCATCTGTTTGGCTTCGTGGTTGTTGAGCCTTTCAGCCATGGCGCACTATCTGGAATTAAAAACGCCGATCCCGTTTGAGAACTTCGGAATCCTCAACCACCACACGATCATATATTAGCTGCCGCCGTTTACCCGTAAGTCCCTCACCGCTTTCTGGAGATGGGAGTTAGTGATAAATATGCCTATTTAATTCGCGTATTTGTGGGGATGGTCCTTAAGCAGATTTGAGGCCTCGTAGAATCCAGTATGGTTCTTGATTGTGCTCCGCACTGCCTTCACTTTGTCCGGAGTGATCACCGAGGCCTTGTTGCCCCAAGCATTGCGGACATAGGTCAAAACGGCAGCGATCTCAATGTCGCTAAGTCCGCGGAACTGCGTCATCGGGACTTGCCCCGGATAGTTGATGCCTTTCACTTCAATCGGCCCTATTAGCCCATTAAGGGTAAGCTTGATCAGGCGCTCCTCGTTTCCCTGGGCCCATCGTGTACCAGCGATTGGTGGAAATTGAGCAGCGGGCAGGCCCATCCCATTCTCCTGGTGGCAGGTGGCGCAATGACCTTCGCGCCGAAAGACTTCGGCGCCCTTGACAAAGAGGGCTTTAGCCTCTCCCTCCAAGGTTGTTTCGGGGATCGCGATGGCCTCAGTGACGATGGTTTGGCCCTGAAGATGGGCCAGCGCGGTCTCATGGACAGGTCTGATCCAGTCATCAATGGGAAACTTCCCTGCCTCCTTGACGATCGGCAGGCCATGTTCGGGACTTAGCCAAGAAGCCGCTGCGATTGCCTCCAAACGCACTCGCCCATGACTGTCTCCGGCCGCTTTAATAAGAAGCGAGGCCTGATTTTCGACCTGATGACCCGTGTAGCGAAGGACACGCACAGCGGCGGTTCTCGCACGGTAATCTTTGGCATCCAACAGCCTGCTCAAGAGAGATTGATCGACACGATTCAACCCCCAGCTAACCCACAGCGCTTCAAGAAGGTGATGTTCATGATGGGGGTCGCTTTTTGTTAGACCTTTGGTCCATTGCTGGAGTGCAGAAAGCACTTCACTTGTGGAGCGACCTCTCAACTCACGGCGGGTGCGATAACGGGTCCGGTATTCAGGGAGCTTAAGGTTGTCCAACAATTCCGGGATCGTCGCCCCATCTACCTTTGCAGGTTCCACCAGCGGCCGAGAGGGATAGGTCATTCGGTAGACGCGGCCGTGTACGTGGTCGCGCAGCGGGTCCCGGGCGCTGTGTTGACCGTGACCGATCAACACATTGTGCCAGTCCAACAAGTAGAACGAACCATCGGGTGCAAACTCCATGTCGACCGGTCGGAAATTCGGGTCGGAACTGAACAGCAGATCGTGCCTGTGCCGGCTTCGGTATCCGGTGCCATCGTCCTCCAAGGTATGCTGCTTGGTGCCGAGAAATCCTATTGTGTTGTGGAGAAGCATGTCACCTTGAACATCGTCAGGGAAATGACGGCTGGACACAAACTCGAGTCCAGCGGTGGGCCGGACGCGATGTTTCTCCTCAACCAGATTTGGCGGATTCGGGGCAATCTCGCCATATCGATCCCTTACACTACCCGGTAACATCCATCGAAGGTTGGGATCAGAGGTTTCGGTAT
>CAYLKA010000057.1:417-4654 GCA_964384125.1 uncultured Gammaproteobacteria bacterium | reverse complement strand
AGCAGAGCGTTCCAAGTGGCGGCGCTGCGGTTGATACCGGAAAAAGCCTCCGTTGGAGCTGCGAACCGGTCCATAAGCCGTCTCGACATTACTGTGAAGAAACGTGCCTTCTCCCATGTAGATGGCGCCGGAGGGATCGGCACAAAATGCGCTGATCGCGTGATGGGTATCGTGATCATCGAACCCACTCAGCACCGTCTCAATGACATCAACCTTGTCATCACCATCAATATCCCGAAGCAGCATCAAATGAGTGCTATGTGCGATGTAGACTCCTTCGGGGGCGAACTCAAATCCCGTGGGCATATGCAAACCATCGGCAAAGACCGTTTCCTTGTCTGCTTTCCCGTCTTGATCGGTGTCTTCGAGGATCAGGAGTTTGTCGTTAGGCTTCGGATCGCCCGGTTTGTAATGCGGGTAACTCGGCATGGTGGCAATCCAGAGGCGGCCCCGGTTGTCGAATGCCATCTGTACGGGATTGGCGAGGTTCTCAAACTCTTGCTCTGATGCAAAAAGATCGATCCGGTAACCTTCCGGAACGGTCATTGTGGCAACTGCGTTCGCACCATACTTGTAGTCCAGCGTGCCATTCTTTCGGCTGGGTTTGTAATTCGTTTCAATCACCGGCAAGGGGTGCGTCCCGGCATCCGCGGCGGACAGGTCGAAGGCACGGCCGGCAAGCGCTGCCCATATGGCTTCGTCGCGGTTCGCCGTCATTTGCTCAAGTTTTTTAAGTTCGTGGGGGTAATGGGCAGGACCATACGGATTATAGCGTCGCCCATAGACATGCACTCCGTTGGGGATCTTGTAATACTTATGCCAGAGCCAATTCTTTTCCTGAACAGCGGCGTGAACGTCGACAGCTCTACCCCTTGGGGGATGCGTGGTGACGGGCCCAAACAGTGAATCGGCAAGTACTGGAGCCAGCTTGGCGTAACCATTCTTAGTCAACAAGACACCATCACGAGTCAAGGGTTCTTCCGTGGACTCATACCACCCCTGGGTGAGCGAGAACAGATTGACAAACCACACCCGATGCCTCGCGGCAACGTCTTCCATCGCGGCCGTGTAAAGCGCCAGGTTGGCATTGGTCACAATACCATCCGGGGTGCCGTACGTTGTGGAGAGGTCTTCGAATGCAACCGGCGAAACCAGGGCTAGTTTCGGAGTGATCTTTCCATTGTACTTTTGTGATCGGATGTGTTTGACGAATTCTTCGAGTTCCGCCTTGAAGTTCTCCAAGCCTTCGGCCCCATCAAAGGACTCGTTGAAACCAAAAAAGGCGATCATGACGTCGGGCCGCATTCGTCCAAGCCACTGATCCGGTGTTTCATAGTTGCCGTAACCCGTGTGACCTGATCCCCACCTATCTTTGGCCTTTGATCGTTTGGGATAATACTTCTCGGCACCCGGAAAAGCCCAGGGAGACGGACGGGCCGAATGCGGCCGGAAACCGGGCGTGTTTCCTTCGTCACAAAGGTTTCGGATGAAGAGTCTGTGTCCTGAATGACGCAATTGCAGCTCGGTCTCAAAATGACCGTAGCGCATCATCCGAGAACCGAGTCCGCTGCCAACCAGGACCACACGGGAGTCATTCTCAAGCGACAAAGGCTTTGCGGCCAAGGAATCCGCTGACAGTTCGGCTGTCAGCAGGAGGTTCAAGAGAAGGGGAAATGAATAGAATCTCATCGGAAGAGTTCTATTCTGGCTAAGTCAAAATCTGACGCACCACCTTCCCGTGCACATCGGTCAGGCGAAAGTCGCGTCCTTTGAATCGGTATGTCAACGCCTCATGGTCGATCCCCAACAAATGCAGAATTGTTGCCTGAAGGTCATGAACATGAACGCCGTTCTCCGCGACGTTGTATCCGAAATCATCTGTGGCGCCGTATGCGATTCCAGGGCGCACACCACCACCGGCCATCCAGATGGAAAAACATCGTGGATGATGGTCCCGACCAAAGTTTTTACTTCGTGTCTGGGCATACGTTGTACGGCCAAATTCACCTCCATAGATCACCAAGGTGTCGTCCAGCAATCCTCGAGCCTTTAGGTCGTGTATAAGCGCTGCTGACGCCTTGTCCACACTCTTGATCTTTCCCTTGATCCCTTCGGTGATTCCATCGTGATGATCCCAACCCGCATCATAGAGCTGGATGAAGCGGACACCGGATTCGGCGAGTCGCCGTGCGAGCAGGCAGTTGGCGGCGAATGATGGTTTTCCGGGCTCTGCACCGTAAGATTCAAGCACATGCTTCGACTCTCCCGAAATGTCCATCAACTCGGGTACCGATGTCTGCATTCGGTAGGCAAGTTGAAATGCATCGATACGTGCCTCTATCTCCGGATCGGGAACCTGCTCGTACTTCAACCGGTTCAGCGCGCTGATCCGTTGAATGGTGCGACCACGATTCTCCCTGCTCATCCCCTTCGGATTGGACAGGTAGAGGACGGGATCGTCAACGGACCGGAACTTGACGCCCTGATGCTGGCTTGGAAGAAACCCATTGTGCCAGTATCGCGATGGCACCGGCTGGCCGCCAGCTGAGAGCAGGACGACAAAGGCGGGGAGGTTTGAATTGTTACTCCCCAACCCGTAACTCAGCCAAGAGCCCATGCTCGGACGACCCGCAAGCGGGCTGCCGGTCTGTAAAAATGTGACCGCTGGATCATGGTTGATCGGCTCGGTGTGTAGGCTCCGAATCAGGCATATCTCATCGGCAATCGTGCGCATTTCCTTAAAGAGTACGTTCATGGTCTGACCTGACTTTCCGAAACGGCCAAACTCGTGTTCGGAGGCCATGACAGGGAATGCAGTTTGGGAGCGCGTCATCGTGGTAAGACGCTGTTTGCCGCGGACACTATCTGGAATAGGCTTGCCGTCCCATTGCTTCAACTGCGGCTTCGGGTCGAATGTCTCCAATTGCGATGGGCCGCCGGAGGTGCACAGATAGATCACCCGTCTGGCTTTTGGGGCAAAGTGGGTGCCCCCCAGGATCCCGTTCTGCGGGATCGCTGCCGTCGAGGAACCCTGAAAAAGATGGGACAATGCTGCGGCTCCCAAACCAACGCTTGTGCGAGTCAAAAAGACGCGGCGATTCACTGGATCCTGGTGTTCTTTTGGATTCTCATTCATGGCTACTCATTCGCGTGTAATCGTTTCGTCAAGGTTGAGCAAAATATTTCCAACGGCTGTCCACGCTGCCAGTTCAACCGGATCGTGACTTCCCTCAACCGGAGCCTTGCCGTTGCTTAGCAATTGCTTTGCGGCGCTTGGGTTCTTCTCGAATTCTGATCGCTGCTCGGCAAGGGTGTCATTCAACAAAGCAAGTTCCTGTGCACTGGGATGAAGCGATGTTGCAGCAACAAAGGCGAACACGAGCCGCTTCGCATCCCGCCCCCCCCCTTCCTGAAGTATCCGTTCGCCAAATTTGCGTGCAGCCTCGACAAACGCCGGGTCGTTCAGGGTTACCAACGCTTGCAGCGGTGTGTTGGTACGTGGCCGATCCACGGTGCAAAACTCCCTGCTGGGCGCGTCAAAGATCATGAACGCGGGATACAACATCGTCCTGCGCCAGAAGGTGTAAAGCCCGCGACGATAGAGTGCATCCCCAGAACTCTCCTCCCAGGGTTTCCCAATGCTGTTCAAGTAACCGGAAGGCTGATAAGGATTCACACTGGGACCTCCAATTTCTCGATTGAGCAAGCCGCTAACCGCGAGTGATGTATCCCGGATCTCTTCTGCCGAAAGCCGAAAACGGGGTGCGCGGGACAGGCAGCGATTATCGGGATCCCTCGAATCATACTGGCGTTCGCCCGATGGGGATTGGCGGTAGGTGGAGGATTGCACAATCAACTTCTGCAACCGCTTCACATCCCAGCCGTGTTCAACAAAGTCAGCCGCCAGCCAGTCGAGGAGTTTCGGATGGCTGGGGCTCTCGCCTTGTGTTCCGAAATCCCCCAACGTTTTTACCAGTCCGGTACCGAACAGTTGTTTCCACAGTCGATTCACGGTCACTCGCGCAACCAGCGGATGACTCGGATCGGTCAGCCAATGCGCAAGGCCAAGACGGTTGCGCGGCTGCTCTTCCGGGAATCGCGGGAAGATCGCTGGCACGTCGGGCTGGACCTGCTCGCCCGGCTGCTGGAAATCACCACGCATCAACACGTATGCAGGCTTTCGCTTCTTCATCTCCACCATCACGATGGCCACTGCCCTGGCATGTAGCTCAAAAGA
>CAYLKA010000057.1:0-407 GCA_964384125.1 uncultured Gammaproteobacteria bacterium | reverse complement strand
TCAGGCTTTCGTTTCTGCATATCCAACATGACGATCGTGGTATGACTCTCATTTTCTAACTGATTGCGTTGCATCTTCAGAGCGCCAATCTTCCTCTCCAGATTGCCGAGTTGATCTCGCGATTCTGGATGGACGTGCTGAATGAAGTAATCGAAAAGCTGCTGCCGCTCTTTTTGAGATCTCTCAGCTTGAGCTGTGGCGACGATCGCCAAGATCTCATTGGGCGCGGGCTGGAAAGCAGTATTGATTCCGTATTTCGATCCGAGATAACGTCCCACGGCTGCTTGTTCCACCGAATTGAGTGCACGGTCGTAAACCAGGACTTCCGCAAAATCAGCAGCCGTCTTTTCCCCGTTTCCGTTGTTTGCTCCAATAGTGATGGCTTTGCCGGAATACGCTGAGAGCTG
>CAYLKA010000056.1:0-16372 GCA_964384125.1 uncultured Gammaproteobacteria bacterium | reverse complement strand
CCGTTGGCAACGCAGTTCAAAGCAACTCCACCGGCCAGACAAAGGTAGTCCTCGCCCGTCTCCTGATGCACCGTTCGCACTAAACGCAATATTACTTCTTCCGTTACCTTCTGGATTGAAGCAGCAATATCCATTTCCCGCTGGGTAATCGCGTTTTCCGCGCGACGTGCTGGTCCACCGAACAAGTCATCGAACTTGCGATTGGTCATCGTAAGTCCGGTACAGTAATTGAAGTAGCTCATGTCAACCCGAAAGGTTCCGTCTTCTTTGAGGTCCAACAATTTATCGAGAATCAAATTTACATACTTAGGTTCGCCATAGGGGGCGAGGCCCATCAATTTGTATTCTCCCGAGTTGACTCTGAAACCCGTGAAATACGTGAAGGCCGAATAAAGGAGCCCCAGAGAGTGAGGAAAATCAATCTCCCAGAGTGGCTCTAAGTTATTGGCTTTGCCCAGCCATACGGAGGTGGTCGCCCATTCCCCAACACCGTCCAGACAAAGCACCGCCGCACGGTCGTAGGGGCTAAAGAAAAAGGCTGACGCGGCATGCGACTGATGATGCTCGGAGAAAAGCAACTGCGGCAAGTCAGATCGCTTGCATCCACCAATTTCTGTGAGCTCGCGCCTGAGCGTTTCTTTTAGAAACAGTTTCTCTTTGAGCCATATCGGCATGGCGGCGATAAAAGAACGCAATCCTCGAGGCGCGTAGCTGAGATAAGTCTCGAGAAGTCTCTCGAACTTAACGAGCGGTTTGTCATAAAAAACAACTTGATCGACTTCACTCAGGCTCAGCCCGGCTTCACTCAAGCAGTATCTGACAGCGTTCGTCGGAAAAGACGAGTCGTGCATCTACCGAGTGAAGCGATCTTCCTGAGCGGCCGCAACAATCTCACCGTCCCTGAGCAAAGCCGCAGCGCTATCGTGGTAGTAGGCAGAAATTCCAACGATGTTGGCAGGCATCGAGCGGCAAGAGTCAAATGAAGTTAATTATTCCAACTTGCAAGAACATAATCCCCGCGACTATAACAACCTCACAACCACTAACGGATTCTCAGAAAAGCGCCCGTCGTAATCAGTAACAAGACTACGCTTGGTAACCAGGCTACCACCCGGGGATCGAGATCGAATACTTGACCGCTGTTCGCAAAAGCCTGTGCCGTCACGTAATAACCTAGACCAACCAAAAGACCGACCAGCAGCCGAGCTCCCGTACCCGCAGACCGTAGGCCACCAAATACAAACGGTAGCGCCAACATCGACATAAGCAGCACCGACACGATATCTGCCATACGGGCCCAGTAAGCGATCAAATGCTGAGTGGCATCTAGGTCATTTTCCTGAAGGTAGCCGATATATCGGGTCAATCCGGCCCTGTCGAGAAGATCGTGCCGCACGACGGACAGGTCGAGCAACTCCAGGCTCAACCCGTACTCCTTAATGGCCTGCCGTTCGGCACCCGCCTCTACGCCTTCCGATCCCTGAAAGATCGTCTCGGAATAATTGCCGAGCACCCACCGGTTGGCCTGATCGATGTTAGCGGTATCAGCATGGGCGATCTGACGAAGCTCTCTACCCTCGTCGAGCTCGAAAAGATACACGCCGCCGAATCCAAGCCCATTTGCCTCACGGTGAAAGTTCACGATGCGATCGCCGCTTTTTAACCATCTGGAGGAGCCAGGCGCGACATCCTCTGTGTCTAGCATCGCCTCCGCACGCACCTCCCTAGCATAAGCCCCCAGGGAGGGGGCCAAAGACTCACCCAACACGGCCATGACCACCATCAAGCCGCATCCCGCAACGGCAACGGAACCCATCAGTCTGAGGTTGGAGACACCACTAGAGCGCATCACGACGAGCTCACGATGGACTGCGAGGTTCCCAAGCCCGAAGAGCGCACCTATCAGGGCGGCGGCGGGAAGAAGCTGGAAGATCATCCTGGGCACCCTCAGGAACACGTAAGTCACCGCGGCTTGCAGGTCATATTGCGCCGTACCCACATCCGGCAATTGGCCCATAAAGTCGATGAAAGTACCGACGGAAACGAGAACGAGGATGGCCATGCCCACCCCCTTGAGAACGTCCCCCGCAATGTAACGATCGAGAAGGTTCATGTGCCAACCTCAACCGGCGACCTGACGAACCAGCCCGACTCTCGCGCCAGGAGCGTCAATCCTATTGCCCCAAACACAAGGTGGGCCCACCACATACCGAGCCATTGAGGCACCTCCTCCTGCTCCACCATCGAGCGGGCGATGTTAAGCATGTTCGCGTAAATAATGTACACGAGGATACCCACCCCAAGGCGCCCGTAGCGCCCTTCCCGCGGACTTGACCGGCTCAGCGGAACCGCGACCAAGGCCAGAACAAACAACGAAAAAGGCACCGAAAGTCTCCATTGCAACTCCGCTCGATCTGCTGCCGCAGAAGACGCAAGCAAAGCCTCGACGGACTTCGTCTCCACAGATTGCTCCTCCTCGGGTTGATCGACACGCACCGGCATTCCGTGCTCGCCAAACTCGATAATTCGGAAGCTCTCCTCTCCTGGGATCCCCTCATAGCGTCGGCCGTTGTACAAGACGAAAGTCAGCTGGCCGTCGACTTCATTCTGCCTGCGCTCACCTCGATCAGCGAGTATCACGATGACCCGATCACCGTCTTTGTGCTCGATGAAGACGTCATATATTTCGTCCCCAGCCACATCCTGCGCATATACGATGGTGTCACCCGAGTCGGGACTGGTGAAAACGCCGGACTCCAGCACACCGATCTCAAGATCCTCCCGCGCCTGAACCTTAATTTCCTCTATCTGTCGGGAGGCATCGGGGGTTCTCACCAACGCGAGCCAGGCTACGGTTATGGCTAATAGCACGGTCAAAACACTAATTGGCCCGAGAAGCCGAACAGGTCCCACACCGCAGGACGCCATGGCAGCCATTTCCGAGTCCCGATTGAACCGAGCCAAAGCCAGCATAATGCCGAGAAAGAGCCCGATCGGCATCAGGAACGTGATGTATTGCAGAGACGTGAGGCTGAGGACGGCAAACACGGCGTCCTTGGGAAGCTGGCTGGTCGCTGCATCGTCCAAGATCTCCGCGAACTGATTACTCATCAATATGGCGAACAGCACAAACGTCACCAGCAAACAGGAGGAAAACGTTTCGCGCAATATGTAGCGGTTTAGCAGGTTCACAGAGCGTGCGGGTTTTCAGTACCTTGAGCTACTAGTACACTAGCCCGCACTTTTCAGGCGGGATCTCAACAAGATACCACAGGCCCAACGCCAATCAGTCTAGGGGAACAGGCCAGGGTCCCTCGCACGGGCCGATTTGGATACCTTTCGAGAACCGCTACGCGAAGGAGTAAGCGATGGAGTTTCCCGTACGAACGGGGGCACCGGCGAGCCAAAAGACCGCCTGTGCCATATTGCCAGTATTCGAAGACCGACGCTTCAAGGGAGCGCCTCAAGAAATCAATGTGGCCTGCGGCGGTTTATTGGGCCAGCTCGTAAGGGCTGGCGATGCTTCTGCGAAACCCGGTAAGGCGCTGCTCGTGCCAAAAACCCAAGGCGCCGCTGCCGCACGCGTCCTACTGGTCGGGTGTGGCAAAGAGGCGGAGTTTGATGCCAAGGCTCTCGCTCGTGCCGTTACTACAGCCGTCGATGCTCTCAGCAAAACAGGGGTCAGAGAAGCCACTACCTATCTAGCACACGGCGGGGTTAAAGAACTCGATGTGCATTACGCAGCCCGCCTAACGGTGGAGGCCGCCCACACCTCTTTGTACCGCTTCGACGAACTGAAGAGCCGAACCTCGGATAGGGTGAAGCTTTCGCGGCTGCGAATCGCCATCAACGACCGCGGCCAAGCGAAAGAAGCGCGTCTCGGTGTAACCCACGGTCGAGCCATTGTCACAGGAATGAATCTCGCCCGTGATCTGGGGAATCGACCCCCGAACCTCTGCACACCTTCACACCTGGCTGAGGAAGCACGCGCCGTCGCCAAACGCTACCGTAATCTGGAGACCAAGGTGCTATCTGAACGAGACATGAAGCGTCTCGGCATGGGCGCTATTCTCTCCGTGACCCACGGAGCCGAAGAACCGGCGCGGCTGATCGTCATGGAGTACAGAGGTGCAGACGCGAACTCCGCACCTGTCGCGATATGCGGAAAGGGAATCACTTTCGACACAGGTGGAATCTCCCTAAAACCGCCGCCGAAAATGGACGAGATGAAATTCGACATGTGCGGAGCGGCCACCGTCATCGGTACCATGGCCACGCTCGGCGAGCTTCAGACTGCGATCAACGTCGTCGCAATCGTTCCTGCCTGCGAGAATATGCCCGGCTCACGGGCGACCCGGCCCGGTGACATCGTGAAGACGATGTCTGGGCAGACCGTGGAGATTATGAACACCGATGCCGAAGGACGGCTGATTCTCTGTGACGCGCTGACTTATGCGTTTCGCTATAAGCCTCGCTACCTCTTGGACGTGGCGACGCTGACCGGAGCCTGCGTCGTCGCGGTAGGAAACCTCTACACGGGACTGTTCAGTAACGACGAAGCACTCGCATCCAGCATCGTCGGAGCCGGACACCGATCCCTCGACCCTGCCTGGCGATTACCAGTCGATAAAGAATACGGCGAATCGTTACAAAGCAACTTCGCCGATTTCGCGAACTCCGGTGTTCGAGAGGGCGGTGCTAGCATCGCGGCCCAATTCCTCTCCAGGTTCGTGGGAAAGACACCGTGGGCACACTTGGACATTGCAGGCATCGCTTGGAAATCGGGCCGCAAAAAAGGGGCCACGGGACGACCGGTCCCACTCTTGACGGATTTCCTCTTAAACCTCTAGACACTGCGGAAGGGCCTGGTGACGCGAGTCGACTTTTACATACTAGGCTCAGATTCAAACGATTCACGTCTGCGATTCGCATGCCGTATCACCGAGAAAGCGATCCAGCAAAGCCATCATGTGTTTTTGAACGCGGCTAATGAGGTAGACGCCAGACAACTGGATAAGTTGTTGTGGACTTTTTCGCAGGGAAGCTTCATCCCACATCTCATCATCACCGAGGATTTGACAGCACCTGCGGTAGAACCAGTTCTCATCGGCATCGATGCGCCGGACGTGGAGGATGACGAGCCCGGCGCACTAGGGGAGAATTGGGATTTGATGATCAACCTGTCGTCCCGCGTACCGACCTTTTTCAGCCGCTACGCGCGGGTAGCAGAAGTGATCGACAGCGATCCTGGGCGCAAACAAGCGGGGCGAGAGCACTATCGCTTTTACAGGGATCGAGGCTACGAACTCAATACACACAACATCTGAGAAGCATGGTCAGTAGCACTCCAAAACCGGGCATCCCAGTCCTGACGAACATCGTGCGGAATAAAGAAACCGACGAGAAAGATGACAACTGGACGGGCTCTCAGAATGATCTCTCCTACGATAGCCGCAGTACTTAATGAGCTACCAGCCAGAAAAAATCGAACCCCGACATTACGAGCGCTGGGAGAAAGCGGGCTACTTTGAAGCATCTGGAAACGGACCAGCGTACTGCATCGTCATTCCGCCTCCTAACGTCACCGGTACGCTCCACATGGGCCACGCGTTTCAGCACACCATCATGGATACCCTGATCCGTTACCACAGAATGCGGGGCGACAACACACTGTGGCAGATGGGTACGGATCACGCAGGCATCGCAACCCAGATGGTAGTAGAACGTCTTCTAAACACGGAAGGCACGTCGAAGCACGATCTGGGTAGGAACGCCTTCGTGGAGCGGGTGTGGGAGTGGAAGGAGCATTCCGGAAACATTATCGCTAACCAGATGCGCCGCCTGGGCACCTCGGTCGACTGGGGCCGCGAGCGCTTCACGATGGATCCGGGACTGTGTGCGGCGGTGACCGAGGAGTTCGTGCGCCTCTACGACGAAGGACTCATTCATAGAGGAAAACGCCTCGTGAACTGGGACCCGGTGCTCCACACCGCCCTATCGGACCTTGAAGTGCTCTCGAGCGAGGAGGACGGCAAGCTGTGGCGCTTTCGTTACCCACTCCTGGAAGGGGGCGGGCATTTAGTCGTTGCGACCACGCGACCCGAAACAATGCTGGGCGACACCGCAGTGGCCGTGCATCCCGATGACGAACGTTACGGAAATCTCATTGGCAGAGAGGTCCGGCTACCCCTGGCCGACCGACCAATACCCGTTATCGCTGATGAGTATGTCGATCCCGAATTCGGCACCGGCTGTGTAAAGATCACCCCTGCGCATGACTTCAATGATTATGACATCGGACAGCGACACAAACTCGCTCTGATCAACATCTTCGATGAAGACGCCAGATTGAGCGACGCGGCGCCCGAACGCTACCAGGGTCTGGATCGATTAGATGCTCGCGAGCGCGTCCTCGAAGACCTGGAGACCGAGGGTCTACTCGAGGGCGTGGACGACCACAAGCTTATGGTGCCGCGTGGCGATCGCAGCGGCGCAGTCCTCGAACCACGCCTAACGGACCAGTGGTACGTAAACGCCAAGACACTGGCCGAGCCGGCGATCGCTGCGGTGGAATCCGGAGACGTCCGTTTCGTCCCGGAGAACTGGTCCAAAACCTACTTCGAATGGATGCGGAACATCGAAGATTGGTGCATCTCCCGCCAACTATGGTGGGGACATCGAATTCCGGCCTGGTACAACGAAGACGGCCAGGTGTATGTGGCACGCAGTGAGGCCGAAGTCCGGGAGAAGCACCAGATCCCGGCAACGACTACTCTGCGACAAGACGAAGACGTACTGGACACGTGGTTCTCCTCGGCGCTATGGCCCTTCTCCACTTTGGACTGGCCTTCGGGTTCCAAGGAACTCGATACGTTCTACCCCACCAACGTTTTGGTTACTGGTTTCGACATCATCTTTTTCTGGGTTGCCCGAATGATCATGATGGGCTTGAAGTTTATGAATGAGGTCCCCTTCAGGAAGGTCTATATGACAGGCCTCATCCGCGACCATGCCGGACAAAAGATGTCCAAAAGTAAAGGCAACATTCTCGACCCGATCGACATCGTGGAAGGAGCGACCCTTCAGACACTGCTTGAAAAACGCACAGAAGGGATGATGCAACCGCATCTCAAGAAACAGGTCGAGAAAATAACACGAAAGGATTTCCCGGAAGGGATTGCGGCCTACGGTGCGGACGCACTCAGGCTGACGCTCGCAAACCTGGCGACGACCGCACGCGATATCAACCTCGACATGGGACGTGTGGAGGGCAACCGCAACTTCTGCAACAAGCTCTGGAATGCTTCTCACTACGTGTTCACGCACGTGGAAAAGCTCGATGAGGGGGATACGGAACCTACCGTCGCGGACCGCTGGATCCAAGCACGGCTAGGCACTGTCGTTGACGCATTCCATAAGAATTTCGAGGAGTACCGATTCGATCTCGCTTCCCAAGCGCTGTACGATTTCACCTGGCACGAGTTCTGCGATTGGTATCTCGAACTCACAAAGCCGGTACTCAGCGATCCGGCCACCTCCCCGGCCACGCTCCGAAGCACCCGCCGCTGTTTGGTGGAGGTGCTGAGCACGTTATTGAAACTGCTGCACCCAATCGCGCCTTTCGTGACGGAGGAACTGTGGCTCGAGCTCTGCAAACTAACCGGCAAAACTAGTGAGACCCTGATGCTAGAACCCCTCCCGGATGCTGGGCTCTTCAAACCCGATGCGGAAGCCGAAAAGGAAATCGAATGGCTGCAAGCCTTCGTGATAGGCATAAGACAGATTCGCGGGGAAATGAATATCAGTCCGGGGAAACACCTACCCTTACGACTAGCCGGGGCAACAGTGGCAGACCGGGAACGACTCGACCGGCTCGGTCTGTACTTAAAAAACCTAGGTCGCCTACAGGATGTCGCGTTCGTTGCAACAGCCGATGAGGTCCCCGGGGCGGCGACCGCCGTCCTAAGGCACATGACACTGCTCGTCCCGCTCGAAGGATTGATCGATCTCGCAGCTGAGCAGGAGAGGCTCGCGCGGCAGCAGCAACAAGCGCGGGCGGACCTAGAAAAGGTGCAGAAAAAACTCGGCAATCCCCAGTTCCTTGCCAACGCACCAGCTGAGGTCGTCGACGGTCAACGGAATCGGGAAAACGAACTTCAGGAGCGATTGGAGCAACTGGGCGCTCAGCTCAATCGCCTCCAAGATTAATAGCTAAAGAAACCAACGCACCCCCCAGACAACCAAACTGCGTAACGTAGCAACCGCGAAAGACACGGAGCAAAGCGGGTTCGGTAAACTAGGCAATCTGGTGCACGGCGTGCTCTCTCGTCGCGCTGAATTCGACCGCCGGCCATCGCTCCTGGGTCAGGTTGAGGCTGACGGCACTGCGGGCTAGAAACACGAGTTCCCCTGTGTGATCGAATGCCAGGTCGCTCCGGAGTTTGTGCTTGAAGTCATCTAACATCCCGGGATCAGCACAATAGACCCAACGAGCCGTGAAGACGTTTATCACCTCAAAATTGCAGTCGACAGCATACTCGTCCCGCAACCTAAAAGCTGCGACATCAAACTGCAGCGGACCCACAACACCAAGGACGAGATCATTATTCAAGAGTGGCCGAAACAGCTGCGTGGCGCCTTCCTCGCAGAGTTGATCCAGGCCTTTATTGAGTGCCTTAAGTTTCAACGGATCCTTCAATACGGCTCGACGGAACAGCTCAGGTGCGAAGTCGGGTATGCCCGTAAACGAAAGCTGCTCGCCCTCGGAAAAACTATCACCAATGTTGATGGTGCCGTGGTTATGCAGACCGATGATATCTCCTGCAACGGCCTCCTCAACGTGTTGACGGTCGGCGGCCAGAAATGTGATCGCCCCGCCTACCCGCACCTCGCGCTCGAGGCGCGTGTTATAGAGCCGCATACCCGGCTTGTAGGTCCCGGAACAGATTCTGAGAAAAGCAATTCGATCCCGATGGGCGGGATCCATATTGGCCTGTATCTTGAACACGAAGCCGCTGAGCGCTTCCTCTGTCGGCTGCACCGTGCGGCTAAGGCTGTCCCGAGCTTGAGGGGGCGGCGCATTCTCTACGAAAAAGTCGAGTAGCTCGCATATTCCGAAATTGTGGATCGCCGCACCAAAGAAAACTGGCGTCTGCTCGCCCTTGAGATAACGTTCGAGATCGAACTTAGGACTCGCCCCCCGAATAAGCTCGACCTCCTCGCGCAGGGCAATTGCGATACTACCCAGGGCATCGTCCACGTCAGTGGAGGCACCACCCTCCAATATACGAGACTCACTGACACGGCTCGAGTCTCCCCGCTCATATAAATGCACCCGGTCCTCGATTAAATCATAGATACCGCGGAAATCTCTTCCCATGCCGATGGGCCAGGTCACCGGCGCGCACTCGATCCCGAGCACCTTCTCGATTTCATCGATAACTTCGATCGGCTCTCGACCATCTCGATCTAGCTTATTGATGAAGCTTATTATTGGCGTCGTGCGCAGGCGGCAAACATCCATCAGCTTGATGGTCCGCTTCTCAACACCTTTGGCTGCGTCGATGACCATCAGGGCGCTATCCACGGCAGTCAAGGTGCGATAGGTATCCTCCGAAAAATCCTCGTGCCCAGGCGTGTCGAGAAGATTCACGATTCGCCCACGGTAGGGAAATTGCATCACCGATGACGTCACCGAGATTCCACGCTCCTGCTCCAGCTGCATCCAATCTGACGTTACATGGCGGCTCGCCTTGCGCCCTTTGACCGTACCGGCCATCTGGATAGCGCCCCCGAACAACAACAGCTTTTCCGTAAGGGTCGTCTTCCCCGCGTCGGGATGAGAGATAATTGCGAACGTGCGGCGTTCCGGATGGTCCGGCATAGCAAGTGGCTCGAGAGGGACCGCTACCGGACGTCGCAGACTGCCGCAGCCAAGATCACGGCGTCTTCGCGACCCCCAATCGCCTGATAATAAGAAGGACGGACACCAATCTGCTCGAAGCCCGCGGACTGGTAAAGCCTGATAGCGATATTGTTGGACGGTCGCACTTCAAGGAACACGCGCTCCACGCCCACCTCTTCGGATCTAACCAAAAGCGCGTTCAGTAAGCGCCTGCCGTAGCCCATCTGCTGACACTCCGGGTGAACACAGAGGTTAAGAATGTGTGCCTCCCCAGCAGCAACTGACATGATGGCGTAGCCGTTGATAGTACTGCCTATCTCCAACACCAGACTCTGATAGCCCGCCAGCAGGCAATCTCTAAAAACACCTTGACTCCAAGGGAATTCATAACTGACGAGCTCGACAGCAGCGACCGCCTTCAGATCGGCCGGCGACATTGAGCGAATCTGTGTTCTAGGTTGGACTGCGGCACTCATGGCTGTATCCGAAGTAGCTGCCTGACGAGCAAGAGGTCTTCCCACGCTTTGGCCTTGGCTGAGGGGCTGCGCAGCAAATAGGCTGGATGGTAGCTAGCTACCAGCGGGGTCCCTTCCTCGCCAAAGCTTAACTCCCTGCCCCGCAGCCTACCGATGGGTGAATCAGACTGCAATAACAACTGTGCAGCGATTCGACCAAGCGCAAGTATGACCCTCGGTCGCAGGAGCTCGATCTGACGCTCTAGGTAGGGAGTGCAGCTTGCGGCCTCTTCGGGTTTTGGATCTCGGTTGTTCGGGGGCTGGCACTTCAGGATATTTGCTATGTAAACCTCCTGGCGGGTGAGCTGAATAGCCCCGAGCATCGCGTTCAATAGTTGACCGGCTCTTCCGACGAACGGCTCGCCCCGCCGATCCTCCTCGGCTCCCGGCGCCTCACCGATGATCAAGAGATCCGCATCGTGACTCCCCACACCGAACACGGTCTGGGTACGCCGGCGGTGCAAACCACACAAAGTGCAGTCTCGCACAGCGGCCTGTAGCTGGTTCCAGTCAAGATCCGAGCTCGGCGTACCGGGTAACCCTGCCTGTTCTTGCCCTCGCGGAACCCATACGGATATCCCCATCGCTTCGAGGTACTGATCCCGAATGCTAGCCACCCTCAACCCGACTCTTTAAGCGAGGTCCTTCGACGTCTGAGCTCACGCCAGCACCAAAGTAATGGTGCAGATGTCGTGTACACGAAGAACATGCTAAAAATAACCACGGGCGGGTTCAACGCGACGAGAATAAGCACCCCCAACACGAACATCAGGTTGCCGAACGGCACGCGCCGGCTCAAGTCGATCTGTTTAAAGCTCGGATACCGAAAGTTGGACATCATGGCGAGCCCTGCGAGTGCTGTGATGGCGACGCCGGCTACCAGTGCGGTTAGCCCACCGATTTCGTACTCGACGCTACCCCAAACCATTGCTGCAACGCCGGCAGCCGCGGGTGGACTAGGCAACCCCTGAAACGAATGCTTGTCGCTCGCACCACTCGTATTGAATCTCGCCAGCCGAAGGCCGGCGGCCACCGTATAAAGGAAGGCAGCCAACCAGCCTAATCTACCCCATAGCGGGCCGAATTCGGACAATCGCACAACCCCCCACTGATACGTGACGATCGCAGGCGCCACGCCGAAGGACACCATATCAGCAAGGCTATCGAATTCTTTGCCGAAATCACTCTCTGTACTCGTCATTCGCGCCACGCGACCGTCGAGCCCGTCCAAAAACATCGCAATGTAGATTCCCCAGGCGGCCCCCAGAAAGTTACCGTCGATGGCGGCCACGATGGAGTAGAAACCAGCGAACAGTGCCCCGGTGGTAAGCAGGTTCGGAAGGAGATAAATGCCCCGCCTGCGAGATTTAGTGTTTTCGTTGTCCGTCATGACGGCTGGCGAGCGACGCACCTGGACCCCATGCTGCTGGAATTGGCGCGCCAAAGCAATTCCAGTATGGGAACATTCCTATTTGCCGGAAAAAGCAAAAATGTTCCCTTTTCCGGTCGATCGAGTGCGGGTGGTGCCATACAATCCGCGGATTGACCAAATCTCCTAGCCCAGCCCGAAGGACAGGCATGCGACTCACCGACCTACCCCTGAACACCTTTAAGGAAGTACCGGCCGACGCCGAAGTCATCAGCCATCAACTCATGTTGCGCGCGGGTCTAATTCGCCGTCTTGCATCTGGCCTATACAGCTGGCTCCCGCTTGGTATACGCGTACTACATAAAGTTCAAAGAATTATTCGCGAAGAGATGGATAAAGCGGGTGGGCTGGAATTGCTCATGCCCGGCGTACAGCCCGCTGAGCTTTGGCGGGAATCCGGTCGTTGGGACCAGTACGGACCGCTACTGCTTCGCCTCAAGGACCGGCATGAACGGGCCTTCTGTCTCGGACCAACTCACGAAGAGGTGATCACGGATATCGCGCGCAATGAACTCAGGAGCTATCGACAGCTACCGGTCAATTACTACCAGATCCAGACCAAATTCCGGGATGAGATCCGACCGAGGTTCGGGGTCATGCGCGCTCGCGAGTTCATTATGAAAGATGCCTACTCGTTTCATCTGAATGAGGACTCGCTCGTAGAGGGCTACCAGATAATGAGACAGGCCTACGAGCGTATCTTCACTCGTCTGCAGCTGGAGTTCAGGGTCGTCGTTGCCGACCCAGGCGAGATCGGCGGGAACAGGTCTGAGGAGTTTCACGTTCTAGCAGAGTCAGGCGAAGATGCGATCGCCTATTCCAAGGCCGATGGCTTCGCGGCCAATGTGGAGACAGTCGCTCTGCCCCCTCCCACAGAGCGTCGACCGGCACCCCGGAAGGAACTAGAGCCAGTTGAAACCCCCAATGTGCGAACGATCGATGAGCTGTGTGCGTTTCTCCATGTCACCCCCCAACAGTGTCTAAAAACCCTGCTCGTCCAGGGTGCGGAAACGCCCGCCGTCGCCCTCCTACTGCGTGGCGATCATGAGCTCAACAGCCTGAAAGCTGAATCGATGGACGCCGTCGCCAAACCCATTCGAATGCTGCGGGCTGCAGAAGTCCAAGCCGTGACGGGGATCCAACCCGGCTATCTCGGGCCCGAGGCAGTAGAGATGCCGATTTACATCGATCAGGCGGCAGCGACCATGGGCGATTTCGTCTGCGGGGCCAATGAAGTCGATCGCCACTACGTCGGCGCCAACTGGGAGAGAGATTTCCCACTACCTCAGGTCGCTGACCTGCGAAACGCTGTCGCGGGAGACGCGAGCCCCTCCGGTGGCGACCCTCTAACCATTGCTCGAGGAATTGAAGTAGGTCATATCTTTCAGCTGGGAAAAAAATACAGTGACGCAATGGGTGCCACTGTACTCGACGCCGACGGAAAGCCCTGTGCCATGCAGATGGGGTGCTATGGTATCGGAGTGACTCGGGTAGTTGCGGCTGCGATCGCACAGAACAACGCTGAACGCGGAATCATCTGGCCTGAGGCTATCGCTCCGTTCGATGTCATTCTGATTCCCATCAACATGGACAAGTCTTATCGGGTCAAAGAAGCCACGGATGAACTTTATGGCAAACTCGAGGAGGCGGGCTTCGAAACGCTCTTAGACGATCGGAATCTGCGGCCGGGCGTAAAGTTCGCGGATGCAGACCTCGTCGGGATACACCATCGACTCGTGGTCGCAGAGAAAGCTCTGGATCAGGGTGCAATCGAGTACAAGTCCCGCCACTCTGCCGACACCGAGATGCTGGCTGCGGAAGATGTCATCGACTCCCTCGCAGCGAGGCGGTCGTAGTGAGCGCTCGATAGCGAAACCTGTCCTGCTGGGTTAAGGAAGTCGGGCGCGAGGAGTGGATTGGTTAAAGGGTTTCGAAGCCGGATGCAATGGGTTCCATCCATTCCTCCACCGTAACTCCCGAGACACGCGAACCCGACGGACCCTCCCACAACCACCCGCAGAGCTCGGCGATTCGATTCGAGTCTCCGGCAATAACGACCTCCACTCGGCCATCAGGGAGATTTTTCGCCCAACCTCGCAGGGATAACTTTGAAGCTTGCTGTGCGGTGCTTGCTCTATACCATACGCCCTGGACGCGCCCGGAGACTAGACACCTCACCACGCGTTCGCTCGCGTTAACAGGTGGAGTGCTCAACGATTAGTTCTGAGAATCGGCTTGAATCGCGTTCAGTGCATTCACGGCGAGGTCCCTTGCACGTATCGCGTTGGCCCGTGCCATTCCCCAAAGCCCACTGCGTATCTGCGCCTCCGCCTCTGACAGTAAACGCTGTGCGTCGGTCAAAGGGACGGATGCAGCCTCAGCATCCTCAGCGGCTGCGATGGCCTGGCGGGCATCACTCATCTCCTGAATAGGCGCAGAGGCGCAACCTGCGACAACCAGCATCAGGAGTAAAATCAATGCCCGCCTAATAATCACCCTCACCCTCTAAGGACTTGAGTCAAAAAACCCTAGTGAAATTTTAGTATAGCCTTCCAGCAAACCAGTCACCATGTGGAAAGCTCTCCCGAACATTTCTACACTGGCAGACTTGGATCAGCTCTACGAGATTTTTACGTTTAGGAAGAACCATATTAAACAATGGTTTATTGATGAAAGCCAGAATCTACCATAATCCTCGTTGCTCAAAATCACGCGCGACCAAAGCACTGCTTGAGTCCGAGGGCGTCGAACTCGAAGTTATCGAATACTTGAAGACACCCCCGGATGCCGAGGCTCTATCGCGCCTACTCGCAAAACTGGAGTTACCCGCAGCGAAACTCGTTCGCGCGGGTGAAGCCGAGTTCAAAGAGGCTGACATCGACCCCTCGAGCACCAGCGAAGCTACCCTGATCGAGCTCATGGTCACCGTGCCTAAATTAATTGAACGACCCATCGTCGAGGTCGAGGATGCCGCTAGAATCGGGCGACCGCCCGAGCGGGTGCTCGAATTATTTCGGTGAACAAACGAATTCTCGTCCTTTACTACTCCCGGAAAGGGCGCACGGCGGAGCTGGCACGGTACGCTGCGCGCGGTGTCGAATCCGCGGGCGGAGAGGCCATCATCCGCACCGTGCCACCGGTCTCGACAACCATCGAGGCTATTGATCCGCCGGTACCCGACTCTGGTCCGCCGTTCGCTGCTATCGCAGATCTGGAATCCTGCGATGGCTTGCTGCTCGGAAGCCCAACCCGTTTCGGCAATATGGCAGCGCCGCTGAAGTACTTTCTGGATCTCACTTCTGATCTCTGGCTTAGGGGCGCACTCGTCGACAGACCGGCTGGCCTGTTTACGACCACCAGCTCACTGCACGGAGGCCAAGAAACAACCTTAGTGTCGATGGCGCTGCCTTTGATCCACCATGGGATGCTCTGGGTAGGGCTCCCCTACACGGTACCAGCGGTCAATAACACCAGGACGGGCGGAGGGCCGTATGGGGCATCCCACATCGCGGCGGAGTGGAATCAAACCATCTCGGAGGAAGAGCGGACGCTTGCCGTGGAACTGGGCGGTCGCGTCACAAGACTGGCAATTGCGCTATCCGCCTTGGGCCGATAGCCAGCCTCCTGAATCAAGCCAAGTGCGCCCTAATGAACGGGATCGTGAGCTTTCGCTGCGCCGCGAGAGAAGCACGATCCAGCGTATCAAGCCATCGGCACAAGGCACCCATGTCACGATGCGCCCGATGGAGCAGAAATCGTGCGGAGGACTCGGGCAACTCGACACCTCTGAAACGCGCGTGGGTCTGCAGAGCAACAATCAGATCATCATCCGACAGGTTCCTTATGTGGTAAACGACGGCCCCGGAAGCACGTGAGCTCAGGTCGGGCAAAGAGAAATTCAAGCCCCCGGGTGCGCATCGGGCCGCGCACAACAATCGGACACCCTCTGACTGTACGGCGTTGAAGAGAGCAAAGAGCGCGTGGTCCCAGGCCGGGTCGCCAGCCACGGCGTCAACATCGTCCAGCGCGACAACGGCCAAGGAATCCAGACCCTCCAACCTATCCGGCGCCGGCAGTTCGGCCAATGGAACATACATTGCTTTGCCAGGCATCCCAGTCGCACAGCTAGCCTGCAAAAGGTGCGTTCGGCCACAACCTGGGGCTCCCCAGAGCCAGAGCGGTCCTGTAACCGAAGCGTCTCCGATAGAAAAGGAACTTAAATGCGCCAACAAGGCCCCATTCTCACCGGCGACGTAAGTCTCAAAGCGAGCCGATGGCTCGAGCGGAAACGGCAATGGGAGTTGAGCAAGCTCAGCCGTGTCGCGACTCATTGAACTGCCTGACGGCACTATTGAGCCACGTGGGTTTTGCGCCATGCCCGCTTACCCCAGCCGACAACATAGTTCAAACCGCTGGTTATGCTGGTAAAAACAACAGCTGCTCCGAGAAACATCACGACCTGCGGCGTTGGCCATTGAAGCGCCGCGCCGGTAAGCGTAGATATTACAAAGACAAACTGCGCAG
>CAYLKA010000055.1:1044-16697 GCA_964384125.1 uncultured Gammaproteobacteria bacterium | reverse complement strand
CAACCCGTGGTATCGCCGCTCTACAACACTCGAGCAACCGGCGACATCATTATTGAATTGGCGCAGGCGCTTGGTCTTACGGATGCATTTCCGTGGTCCAATATGGAAGAGCGCCTCCATGAAGGCTGGCGCGAAATTCATGCCCGTGGCGTGACGGATGCGGAAGCAGACGATTTCGAAAATTTTTGGACGAACGTAGTGAAAGCGGGGGTCTGGGGCGAAACGAGTCGTCGAGTACGGCCGCTGGCGGTCGAGACCGGTGTAATTGAGTCCATTGGTGTGGAATCACCCGAGTTCTCAGGATCCAGTGCTGAATATCCTTTCATTTTGCACCCTTACCTTTCGAACACGTTGGACGACGGCCGTGGCGCTAACCTACCCTGGATGCAGGAGCTGCCCGATCCGTTGACGAGTGTGGTTTACGGGTCCTGGGTTGAGCTTAATCCGACTACCGCAGGCGAACTTGGTCTTGTCGAGGGAGACCTGGTGGAGGTTGAATCTCCGGAAGGAACGGTGGTGGCGCCAGTTTTCGTCTATCCCGCCATCATGCCTAACGTTATCGCCATGCCCATCGGGCAGGGCCACACCAATTATGGACGCTACGCCAGTGATCGCGGGGTAAATCCAATAGAAATCTTATCGCCTCAGGTTGAGCCCGAAACCGGTGACCTCGCATGGGCGGCCACGCGGGTGAGGCTCGTGCCTACTGGTCAGCGCGTTGAGATCGTGAAGACCGGCGGCGTGTCGCGGCAACTCGGACGGGAAATTATTCAAACAGTTGACGCCAATCCCAGCACGGCTGAGAGCGCCGGACTTAGCGGGATTCCAGTTACGGTGGTGAACTCATGAGCTTGATCGACAATTTCCTCGCACGTTGGCAGGAGTATCGCGAACCCGGGTATTACGAAGAGTTCGATTACGCCTGGACGATGACCATCGATCTCGATCGGTGTACCGGTTGCGGGGCCTGTGTTACGGCCTGCCAGGCTGAAAATAACATCCCAATCGTCGGCGAGCGTGCTATGGCCCAAGGCAGAGAGATGCAGTGGCTGCGGATCGAGCGCTATTGGGAGGGCGAGTATCCGGACATCAAGCTTGGGTTTATCCCAATGCTGTGCCAGCACTGTGACGCTGCACCGTGCGAGACAGTGTGCCCGGTCAGTGCGACATATCATAACCAGGACGGGCTCAACGCACAGGTCTACAACCGGTGCATCGGGACGCGTTCGTGTGCGGTCTATTGCCCATATGAGGTCCGTTATTTCAACTACAACAATCATCATTGGGATGCACCATTAGACCAACAGCTAAATCCCGACGTCTCCGTGCGCGAAAAGGGTGTGATGGAGAAGTGCACCTTCTGCATCCAACGAATTCGGCAAGCGAAGGACACGGCAAAGGACGAGGAGAGGCGAGTGGGCGATGGTGATGTCCAGCCCGCGTGCGTACAGACCTGCGCCTCAGAGGCTATGGTTTTTGGGGATAGAAATGATCCTCAGAGTCAGGTCTCCCAGTCAATGAACGACCCGAGGGCGTATCACGTATTGGAGGAGGTCAATACGGCTCCGTCCGTGGTCTATCTCAAGAAAGTAGAAAGCGATGCAGGCTGAACGAGAAATTAGCTACGCAGAGGTCAACCGTGACGTCGTGCGTTCATTGGTAGAGACGGGCTCTAAGTACTACATCACGTTAGGCATCTCGGTTGCGGTGACGCTGTTGTGCTTCTTTTTCCCTTGGTTCTATCAGCTCCACTACGGCATCGGCGCGGCAGGGATGAATCAACCCACTGTTTGGGGCACCTATCTCGCGAGCTTTATCTTTTGGATTGGACTCAGTCATTCTGGAACGCTTCTATCTTGCGTCCTCCACCTAACTAACAGTGAGTGGCGTAAAGCCATGTATCGAAGCGCCGAGGCTATGACGCTTTTCTCGCTGTTAGTCGCTGCGACTATGGTCATGGTACATGTCGGACGCCCATGGTTTGTTCATTGGGCGGTACCGTATCCAAATCAGATGGAGATGTGGCCTAATTTTCGATCGCCACTGATGTTCGATGTCATGGCCATCACGACTTATCTGACTGGCAGCACAATTTTTATTTATATGGGCACCATTCCTGATTTTGCTGCGGTCCGGGACAGGACTACGGGATGGCGTCATCATATGTACGTCCTGTTGTCTCTCGGATGGCGGGGGACTGATACGGAGTGGCACCGACTTGGTTGGGCCTACACGTTCCTTGCGGTCCTGATCATTCCCCTCGCGGTTTCGGTACACAGCATCGTGTCCTGGGACTTCGCGCTTTCCGTCGTACCGGCGTTGCACCAGACGATCTTCGCACCGTACTTTGTCGTAGGGGCCATTTATTCTGGTACTGCAGGCATCGTCACGGTGATGTATTTCCTCCGAAAGTACATGAATTTCGAGCACTACATAACCAAGCTACATTTCGACAATCTCGGAAAACTCCTGCTTGTCCTGTCGTTGATCTGGACCTACATAAATGTTGTAGAACTATTCACTGGCTGGTACAGCGAGACCTCGTTCGAAATTGAGGCACTTCGATATAAGTTGTTCGGGTTCTATGCGCCACTTTATTGGGAGATGATCCTGACTTGTGCGGTAGCCCCTCTACTACTCATTTCCAAGCGGTTCCGTACGTCTTTCGTGCCGATGCTGATCCTGTCTATCGCCATCAATATCGGTATGTACACCGAACGATTCCTGATTGTGGCTACGTCTCTATCGCGGCAGTATCTGCCGGACTCCTGGCGTGTGTACGTGCCAAGCTTTGTGGAGATTTCGATCCTGGTCGGCTCGTTGGCTATGTTCGTCACCCTTTTCCTGATTTTCGTCAAGATTTTCCCAAGCGTTTCCATCTATGAGGTCAAGGAGACGCTACCGGAGCCTGAACCGAAGCTAGAAACCGAGGCTGGAGCACCTTAATGGCAACCAATGCGTTAGGGCTTTTCGACGCGCCATCAACGGCGTTAACAGCAGCCGGAGAACTCAAAGGTGCCGGTTTCGACACTCCGTCGGTGATCTCGCCGGTCCCGATCCATGGGATCGAAGAGGTGCTCGGGAAAAAGAAAGACGTGATCAGACGTTTCACTTTCTTCGGCGGTATTTTTGGTGCGTTGTTCGGATTTACTCTGGCCGCAGGAACAGCCGTACTCTACCTTCATCCGACGGGTGGCAGACCGATCATCCCGATCCCACCGTTTTTAATCATCACGTACGAGATGACAATCCTTTTGGGGATTTTGGCCACTGTCATCGGATTCCTTGTCAGCTCACGGTTTCCAGCCTTTCGTGAAAGACTCTATGTGCCTGAAGCCGCCGTGGATAAATTTGCTGTAGCGGTGTCGTGTAAGGATGCAGAGGGATATAGACGCGCCGAGGAAATCATGCGAGGAGCGGGTGCCGAGGAGATCCGAGAGCTGGAGGGGGCGGACTGATGGGTCAGATGAAGCAGATTGTAACGGTCGTCGCGCTCTTAGCGATTTCGGTAGTGGGCTGGGCCTTCCCCTGGAACCAAGATATGGTGGACCAGCCGGTCGCTAAGCCTCATAGGGGCCAGGCGCCTGCGGGTCCGGGCTCCATTCCAATTGAAGGTGGTGAGACGCTGCCTGCCCCGACCACCGAACAGGGTATGTTCGATGCCAAAGATGATGCCGCGGTTATTCCCAATCCGGTAGCTGCGACACCTGACTCCATCGTTCAGGGTGAGAATCTGTATCAGATCAACTGTCTCGTGTGCCACGGAGCGGGTGGCCTAGGGGACGGGCCCGTAGGACAGCTTTTAGCGGTTGCACCGGTAGATTTGAATGATGCTTATACCCAGGACCAGGCAGACGGTCAGATCTTCTTCACCCTGACGCGAGGGCGAGGCACCATGCCTTACTACCGTGATGCGTTGAGCCACGAAGAGCGTTGGCACGTTATCAACTACCTTAGATCGGAGTTCGGCTCGGAATGAACGCGGATCAGAATATAACGTCCGGACAGGGAGCCGCCAGCGGCGGACCAGGTCTCATGCTTTGGGTGTTCCTCGGGCTGTTTGTTGTTGGCATCGGTAGCCTGTTCGTTGGTGGAGCCGATGGGGCGGCTCAATCCGATACTAAGTTGCTCATCGTATCGTTCCTTTTCTTGATGGGTCTCAGCCAGGCCGGTATCGTGTTCTGTGCGATCACCCGGTTAACCCGAGCGCAGTGGTCCAAGCCCTATTACCGGCTTGCCGAGTTGAGCACGCTCGCGTTCGCTCCATTCGCCATCGTCGGCTTCCTATTGATCTACATCTATGCACAGGATGAACTTTTTTATTGGTTGAATCCTTCGCCGGAGGAACATCTCAGTCCGTGGCTTAACATAAATTTTCTGTTGATCCGAAACCTCTTAGGTCTCGGTGTGTTTTATGGCCTGAGCATCTACTATGTGCTGAAGGGCTTAAGACCAGACCTGGTTGAAGCAGATGAGACGGAAGCCGATCACCGTGCGGTTGAGGATGAGCTCTATTTGCTATCACCGCTCGTGCTCGGGGCTTACATTATCTGCAACACTTTCATTGCCTGGGATTTCGGGATGATGCTCATTCCGCACTGGCACAGCACCATCTTTCCTATCCTTTACTGGTTCGGCAACATGTTCGCGGGGACGGCGGCCTTAATAATTTTCCCGGTGCTGCTGGGAAGGAAAGAAGGTTCATATTTCGGTCCCGACCAGGTTCGTATGCTGGGCATGCTCGTTACGGGTTTCACCCTGATGTGGCTATATTTCTTCTGGGCACAGTTCTTTGTCATGTGGTTCGGCAACCTTCCACGGGAGACCGACGCGTTATTCCGGCAGATGTACGGACACTACGGGCCTTATTTTTGGACCATGATGGCAGGCTGCTTCTTCATACCCTTCGCCGCACTCCTCTTCGCGTTCGTAAAGCGCTCGATCCTGGCGATGTCTGCTATTGCTGTAGGCATCAACGTAGGAATCTGGATCTACAAATACCTGATGGTTGTGCCTGTATTTTCGCCGGATGACCAACCGTTTAGCAGCTGGATGGATATTGCCGCTGCCGTTGGCTTAACGGCCGGGTTCCTGGCGCTTGTGATGCTATTGGCCAATCGGCTCCCGATGTACGCACATTGGGAACTGGCTTTGAAGCCGCGACCGAGGCGCCGTTGAACCTCATTTGCCACGGTTCTCTCGCCGTTTGAAGAACCGTTAGCTGCGAATCACTCCGCCAGCGAAGCGATGTAAGCCGAGATTTCGAGCATGTCGTCGGCGGTCAAGTTCGCCACCACAGCCGACATCAGCGGACTTTGTCGAGTGCCCTGTTTGATGTCCCACAACTGCCGCATGATGTAACTAGCCGTGCGGCCTCCGATACCAGGGGTGATGCCAAGCCCCATCTGGTCCGGACCATGGCAGAGACCACACTGTATGGTTTTACCCTGGCCGCCGGTGGTGACGAGTTGCTCGCCCCTGGCCAGACTACCAACCGGAACATAGGCGATGAAGCCACCTCTAGGGTCTCTCGTCATCTCCGTCCGTTCGGGGTCGTCAGGTATTTCAATGATCCGCTGTCCCAAGGGCACCGGCGGCATGCCCGGGACTGGCAGCATCAGG
The DNA here is from genome assembly GCA_964384125.1 of uncultured Gammaproteobacteria bacterium. Classification (GTDB taxonomy): domain Bacteria; phylum Pseudomonadota; class Gammaproteobacteria; order Steroidobacterales; family Rariloculaceae; genus UBA6522. The sequence goes on along the minus strand of CAYLKA010000055.1, from coordinate 11,075 downwards.
CCGTTTGATGTCACGCGAACGTGAGGGGCCTCTTCGGCCTCTATCACCTGCACCATCGGGCGATACGCCATGGATGAATAGTATTCGGCAACCTGATTTTTCTCTTCTTCGGTCAGGCGTGTAGCGATCATCGCCATCTCGTTGGTGTTTGCTTTGCGGGGATCGGCGCTACGACGAGTACCGTTCTCAAAGGCCTCAAGCTGCTGGAGGATATAAGCGGCGGGTAGGCCGGAGACGTGCCCATTCTCCATCTTCCCTTGGCCGTTCGGGTAGTGACATAGAGCGCAAGCGCGCAATCCATCGGCTTCTCTTCCACGTGCGACAACATCTGGCATGGTTGGGTGATCGCCCGGATACCAATCTGCGGGTCCGTAGCCGAAGTAGGCCTCGTTTCGGGTGAAAGTTAGGGCGGTGTCCGGGAGGCTTCGTTTAACCCCGTCGTCGGGCACGGGGGTTCCGATATAGGCACACTCGATGGGCATGGCCGTAGGAGGGCAAGGGGGTGAGACCGTGTCATCTGGTGTCAACGGTGACAGCAGACCATAAGCCCAGTCGGGCCAGTCGGGCGTATGCTGAACCGATTGTGCCTTTGTATCGTTGCCGAAGCCGATAACGCTCACTATCCCAAGTGCCAATAAGCCAAGTAGCCGTTTCATACGAAGTCTGCTCTTTAAAGAGGGGGGTCGAGAAAATAGTGCACCCGTGCTATGCAGGTCAAGGAACCTTAGTCCTATATTGCGATTTAAACGAAGAGGGTACCCTCGTTCGATTCGGTCTCTGGTTCTCCGGTTAGGGACAACTCAGGTAGAATTCATGCCAAATGCCATTGATGTCATTATGGCTAGTCCGGGTGCTTATTCCGCTGCGACAAATTTTGAGCATTGCAGCTGCGGAGCGATCTTTAGGAGTTGGGTGCGTTCAAGGTACGTCTGTTCCGATGAAGGTTCGTTGAGCAGACGGGAAAGAGACATGGGGGTTATTACGATGATCATGCGTACGCTGTTCGTTCTTAGCGTTTTGGTTCAACCGATTGTTAGTAATGCGCATCATGCCATTGCCGGCAACTATGACGCCGCCAGGATTATCGAGGTTGAGGGCGAAGTGACTGCCGTTTTGTGGAGAAACCCACATGTGCAGATGTCACTGCGGGTAATAGGGGACAACGGTGAGGCTCAGGATTGGGCAATGGCGACGACCTCACTCAGTAATATGCGGCGATGGCAAATTGACCCTTCTTTCATTGAGGTGGGAGACACCATACGGGTTGCTGGTAATCCGGCTATTCGGATCGAGCACGGCCTTTACATCGAGAATGTGCTGACTGCAGAAGATGAGGAGGTCTTGTTGGGTGGCCGAGTCGAGCCGAGATGGACTGACCGAACGATTGAAATGTCTGAGACTAGGCGGGCGGCAGTCGGTTTCACCTCGGCTCCCGAGCTGGGCATGTTTCGTATCTGGAGCACGCCCGATACTATCCCGATGTTGGTACCGAGAGATCTAGGACGGACAGCGGCGGGGCGCGCGAATTTGACGCAGGCCGCTTTAGGGGCAGTCGACGACTTCGTGTGGGCACAGGACAACCCGCTTCAAAACTGCGCGCCGAAGGGCATGCCCTTAATTATGGAGGCTCCGTACCCCTTCGAGATTTTTCGGGAGGGTGATGACATAGTCTGGCATAACGAGGAGTACAACACTTACCGCACGATTCACATGGGTCCGGGCGCATCCGCCCAGGACCAAGCGCCTTCGTTGCTCGGATACTCAACGGGTTACTGGGAGGACGAGCGCGTGCTGGTTGTGACGACGAGGCAGATGGATTGGGGGCATATGGACGGCCAAGGAATACCCCTCAGTACCTCTGCTGAGGTGGCTGAGCGTTTCACGGTTAGTGAGGGAGGGGATCGTTTGGATTACAGTATGACCGTTACCGATCCAGTCAATCTAATCGAGCCCCTCACATTCTCAAAACACTGGGTCTGGTACCCGGACGCGGAGGTTGAGGACTACGCTTGTTCAATTGAGGCAGAAGATTAAAAAAATCACTCAACATATTGAAAAATAGGAGATATTAAATATTTTAAGAGGGCCCGCTTTAAGGTTTTTAATGGCTCAGGGCCCATTGTGGGGGTGGTGGCCTAGATGCCATGCGTTGCGGTAGTGCGACTTTTTGGCAGTTTTCCATGCCCTCGGTACCTAGGGAATTACAATAGGGCGTAGTAAGCAGGTTGGAGGAATGAGGCAGTGTGGAATCAGGCAGATCTCATAGGGCTCTTCCGGACAGTGCATAAGGTTATCTTGGGTGCCGGCCTAGCTGCTGTATTGTTGTTCTCCCAGGCTGGGAATGCCCAGCAGCTTTCCTCTTTCGAAGGCCTTCCGGATTGGACCGGTGTTTGGCAGATGATCGGGCCCACAGTATTTGACCGGTCGACCGTCCAGCCGCCCGATGGTCGCGCAGGACGACACGGCGTACGGGAGTTCCCGCCCTATAACGAGGTATGGGAGCAGCGCTATCTTGCCAACATCGAACGCGTCAGCGCAGACCGTTTCCCTGATCCGTTATCATTTTGCGGCACATTCCCTGGCTTCCCGCGGACGTTTAATCTCCCCGGAGCCCTGGAGTTTGTGGTAAGGCCGGAGCAGGTCTGGATCCTCACGGAGGATGGCCCAAGTATCACCCGGATTTACACTGACGGCCGCAGCCATCCACCCGAAGATGAGATATGGCCGACCTTCAGTGGTGAATCCGTCGGGCGATGGGAAGGTGATACGCTGGTTTTCCAGACCATCGGCATAAAGGGCGCCGGTGAGACGATTCTAGACAGGACGGGGCTGACGCTAAGCCAGCAGGCTCGTATTACGACCCGCCTACGTAGAGTTGACGCCGGCACGATGGAAGCCCAAATGGCAATCGAGGATCCGGAAGCTCTGACGGAAATGTGGATGGTCACGAAGCAGTACGGGCGCCTACCCGAGGGTTCTCGAATGTTTGACGTGGCTTGTGCAGAGAACAACCGAAACCCGGTGGATGCCACCGGACGCACATTGACGCTGGACGCGGAGGGCAACGTTCTAGACGTCGGTGTTAACACGGGAGTCCAGTGATGATGAAAATACACGAGCGATCAAGAACTATTTGGTTAGGGGTCGCTTTGACGTTAATCCTTACCGGTTTTTCGGTCGAGGCGCATCATTCCGGAAACATGTTTGACAGAGAACGGACGGTGGAACTGACCGGGACCGTCAAGGAGTTCCAATGGACGAATCCTCACATCTGGATCCAAGTGCTTGTGCCTACTGCCGGGGGTGGGGTGGAGGAGTGGAGTATCGAAGGCGGAGTGCCCAATCGACTCTTCAGAGCGGGATGGCGTCCAACAAGCTTTGAACCGGGTGATGAAGTAATGATTGTCGCTAATCCCATGTTAGACGGTGCGAAGGCTGGAGCATTCGTGGGTGCAAAGCTGCCTGATGGTACGACCCTGGGTCGGTTTGCCGAGTAAGCGCACCTAAACAAACTCCCTATTAAACACTTTAGGAAGGTGGGTTAGCGGCGCGTAGCAGCTCCGTGTTACCGGCAGGGTCGGAGGACACTCTATTGAAACGACGTGAGTTTATCGGTGGTTTAGGCGGCGGAGCGGCTTTGGCGGCTTGTTCGCCTCAATCGCAGGAACCGCTTCCCTCGTCGTCCGATGAGCGTTTTTCCTGGAAGATCGTCACAACCTGGCTGCCCAATTTTCCGGGCCTCGGTACTGGCGCCAATACACTGGCGCGCTATATCAGTGAGCTTAGTGGTGGACGCATGGAGCTCACGATCTACGGCGCAGGCGAGCTTGTTCCCCCACTCGAGGTTTTCGATACCGTTTCCCAGGGAGCGGCGGAGATGGGGCACGGCGCTGCCTACTACTGGCGCGGAAAGAGTGAAGCGGCGCAATTCTTTACCACCATTCCATTCGGGCTCAATGCCCACGAGCAGAACGCCTGGCTCTATTACGGGGGCGGTTTAGATTTATATCGGGAAACCTACGAGCGCTTTAACTTGATGCCATTTCCGGCTGGAAACACAGGCGTGCAGATGGGTGGATGGTTCAACAGGCCGATTGATAGCATCGCGGACCTCAGAGGTTTGAGAATGCGAATGCCAGGGCTTGCCGGCGAAGTCTTACGACGCGCCGGCGGTACGCCGGTTATGCTTCCGGGGTCAGAGATCTTTACGGCACTTCAAACCGGGATTGTCGACGCAACCGAGTGGGTGAGTCCGTACAACGACATGGCGCTTGGGCTACATCAGGCGGCACGCTACTACTACTATCCTGGCTGGCAGGAACCAGGGCCCGCGATAGAGTGTATTGTTAACCGGGATGCCTGGAATACCCTGCCACCGGATTTACAAGCCATGGTGCGGGTTGCCTGTCAGGCAACTGTGGTTGATATGACCTCCGAGTTTATGGCGCGTAACGCGTTTGCCCTCGAACAGCTAACGGCCGAAACTGACATTGAGTTACGCGAGTACCCCGATGATGTGCTGGCGGAGCTAAAGTCGCTGACCTTCGAAGTCATTGAAGAACTGGCTGCGGAGGATGAACTCGTCGCGAGAGTTTGGGCTTCATATCGAGGCTTCATGGAGCGGTCTCGTGCGTGGCAGGAAATCTCTGAGCAGTCCTACCTATCGACGAGGACCCTCTGAGCGAAATTCGTGAACGGGGTGCACGACATGGGCGGAATGATTTGTTTCGGCCCGGTAGAACGAGAAGAGCAGGAACCTGTATTTCACGATGAGTGGGAGCGGCGGGTTCTCGCCTTAACGATCGCTACTTCGGGTCTCTTTGGTCCTCTCGACAAACGCCGTCACGTGTTGGAGAAGCTCGATCCGGTTGAGTATCTCAGCTGCACTTACTACGAGCGGTGGCTGGCCCGCTTAGAACGTTCCGCAGACCAGGAAGGTCTTTCCAGAAAAACATCCGTAGCTAAAGAACCGGCTAACCCGATTAGTACCGGTGCCTTAGAGTCAGTTATCCGAGAGGGGCGGCCGGCGAGTCGCACCACGGGTCGCCAGAAGCCCCGCTTCTCTGTAGGCGACCCAGTACGTGCCCGAAAACTGAATCCGCCGGGGCATACCCGTCTGGTTCAGTACGTGCGAGGCCGCAACGGTGTAATAGCCAGCCTCCACGGTACGCATTGTTTTCCGGATACCACAGCCCATGGGGAAGGTGAGAACCCCCAGCCACTTTACTCAGTTCGATTTACGGCGCAGGAACTCTGGGGTCCGGCGGCTCCGGCGGGTGATCAGTTGTTCATCGATCTATGGGAAGACTACCTGGAGGCTCAGGATGTCTGAGAAGCACCACCACGAAGGGGGCCACAAACCCCATCTGGAGAAACGTCGCACAGACACCGAGACTCGTGCCCTAGAGGAGCGTGTTCGAAAATTGGAGGAAGCGCTCACGAGCTGGGGCGTTGTCTCTAAGGAGGCGCTGGATCGTGTCGTGGAGATTTACGAAAACGACCTTGGGCCTCTCAATGGTGCGAAGGTGGTCGCACGAGCTTGGGTCGATGAGGCCTATAGGCAGCGTTTGCTGGAGGATGCGACCAAGGCAATTAGAGAGCTAGGGTTTGGCGGCCTTCAAGGGGAGCACATGGTCGTCGTCGAGAATACGCTGACGGTGCATAACGTTGTTTCTTGTACGCTTTGCTCGTGCTATCCGTGGCCGGTTCTTGGGCTACCTCCCACTTGGTATAAGGAGGCACCGTACCGTTCTCGTATTGCGATTGATCCGCGTGGCGTGTTGCGCGAGTTTGGGTTAGAGCTCGAGGCCGGTGTAGAGGTTAGGGTCTGGGACAGTAGTGCGGAGATCCGTTACTTGGTGCTTCCCGAACGCCCTGAGGGTACAGAGAACTTCGATGAGGAATCACTCGTAAAGTTGGTAACGAGGGATTCGATGATCGGTGTCTGTAAGGCCAGCGAGCCATAATGGAAAGAACAGCAAGGCAAGACATTGCGTATATGAGTGGTGTCGAGGCGCTACCCAGACGCAGCGGAGAACTATCCTTTCATGACGAATGGGAGCGGCGTGTGTTTGCATTGGGTGTGGCTCTTTGCGAACAGGGCGAGTTCGATTGGGACCACTTTCGTAAACACCTCATCTCCTCGATCGCGGAAAGCGGGGGGTCTATGGAGGCTGTTAAACCTGAGGGGCCTGGTTACTATGAACATTGGCTGATGGCGTTGGAGAAGACGCTAGTCGAGCAAGGAGTGTTTGTGTCGGGTGAAAGTCTCTGTCGAAGTGAAGAATCCTGACTACGGTCGACTGAATGCGGAAAGCTTTCCGCTTTACGCCACAGCGCTGGGCAAGCGTCACGCAGAACTCGACGGCATTATTCAGCGCTGGGGTATACCTGAATTCTGGGCTCGTCGACCCGGTATAGCCTCTCTCTTCCTAATTATTATCCAGCAGCAGATCTCCGTCGTGGCGGCGAGATCCATCTATCAGCGAGTGAGTAACGCGTTGGGAGGGGTGTCAGCCCGGCGGATTTATCATGCTGGTCCGGAGCGGTTGCGCACGCTTGGACTCACGAGGCAAAAAGCCCGTTATTGCTTCGAGTTGGCTCATGCGGTTGTGGAGCGTCGGTTCTCTGTGGGAGGGTTGCAGAGATTATCCGATACTGATGCCATTTCTGCGCTCTGTGCTCAATCTGGTATTGGCCCTTGGACTGCCGCAATCTACCTAATGTCCGCCTTGAAACGCCTTGATGTGTGGTCGCCTGGAGATCTGGCTTTGAGACGGGGTATCGCGGACATACTACCGGGCCAGGACGTTGTAGGCTTAGCCGATTCCGGGCATCGTTGGGCGCCCTATCGGGCTGTAGCAGCTCGGCTCGTCTGGCATCACTACCGCTGTAGCCGGGAGCAGAAGGCGGGGAGTTAGGTTAGGCCGCGGGTCGACCTAATCTAAAGGTGGTTTCTGGGCAAGCCCGAACAGAGCGTGCCGCAGCCTCCGGAAAACTTGCCCCTCTGCGTGCAGCGCCCTTTTCCTAGAGAAAAGCTCCTATCCCCTCACCGCTGTTTTGGGTACAATACCGGCCGAATTTACCGAGTAATTGCGCCTAAGCCCGCTAGTCGATTCTTTTTAAAATCGAGTAGTTAGGTGTGTTGCTTAGAGTAAAGGCTTTAGTAATAAAAGCCCCTGATCGGGGCTTTTTATTTGGCCCCGCCTGAATTGGGGCCACGTCTAGGAGGACGATGGGTGAGAACGATGGGCCATGGGCCCATTTTTTGTTCCTGCCCATCATGATTTTGGTGAGTCGTACGACCCGGAAAGATAGATTGGTTCAGCTTTTGGAGCCGCCCGTGCAGGCACTTGGATATGAATTGGTGGATCTTGACGCACACGTCGGTGGGCAGGGACTGTTGCGTATTTATATCGATCAGGAGGCGGGTATCGACCTCTCCGACTGTGAACTTGTCAGCCGACAGCTTAGCGCATTCCTGGATGTAGAAGATCCTTTGCCGGGTCAATACGTGTTGGAGGTGTCTTCACCAGGTATTGATCGGCCGCTTCGGACTCCGAAGCATTACCAGAAATTCCAAAGCCACGAGGCAGTGATACGACTCAGGGAGCCTCGGGACGGACGACGTAAACTGACGGGCTGCCTCCTTGAGGCCGACGAGGAAACTGTGGTGATTGAGGTTGAAGGTAGAAGTTGGCGTCTGGATCTAGCGGAGATCGAGTCGGCGCATCTGGTTTCCTCTGATTGATAAAATGGTTGGAGCTTTCGAGCTATGAATAAAGAGATTTTGCTGGTCGCCGACGCGGTTTCGAACGAGAAAGGCGTGGACCATGACGTCATTTTCGAGGCTATTGAAGCAGCGCTTGCGTCGGCGACGAAAAAGAGACATGGCGAAGACATTGAGGTCAGGGTTTCTATCGACCGCGAGAGCGGTGAATACGAGACATTTAGGCGATGGCTGGTGTTTGCGGATGATTCCAATGAGCTCGAGGAACCGGATCGGGAACTGAGGCTTCAGGACGCCGTGGACGTAAATCCTGATGCTGAGCCTGGCGAGTACGTCGAGGAGCCAATGGATTCGGTAGAGTTCGGGCGTATCGCCGCGCAGACTGCCAAACAAGTCATCGTCCAAAAGGTGCGAGAAGCTGAACGCGAGCAGGTGGTGGAGGAGTATCAAGAACGAGAGGGAGAGCTCGTAAGCGGAATCGTTAAACGGGTAGACCGCAATGGTGCGTACATCGATCTCGGCGGAAACGCGGAAGGTTTCCTGCCCCGGGAAGAGCTCATTCCGCGGGAACCGATCAAACCCCAAGATCGTATCAAAGGCATGCTAGTGGAGGTGCGGGCTGAGCAGCGGGGTCCCCAGTTATTCATGACCAGGACTTCGCCGGCTTTCCTAGTCGAACTCTTCAAGCTAGAGGTGCCTGAAGTTGGGCAGGGACTCATCGAAATCATCGGTGCGGCCAGAGATTCGGGATTGCGGGCCAAGATCGCTGTAAAGAGTAACGATAACCGAATCGATCCAGTGGGTGCGTGTGTTGGGATGCGTGGTTCCCGTGTGCAGGCGGTCTCAAACGAGCTCGCCGGTGAACGTGTCGACATCATTTTGCACAATGAGAACGCGGCGCAGTTTGTTATAAACGCAATGTCTCCGGCGGATGTGGTGGGCATAGTGCTCGACGAAGAGGCGCACAGCATGGATATTGCCGTAGACGAGGAAAAGCTCTCGCAGGCCATTGGTCGCGGAGGCCAGAACATCCGTCTGGCGAGTGAGCTGACCGGCTGGGAGCTCAACGTGATGACCGAGACGGATGCTGAAGAGAAGAGCGAGCAGGAATCACGGGAATTGGTCGAGAAGTTCATGAAAGACCTTGACGTTGACGAAGACGTCGCCACGATTCTCGTCCAAGAAGGCTTCTCCTCTTTAGAGGAGGTGGCTTACGTGCCAGCGAGCGAGCTAACTGTGATCGAGGAGTTTAACGACGAGATTGTAGAAGAGCTGCGAGCCCGCGCACGGGATGTGCTCATAACCCAGGCGATCGTGACTGAGGAGGTGCTAGATCAGACCGAGCCGGCTGAGGACCTGTTGAGCCTTGAGGGAATGGATAAGGAGCTAGCATTCGAGCTGGCGAGCCGAGGGATTGTCACTAGAGAGGAACTCGCGGAGCAGGCGGTGGGCGACCTGGAGGAGATTGAGTCGTTGGAGCCGGAGCGAGCGGCTGAGCTGATCATGGCTGCCAGAGCACATTGGTTCGAGAACGAGCAGCAGGCCTGAGGAGACTTCTATGTCAGATGTAACTGTCACGGATTTTGCGGAAGTCCTACAGGTCCCGGTAGAGAAGCTGTTAGTGCAGCTTGATGAGGCAGGTATTGAGGTTGGTGGCGCCGATGACACTATCAGCGAGGACGCGAAACTAGAGCTCCTGACGCATCTGCGCCGTTCTCACGGTCGCAAGGACCCCGGAGCGTCAGCGCCCAGAAAAATCACTCTCAAACGGAAATCTCAAAGCGAACTCAGACTGTCAGGCGGCCAGGGACGAGCCCGAACCGTTAATGTGGAGGTGAGGGCGAAGCGAACCTACGTAAAAAGAGATGTGTTGCAAGAGCAGGCGCGGAAACAGCAGGAAGAGCTTGATGCAAAACGTGAGGCTGACGATGTAAAGGTCAAGGCCGAAGTAGACCGTGCGGAGAGCGAGCGTAAGGCGACTGAGGAAGCCGCTGCCCGGGCTGCGGAACAACAGCGGGAGGCTGAGGCGCGCCAACACGCTGAGGACGAGACCAAACGTCGGGCCGATGAAGATGCGCGGAAATTGGCTGAAGAACAGCGTCGTGCCAAAGCGGAAGAAGACAAGGAACGTGCAGCCCAGGCTCGGCTGGACAAGGAACTTACGCAGCGGGAGGCTAAGCCTAGCGCGGACCATACCCTGCACGTGGCCGCGGGCGCCAGCGGTAGGCGACGGAAGAAGCGAGCGCGCCGCCGGCCCGTGCATGTCAATGTCGACAGCCAGCACGCTTTCGAGAAGCCGACT
>CAYLKA010000055.1:0-1034 GCA_964384125.1 uncultured Gammaproteobacteria bacterium | reverse complement strand
GTTCTGGTGGTTGATATTGTGGAGTCGGAAGATGTTACGGTGACGGCGGAAGGTGAATGTGATGTGAGAGAGCGTGCACGCTTTCGAGAAGCCGACTGCACCGGTCGTGCGGGAAGTGGAGATCTCGGAGACGATTACCGTCGGAGAACTCGCTCAACGACTGGCTGTCAAGTCCAGTGAAGTGATCAGGTCCCTCATGAACATGGGGATGATGGTCACGATTAACCAAGTTATCGATCAAGACACGGCTGTCCTCGTTGTGGAGGAGATGGGCCACACGGCTAAGCCGCTCCAGGAGACCGCGCTGGAGGATCAACTCCTTGAGTCCGTCGTCGAGTCAACGGTGGAGACAGAGTCCGTGCCGCGGCCGCCGGTCGTGACTGTCATGGGTCACGTTGATCACGGTAAGACCTCCTTGCTGGACTACATCCGACGAACCCGTGTGGCTGCGGGAGAAGCCGGTGGCATCACCCAGCATATCGGCGCCTACTCTGTAAGCACGGATAAGGGGCAGATCAGCTTTTTGGATACACCGGGACACGCAGCATTTACCGCTATGCGGGCGCGAGGAGCGCAGGTTACTGACATCGTCGTCCTCGTGGTAGCCGCTGATGACGGGGTCATGCCCCAGACCGAAGAGGCTATCCAACATGCGAAGGCGGCCGAAGTGCCACTCGTGGTGGCGGTCAACAAGGTTGACCGGGACAATGCAGATCCCGACCGAGTGCGTAACGAGCTGACCCAGCACGAGGTCATCCCAGAAGAGTGGGGTGGGGAGAACCTATTCGTAAATGTCTCAGCTAAGACCGGTGAGGGTATTGATGTCCTACTCGATACTATTCTCCTGCAGGCTGAAGTGTTGGATCTAAAGGCCGCTGATAGCGGCGCAGCAGCCGGCGTTGTGCTGGAATCGAGCCTTGAACGCGGCCGGGGAGCTGTCGCAACTGTGCTGATTAATAAGGGGTGTTTAAAACCTGGGGACGCACTATTAGCGGGACAGGAGTTTGGCCGAATACGCGCAATGTTCAATGAAG
>CAYLKA010000054.1:7534-16970 GCA_964384125.1 uncultured Gammaproteobacteria bacterium | reverse complement strand
AAGGGCCGTGACGGATCGGTGGAACCCGACAGCGTGGGCATGTACCGCAATCTGCGCGAGCAGTCCGGGATGACCATTTCCGGAGGCGAGACCACCTTTGACCCGACGTTCCTCCGCCGCATGATCGACGGCGATGCCGTCGATATCGTCAATCTGGATGTCACCTGGCTGGGCTTTGACCAGGCCCGTCGAGTCGCGACGTGGCTCGCGGCCCATAACCGCCGATGTATTCCGCATAGCTGGACCACCGGCATTTCATTTGCCGCGGCCGCGCACTTCGTCGCCGCCATCCCCAACCGCTACACGCTCGAGTTCCAGACCATCAAGAGCCGGCTCATGGACGACCTGCTTCTGGAACCCCTGGCACCGGTGGATGGGCATCTCGAGATCCCGGAACGACCGGGCCTCGGCGTTGAACTGAATGAGGACGCGGTAGCACACCGATTCCAGCGCATCGACGGCGCCATCCTGATTCGGCCTGTAACCCGCCCCTGAGCCTACATCGCGACCCAGGTCGCGCCGTTCTGCGAGGACTCAACCGCCCGGTAAATGAACTGCATACCCCGTCGGCCGTCATAGACCGTGGGAAAGTCGTACTCCGCAGTCGCCATCGGATCACCATCAATGTGGCGCCGAATAGCCGCAACCGCCCCGACGTAGATCTGGGCAAAGGCCTCCAAATAGCCCTCGGGATGCCCTGGAGGGATCCGACCGGCGGACGCCGCTGCCCCGTCCAGATAGCCCTGTGCCCGGGTCAGGGTCTGCCGGGGTTCGCCATACCGCCAAACATCCAGATGGTTTGGATCCTCCTGCGCCCACCGAATTGCCCCGTGTTCGGCATAGACCCGCAGCGTGAATCCGTTTTCCTCACCCGTGGAAATCTGACTGGCGGTGAGTAATCCTTTTCCACCACTCTCAAACCGCATCAAGGCATTAACGTCCTCATCAAGTTCCCGATCCGGCAGAAAGGTGCTTAAATCCGCACAAATCTCGCGCACCGGATCCCCGGTGACATATTCCATGAGATTCAGTGCGTGGATCCCAACATCACCCATCGTTCCGGCGATTCCCGACTGGGCCGGATCAACCCGCCATTCGGCCTGTTTCATTCCGAGTTTTTCATGCGGCACCGTAAGGAAGTCCTGCAGATATTCGGCAATGACTTTCCGAACCTGACCCATTTCGCCGGATTGGAACATGGCCCGCGCCTGCCGGATCATCGGATGTCCCGTGTAGTTGTGGGTGAGTACAAACACCAGACCTGATGTCTCGACCAAATCCACGAGACGGTCCGCTTCCTCCAGGGTGTAGGTCATGGGCTTGTCGCACACCACATGAATGCCCGCATCCAGAAACGTACGACTAATGTCGAAATGTGACACGTTAGGGGTCACGATACTGACAAAGTCAATACGGTCATCCATGGGCAACCGCGCTTCAGCTTCCGCCATCTCGACATACGACTCATACACGCGATCTGATAGCAGATAGAGCTCGGATCCGGTCGTCCGATTGTTGTCAGCGTCACGCGAAAACACCCCGGCCACCAGCTCCACCTGCTGATCGAGCGTGGCCGCCATCCGGTGCACCGCACCGATAAACGCACCCTGGCCGCCACCGACCATACCCATCCGCAACTTGCGTTTCCACGAATCCATTACCGCTGTCCTTTCACATACACAGCCGATGCAAACCTGACATTAGGAAAGGCCCAACATCCGTCGGTTGCGCTCGGCATCGGTCTCGCCACCAGCAAAATCGTCAAACGCCACTTCGGACACGTCGATTAGATGGCGCCGGATGAACGGCGCACCTTCTGCCGCACCCTGTTCGGGACTTTTCACACAACATTCCCATTCCAAGACCGCCCAACTTCGGTACCCCGCCTCACTCAGCAGCGTAAAGACATTGGTGAAATCGACCTGCCCATCACCGGGCGAGCGAAATCGTCCCGCTCGCCGGGACCATGGCTGATAGCCACCGTAGACGCCGACCCGGCCATCGGGTCGAAATTCGGCATCCTTAACGTGAAACGCCGTGATCCGATCTTCGTAGCGACGGATGAAGTCGAGATAGTCGAGCTGCTGCAACAGAAAATGGCTGGGATCGTAGTTAATACAAGCAGCCGGATGCCCATCGGTCGCCTCGAGAAACATCTCAAACGTCGCCCCGTCATATAGATCGGAACCCGGGTGCAGCTCGTACGCGAACGTACAGCCGTGATCCCGGGCCATGTCGAGCAGCGGAAGCCAGCGACGCGCCAGCTCCTCAAACGCCGCCTCAATTACGCCAGGCGGACGCTGCGGCCAGGGATAAATCATGTGCCAGGCAAGAGCTCCGGAAAACGTTGGGATGGCCCCAATACCCAGATTGGCCGACGCGCGAATCGATTTCTCGAGCTGATCAGCAGCCCACGCCGTCCGTTCAGAACCGGAGAGACCGTGCGGATAAAAGGCTTCAAATCCAACCTCATACACCGGATGCATTGCCAGAACCTGACCCTGCAAATGCGTGGCAAGCTCGGTTATCTCGAGGCCCAGATCGGCAAGTCGGCCCTTGTAGTCATCACAGTAGGCGACCGATTCCGCGGCCTGATCGAGATCGATCACACGTGGATCCCACGCCGGAATCTGGACGCCCCGGTAGCCAAGACCTGCGACCCAGCCCCCAATGTTTTCGAGTGTGTCGTAGGGCGGCTCGTCGCGCAGGAACTGCGCAAGCAGCACGCCCGGACCTTTCATCGACGCCATGCTCACCTCCTTACGGGTCACCACCCGTACCTACAGATCACAGCGGACCGTCACATACAACCTGCGTAGTGTGAATCGCTGCTGCCACACCTTCAAGCCAACGAACCGCCATTGTCCGTTCACCGTTCGATCTACATCTCCCGTGACGCCGCACCCGATGGCATCGACACATCAACGTCTGTCGCGCGGGCATACAGGCCATACAGATCAAGGGCACGAGAGACCGGGTCAACCACCTCAGCCAGAGCAACTGCGATCGCACTACGGAGAAAGAACATCTGCGGCGTTTCGATTCGCCGGCCATCAATGGCAGCAAGGCCGACGTCGTACATCGTCTGGACCGCAGCGAACGAAAGACGCGCGTCATATCCAACGTCAAGCGCCGGAACCAGTCGATCAAGATCAACGTCCATTAGCGCCCGGTTGAACGCCCCGGCTGCCACCCCGACGACGATCGACCGCTTGAATCCAGCTCGCTGAATTGCGTTGAGATCACCGCCATCCGGGAGTGGGCCAAGCGCATCACGGTATATCAGCGCCAGCTGGAGACGGACAGCTATCCGTTCATACACGACATCCGTGTCGATACGATCGGCCGCCACACGAACAAGCGCCGGGCCACGATCGACGTCGGCGACACTGTCATCAATCCTCGTGGTCAAATCCGTCGCCGTACACGTCGTCTCGAAACCACAACAGGCATCCCGCGCAAGTTCCAGGAGCGCGTCATCATCCAGTTCAGGACGTGACGTCAATGATGGGACGTGAACATCAAAAACACCCGCCCCGTCAAAAGTCTGGACCTCCTGTCCGCCCGATCGCACGCTCGCCCGTTCATCCCGATACAACATAAATCGACTTGCGACGCTGTAATGACCCCGGCGAACCAGTTGCTCCTCAACCATATTTTGAATGCGTTCAACAGGAACGCCGTCGACAGCATGGGCAACCACCGACACCTGCGCGACGACATCCTGCACGACGACGTCAACCTCTGGGTCGACTCCGTCCAGACGATGAGACCTAGGACCACCATGACCCTCAGCATCAAATGCGTTCTGGATGGCCACCGCGATACGACCAGTGTCGAAGGGGATGACACAACCATCACGAGCAATGACCCGTATGTCACCGGTGTCCGTCATCATGGGAGGAGCGACTGAACGTCCATGACACTTCCAGCACGCCGCTTACATACCAGCGAACCGTGGCCAAGCGTGTGGGGGAGGGTGAGTACCACCGTTGAGCCTAGCTCACGAACCGCGATCTCGTTCGTTATATCCGTCTACGACGATTGTCCGGACCTATTTGTCCACAACACGTTGGATCAACCGCGGATTTGCCACAATCATTCGGTCCCGTACTATCAGGCTTGTGTTGGATCTCTTCGACGCAAATTGCGCACTTGGAATGGTCAGCCGACCGAGTCCTGCCGGAGCTTTCCTGACGGCCGACAGCCTCATCGAGCATCAGGCCGGATTTGGCATCAGCCGTGCTCTCGTGTACCACTCGCTCGCCCTCGAAGAACACGCCACCGTGGGCAATGAACTATTGATCGACGCCGTCAAGGACTTCAACGAACTCATCCCGTCGTGGATCGCCCTGCCGCATCACACCGGGGAATTCCCCAAGCCCGAAGCGTTTGTGGCCGATCTACGTGCGGCGCACGTCCCCGCCGTCCGCATCATGCCGGATCAACACAACTACCTCGTGGACGATTGGATGATGGATGACCTGTTCGCCGCACTGGCCGGCAACACCCCGCTTTTTTGGCACATCGAGAAGCTCGACACCTTAACCGCGCGTGATTTGTATCGGGTCTCCGGCGACCATCCATCGCTCCAGATCGTGGTCTGCGATGTTGATAAATCCATTAACCGAACCATTACTCCACTTATGCGCGCCCGCCCTAATCTCTGGATTGAAACCGGCGGCTACCGAACCCATCGGGGCATTGAATTTTTGTCCACAGCCGTCGGATCTGACCACCTGGTCTTCGGTAGCAAATTACCCTGGCAGGCAGTCGGACCGCCCCACGCCGAGCTCGTGTACGCCGACATCGACACCAACACCAGGCAGGCGATCGCTACGGAAAACCTAAACCGACTTCTCGAAATGGAATCCGGCTAAACACGATGTTTGGCACGGTCTGGCACCACCACGCTCCGCATGCCCACACCCACGGGATCGATACGTTCGCGGACCGGGCTATGGAAGGTGACCCCATCGAGCAGCTCGTGATCGATGTCCATAGCCATCCGGGTCCTGGCTCTAATTTCCATTATTTAGGCGGTGACGTCAGTGACCTGTTGCATGTGATGGACCTCACCGGCGTTGACTACGCGTGTTTTAGCGCCTACACGGCGATCGGTCCGGATTTTGTACGCGGCAACGAACTGGTTGCCGGAGCCATCAAGGCACATCCAACCCGGGTTGTTGGATTTGCCGTACCAAATCCACACTACCCGGACATCGCTAAAGAAGAGTTGATCCGTCGTATCGACGAGCAGGGATTTCGCGGAATCAAGATTCACTCCACCAACCATGCCTACCCGATAAACGGCCCCAACTATGTCCCGGTCTACGAATTCGCGGATGACCACCACCTGCCGATTCTGAGCCACACGTGGGACTCTCCAGCCCGGCTAAGAGAACTGGCCACGCACTATCCCAACGCCCGCTTCATCTGGGCACACGCAATTTGGCGCCACATCAAAGACCCCGACCTTGCAATCACCGTCCGGGATCTACCAAATGCCTATTGCGAGATGTCAGGATCGGGTAACCGTCGTGGCCAGATCGAAGATTTCGTACGAGTGGCCGGCATCGAAAGCGCCGTCTTCGGTTCCGATTACCCGGTACTCAGCCAGACATGGCAACTCGGAAACGTGGCCCACGCGAACCTCAGCGAAGACGAGAAGCGCATGATCTTCAGCGAGAACATTCGGACCGTTCTCGGCATTTGAGCGATCACGCATCGATGGTGGACCCGCACCTATACCTCTTCCTGGATGACGCTGGGATTGATGCCCGCCATCGCGTCGTTCGGCGCATTTCACCCATGCGACGTGAGTCCTTAGAACCGGTAGTCAGTGGCGATCGCCCATGGGAAGGCCCAAGACTGGCTACCGGAGTCGCGTTGCGGGACCCCGATTCCGGGCAACTGCGCATGTGGTACCCGGCAAACCCGAACCCCAACATGTCGGGAAATATTTGTTACGCCGAGTCAGACGACGGGCTGGAGTGGACCAAGCCTGACCTTGACATCCAGACGTGGGAAAACCACTCGCACACGAATTTGCTCTTACAGCCATGGGACGGACACCTTGGCAACTTGAACGTCATCCACAACCCAGTTCCTACGGGAACCGACGACGTGTGGATCGCCACAGCCCAGACCGGAACATGGCTCTACGGCGAAGATCCCGTACGCGCACACACAACCGCCGGCAGCTACCGACTTGCCTCACCGGACGGGTTGCGGTGGACCGTCGACCGTCCCGCCGTGTTACCGCGACAGGGTGATCGAACAGCCACCGTCTGGGATCCTCACCGTCAATGCTTCATGCTCACGACACGGCATTTGGACTGGGTCGACGAAGCAGTGGCTGGGATAGCCGGCCTGCGTCGCGATGTGGACGCGTGGCTCAGCGATGACCTGCTGACCTGGCGCCACGCCGGACGCCTCCTATCGCCCGATGACCTGGACCCTGCTGGAACCGAGTTCTACAGCCTGTGCCCGGTCGCCTACGGCCGCGGCTATGTAGGCCTGCTCGAGGTCTACGACCGTCCGAGCGGCCGCCTCTACATGCAGCTCGCCTGGAGTTCTAATGGAACACACTGGGTCCGCGTAGGAGACCGATCGCCCCTCCTTTCGCCTGGAGGGGAAAGCGCTTGGGACTCGCATTGGGTTAGCCTATTCCTGAGCTCACCGGTGGAGCGTGACGGTCGACTGCTGACCTGGTACAGCGGCGGTAGTACGTTCCATAACAGCGGGATCGGACATCGACGGGCGATTGGCGCAACATCGTTGCGGATGGACGGCTTTGCGGCACTCGAGGCTGACCTGCATGGTGGGGCGGTCACGACCGTCCGACTTCCCGCGGACTCCCCCCATCGCGTCGAGGTTAACGCCGACACCCGCACCGGTGAACTCACGGTTGAGGTGTTAGATCTCCGTGGCCAGCCGATCGAGGGATTCGGAAGCGACGATTGCCGTCTGGACGAAATGGGCGTCCGACGGGCGGTCCGATGGCGCGGCGGTGACGTAGTCCCAACACAACCGGACGGTATCGCACGTCTCCGTTTCAACCTTCGGAGGGCTTCGCTCTACGCATACCGATGGGTACCAGCAGCGTAGCCCAACACACGAACACAGCTACCGGGTTATCCGCCGGTGACATAGGTATCCCCACCAACCGTACGCTCGTGCATTAGCCGACTGCGCATCGCGTCAAGCCGCTCGGCATGGGCGGCCTGCGTTGCCAGGTTCCGCATCTCCCACGGATCCGAAACGAGATTGAAAAGTTGGGTGTGCCGCTCACCCATCGCCCCGGTTTCAATCAGCTTCCAGTCGCCCCAGCGAACAGACCGCTGCCAGGGATCGTCAACTCCGACTTCTTGATCGCGCTGGAACGCCGAAAAAATAGATTCGCGAACATCCAGCTCTGCCCCCTGAATCATCGGTACGAGGCTCAAGCCTTCGCATTCCGTTGGCGGATCCAGTCCGGCCAGATCCAGGATTGTCGGGCACACATCCATCAGATAGCAGAGACCATCGCGTCGCTCACCGGGGGGCACGTCCGGGCCACGGATGATCAGTGGAACCCGCAGACTATGGTCATACACATTCTGCTTCCCGAGTAAACCGTGTTGCCCGAGAGCCAACCCATGATCAGCCGTATAAATGACAATCGTGTCATTCGCATGGCCGGTCACTTCAAGCTCGTCGAGCAAACGGCCAATCTGCGCATCGAGATGACTGATCATTCCGTAATAGTCAGCAATGTGACGACGCATCTCATCAGGATCGCGGGGATGGCCCGCCAGTTGCTCATCACGGCCACCTAACTCCCCGTTGTCAAACGGATGCTCGGGAATAAAGTTGGGCGGCAACTCAATATCGGAAGCTGGATACCTGCGCGCAAATTCTGGTGGCGGTGTACGCGGATCATGGGGCGCGGTAAACGCCACATACATACAAAATGGATGATCGGCAGGATGCGTATGGAGCAACTTGGCCGCGCTAGTTACAAATAGCTCGGATGAGAAACTATGTCCGGGAGTCGCTGCATCCAACGGATACAGACCGTGCGGATGGAAGGTATGAACAGGAACCGCCGCGTGCTCCGACATACCGCCGAAGAAAATGCTCGCACCATCGTCAAAGCTCCGTGCATACAGCGAAGGTTCGTTATGCCACTTGCCCACACCGTACGTTCGATAGCCCGATGTGCGCAGAAGCTCCGGAAACGTTGGTATCCCTGGATCCATCGGGTAAGGCGAAACATTGTCCGGATTCAGACCAAACACCCGAAACAGACTTCGTCCAGTCAGCAGCATGGCCCGACTCGGCATGCACACAGCGGCCGAAGTCGAACCCATGATGTACGTATGCGTCAAGGCTGTGCCCGCAGCAATCAGACCGTCAAGAGCTGGCGTCGCAACCGCAGACGTTCCCAACGAACCAATCGCATTGTGCCGATGGTCGTCAGCAATGAGGAAAAGAAAGTTGGGTGGCACGATCAGTTAGTGGGATCGATGAAGAAGAAAGTCGAGCACGAACATTCAGAACTCGCCGAATCTGCACGACCACGTAAGAATAGCGCCTACCGGCTGCACGTCAGAGCACCATGCCTAACGGTCATCCGAACATTCTGTTCATCACCACCGACCAACAACGCGGCGACGCACTTGGCATTGCGGGCCAGTCCTGGCTGCAGACGCCCTCACTCGACACCTTAGCTCACGAGGGCTACTACCTGTCTCGCTGCTATAGCGAAGCACCAGTCTGTGTGGCGGCGCGCACTACCTGGATGACAGGACAACATCCATGGGTACACGGTGTCTTAAGCAACCAGGTCAACCCCATGAACCCAGCAACCACACTGCCAGGCGTCCTAACTCGACACGGCTATCGAACTCACGGGGCCGGAAAAATGCATTTCACACCAGATCAGCGGGCGCTGAACGGTTTCCAATCCGTCATCATTTGTGAAGAAGGTCGAATGCGTGATGGGGACGATTACCACCACTGGCTTCAACACACACCGTGGGCCGGGCTTGAACGGGGGCATGGCGTCGGCAACAACGACATCTTCGCGGCTCCATCACCGATCCCCGAATCGCACTACGTCTCAACCTGGACTGCAAATGAGTCGATCCAATTTTTACAGCAACATCAAACCGAGGATCCTCAACAGCCCTTTTTCCTGCATTGCAGTTTCACCAAACCGCACTCGGCCTATGATCCGCCACGACCATATGATCAGCAGTACGGGCCAGGCGATGAGCCCACCCCCGTACGAAACGGCACCGAAATGCCACAGACCACCCCACCTCACTCAACCGCGGCATTGGTTCCCGCTCGGCGGCCCCCTTCATAACCCAATGTCCCAGCCAACGAGCGTGAGCAAGCGCTGGTATCAGGATAACAAGCGAGATCCATGGAGGAGGGATGCCAAGTC
>CAYLKA010000054.1:0-7524 GCA_964384125.1 uncultured Gammaproteobacteria bacterium | reverse complement strand
ATGAGCCCACCCCCGTACGAAACGGCACCGATATGCCCGAGAGCCCCCCACAGCTTCAACTTGCACATCACGCCTATACATGGGATGCGCTCGGCCCGGAACAGATCGCGCTCGCCCGAGCGTTCTACTACGGAAACATTACCCACCTCGACCATTGCATTGGACGTGTGCTCGGCACCCTGGACAGTCTGAACATCCGAAACGACACCTTGATCGTGTTTAACTCAGATCACGGCGATCTCATGGGCGATCACAATCTATTCTTCAAGAGTAATTACTACGAAGAATCCACCCACGTGCCCTTAATTGTGTGGGCACCCGAAATAGTCCGCGACCGCCTCGCGCTCGGCGCCAATCGAACCGTCCATTCCCTTGTGGGACAGCGTCAGCTCATGCCATTCATGCTTGCTGCGGCCGAAGCACCGATACCAGACGGAATCGACGATCGACCGTTGGCCGATATCATCGCGGGCCGACATCCTGGCGAGGCCGTTCACGGTGTCTTCGGCGACCAGGCCAACCGTCAACTCGCCCTTATTGAAGAGCGATTTAAATACATCTGGTGGGCAAACGGCCAATTCGAGCAACTCTTCGATCGCGATACCGATCCCGGTGAGCTCACCAATCTCGCCGGCAATCCAGCATTCGAAAACGAACGGGTCCGACTGCGAGAAAGGCTAGCCGATACGGTCCGAAAACATGGGGGCCATGAAGCTCTAGATGGGAACGAACTCCGGGGCACCACGTATGACGCATCGAGCACACGGTTCGGATGGTTCGGAGACAAAATCAAACCGCCCTGGGGTCGACGCCCCTATTAATCACTCGGAGTCTTTGATCCCCGCCTGGAACCAGAACATAAAACACGACCGTATTGCCGCGTCCGGACCCACGTTAATCGAGAATCCATCGCGGCAATCTTCGGCATCCCGTCGCACGTGGCTTCCGTGACAACCTGCATCGAGGGCTCGTTCGCCATCGCACCAGACCAAAAGCGCGTCTCCTGCTGTCTGGTCAGGCCTCCCTCTGCGCATGCATTGCTCGTCCTTGGACACGGCGCGGGTACACACCTCCATCATCCCTTCATGCGCCGGCTGGCTGAGGAATTGGGTACATCGGGTGTGGCCACATTCCGGTACAACTATCCATACTCAGAACGAGGAAAAGGAGGTATGGATCCAGAGAACGTACGCCTGGCCACGGTACGAGCTGCCACTGAAACCGCCGGACGATCCACGCCAGACCTCCCACTATTCGCAGGCGGCCACTCCATGAGCGGTCGCATGACAACACTGGCCGTGGCTCACGGGATTGTTTGTGGACTCGTCGGCGTGGTTGCCCTTGCCTTCCCGCTCCATTCCAGCGGCAAGCCATCCATGTCCCGAGCCGACCATTTGGGCAACGTCTCGACACCGATCCTTTTTATATCAGGGACCCGCGATCGGATGGCTAACCTCAACCTTCTGCACCAGGTCGTCAACGAACGCACCTCATCCACACGACTCCATGTACTGGAGGGTGCAGACCACGGATTCAACGGCCTCCAGCGATCGGGGCCCAGCCGCGATGAGATCCTGGACGAGTTGGTACGAACAACCGCTGATTGGACAGCATCACCGACTACAAGATAAACCTGCGTCCGAAGCCAGACGCCCTAGCGGGCGCCACCCTGGAGAACACGACCGATGAGTACCCGGCCACCAAACGTCGTTCTCTTTATCAGCGATCAGCAACGAGCCGACACGATTGGCGCTGCAAGCGCGTCGGGCGTTCGAACTCCACATCTCGATTGGGTCGCCCGTGACGGAGTCATCTTCGACCGCGCCTATTGCCCATATCCGATCTGCACTCCATCACGAATGGCCACGCTATCCGGCCTGTACCCCCACACCAACGGCATGGTGGCCAACCACCAGATGCGTCCTGGATGCGACCTCATGCACTACCCGGACGGTGTGCGAAACCTGGGCGATTATCTTGGCAATCTGGGTTATCTCCGGGGATACGCGGGCAAGTGGCATCTTGGCAGCGGGGCTTCCCGACCTGGCTTTCCCGACCTCTGGTCCGGATCATCCGATTACGACGTCGATTCCCGCACGCAGAACATGGTCCTACGACTAACGCAACAGGTCGGGGTTGCGATTGGTGGGAAAGAATCGGGCCTGGAACCTGACCCCACGACCTACGACGAACATACTCAGGTCGGACCATCGCTTCTCCCACTTGCTCACCATCCGTCGTTCTTCCATATGGACCACGCAACAGGCTGGGTCCGAAGCCGCAAGAATGACGACACGCCCTTTTGTCTCGTCTATTCCTGCAATGAACCCCACCCGCCCTACACCTCGCCAGAACCCTTCCACTCCATGTTCGATTCGGATGCGATGGACCTACCACCAAACTGGAAGGACCCAGCCGGACCTGCGCTCGTCGCCCATCGTAAAGCGGAGCAATTGCAAGTGGTGACCGACTGGACTGAACAGCAGATGCGCGCCATGCGCGCGGCCTACTGGGGCGCGGTGAGCTATGTCGATCACCTCGTCGGCCGGTTGATTACTGCGCTGCTTGACGCTGAGAAGTGGGACAACACGTTATTCATCTTCTTTTCCGACCACGGCGAGATGCTGGGATACCACGGTCTGATCGCAAAAGGCGCTCTCATGTATGAGGATCTCGTACGGATCCCGATGATCATTCATCCTCCGGGAGGCGTGGGAACACCGCATCGTTGTGCCCACGTGGTTTCCCTGATCGACCTCGTCCCCACAATCGTGCGTTTCTGCGGTGGGGACCCGGCATCCATCCTTCAGGGTATCGACTTCGGTGACCTCATACGTGGTGCGGACCATGCCGTGAATGACGGGGTCGCCGCTGAGTTCCACTCAGTGAATTGGACTGATCCACTACACCCCCTCCGGATGTGGGTTGGGGAGCGCTGGAAATACGTTGAGTCGCAGGATGACAGCGACGAACTCTACGATCTGCACGACGACCCGCTGGAAATGATCAACCTTATCGAGAGTCCTGCGCACGCCCTTGTGCTTGAACAAGCACGCCGCGGCCTCGGCTCCTGGATCACCTCGACCGGCGACTCATGGCCTTCCGTTATCCAGCCACCACCGCGCCCGCCAACACTCAACGCACCTACGCGATCCTGAATCGACCTGAAAACCCTCGACTAATCCACCAAATCGTTGTAGATTTCACCACGTTTCGTAGCAATATTGGGATCGGCACACAGTCGTTCCAGCTCGCTCGACGAAGGTGATCACAGTATGGAAAATTACTCCCTGTCACGGCGTTCCGTTCTCCGTGGAACGGTTGCCGGTACCGCTGGCGTTATGGCATCCACTGCCTTGTTCGCCTGCGGAGAAACAAAGACTGTTGAAAAGATCGTTGAAGTAGAGAAGGTCGTAGAGAAGATCGTCGAAGTTCCTGCTACACCGCAGAAACGCACTGTGAAAATCGAACACGCCACAGACCACACCAGTGGACCACGCGGAAAAGCAATGTCCTGGGCGCTCGACAAGTTCCATAGCCAGCGTCCCGACGTCCGAGTCAAATTCATTCCCCAGGACCACGTTTACTACGAGAAAATTGCCATTGAGGCAGTTTCGGGCACGCTATCCGAGTCGAACTTGTTGAACGGCGTCTCGTTTCAGCAATTTCAGGGCGCCGGAATCTGGCTCCAGATCGATGATCTTCTGGCCAAGATCGACGGTTACGATCCCAGTAATTACTGGTTCCAGCCGGACATTTACTCCGACAACAAGGACCAGAGCTACCCCTACGATTCAACCAGACTTCAGGGTCCCCTGTATGGCCTCCCGTACCAGGGTGCGATTGGCGGGCTGATGTGGAACATCACCCTGTTCGAAAACGCGGGTGCCAACGCACCAACCGAAGGCATGCGATACAGCGACCTTACTGAGGAATTGAAGAAAGTTCGGGACAAGGAACAAAACATCTATGGCATCCGAGCCACACGTTCCGAGCAATTTCAAGCATTCCCACAGATGTACGGGTACAACGATGGTCAGGCTCGCGTTGATGGGCCCGATGGCCACCAGATCTGGGGACCACCGCTAGGCGAGGGTTGGAAGGGTTGGCAGGACATTTGCGACTACATCCACGTCCACGATGTGTCCTATACACCTGAGGAGCGGAGCGGCCTGAAAGGCGAGTTCGGAAATCCGTTCGCAGCCGGGAAACAGGCGGTCGACATCGGAGGATCGGTCTACGGCACGGGTGGCAACATCCCCCGTATCAAAGACCGCTTTAAGTGGTCACTCGGACCCACCCCCTGGGGTGAAAATACTGACCATTCCAATGCCGAGTGGAATGACCAGCCACACATCGTCGCCAAAACCGCGACCGTGACTGGCGTCGAAGAGCAAACGGTGGATTGGGTGTACTTCCTGGCCGGACCTGAGGTACAGGGTCGTGTCGCGATCGACCGTGGCCACGTTCCGCTGTGGAAAGACACAAAGAATGACAAGGCAGCCACAGCAGGGCCGCCGGAAGGAATGCACCACCTGTACGAATACATTGCGACCCCGTATCTGCGGTCAATGCAGTGGTACGTGCCTGGCGGGTTCCTAGCCGAGTACCGCAACGTTATTCGGCCCTTCCTTGACAAGTCATTGGTCGGAGAACAGGGTGCACAGCAGGCATTGGAAGAAGGCAGTGCCAAAGCCAACGCTCTGCTCAAGAAGTGGCAGGATCAACTGAACGCCGGCGACGTCAAGCGCTAGAACTCGACGCGCTGTCGAGACAAGGCCCCCGCTGAGCGGGGGCCTTGTCTATTGTCGTATGTCCGACACGGGTACCCTGCGTTCTGACACACCCACCCAGAGAATCGATTCCCATTCATATTTCCCCGATTGGACGACCAGCACGCGTAAGCGAGAACATTCCCAAGCAGCGGGCAAGCCTTGCGCTACTGACGGTCGCAGAGCTGCTAGCTCTGGCGCCCTGGTTTAGTACCGCCGCAGTCGCCCCACAAATTCAGACGGAATGGACGCTCTCGGCAACCGCCGTTGCCTGGCTAACGATTGCGGTGCAGCTGGGATTTGTAGTCGGGACCCTCGGTAGCGGATTGCTCAACTTGCCGGACCGGATGGATGCCGCCCGTCTCTTTGCACTCAGTGCCGGTGGCACCGCGCTCACAACCGCAGTGTTCGCAGTGACCACAACCGGGATGGTGGATGGCGTGCTTTTTCGATTTCTTACCGGAGTGTTTCTGGCCGGGGTATATCCGCCAGGAATGAAGCTTGCAACGACCTGGACCCGTCAACATCGTGGTCTCGCACTCGCTCTTATCGTCGGTGCCCTAACCATTGGTTCGGCCAGTCCCCATTTGGTCCGAGCCTTACTCGACGTGCCCTGGCGACATGTCGTGCTCGTAACCGCAGCCCTAGCCCTAATCGCCGGCGTAACAATATTGGTCGGCGTACGCCAGGGTCCGTTCAGCGCACCAGCGGCGCGCTTCAATCCGCGTTTCGTCCTACACGTATTCCGCGCCCGTGGAACCCGTCTAGCGTTACTTGGATACCTGGGACACCAATGGGAGTTATATGCGATGTGGGCCTGGCTGCCGCTATTCCTTCTCCAGATCATTACACGTAAGGGCGGCGATCCTTCCCTTGCTGCCGCACTGTCGTTCACCGCCATCGCACTCGGTGGAGCCGGCTCGGTGGTGGCCGGTGCAATCGCGGACCGTGTGGGTCGAACAGCGGTCGCCACGGCCGCGATGATTATCAGTGGAAGCATGGCGATCGTCATGGCTGGACTTATCAACGGGCCACTCTGGATTCTGATACCGATCACCTTTCTCTGGGGACTCAGCGTAGTGGCTGACTCGGCCCAGTTCTCAGCCGCCATTTCAGAGCTAAGTCCGCCGAAGTATGTGGGCAGCGCTCTTACCACCCAGACCTCAATCGGGTTCTTACTCACGTTTCCCAGCATTCATTTGATCGGTCTTATCATTGAGAATCAATCTCGGTGGGCACTAGCCTTCATCCTTCTCGCGTTAGGACCAGTGATCGGCATCTGCTCCATGCTCCGATTGCGCGCGTTGCCCGAAGCAGCACGCATGGCGGGCGGACGTCGCTAGGGCCGATAGCGACGCGACATCGTCATACCATCAGGAACATGTGTCCGAAGCAGGTGGTCATCCGGTTGCCCATCTATCAAACGCGCCCCCTCTGTGAGCCCTTCCGGGCGGTCGCGTAGAACATCAGCCAATCGGGACCGCCACGACATCAAATCCTGTTCACCGGACAGATCGTGACACTCATTCGGATCAACCGACAGGTCGAACAAGAGCTCCGAACCAGTCTGGCTAAACCAGATGTATTTCATGCGACCGTCCACAAGAAAATGGTTCCCGTCCCGTACGTAGTCTTGAAATCCACTGTGCTCGCCGTGCAGGACATCACGCCACGGTGCGTCAGAAGAACGCCACAATGGCAGCACGCTCCGTCCCGTGACCGCCGGAGGAACCGAAGTGCCAGCCACATCTAAGAGGGTCGGCATCACATCCTGCAGGCCCACGGGATGATCCAGAATCACGCCAGGCACACATTCCATCCAATCCGGGGCACGACAGAGGAACGGTACCCGTGCCGAAGCCTCGAAGGCTCGGGTCTTTTCAAACAGCTGATGATCACCCAGCATCTCCCCGTGATCGGACACAAACACAATGAACGTGTCATCCAATACATCCTGATCACGCATGAACTGGACCAGACGTCCAAGTTCGGCGTCGACGTGTGCAATCAGTCCGTAGTAGGCCGCTCGGCAGGTGTGCATCTGGATTGGATCCAGATCAAGCCGCATACCATAGTCACTGCCCTCCGGATCGAGTCCACGTCGCGGCCCGGAAAACGGCACCACCCAATCCCCAATAACAGGATCCGGAAGCGCCATACGATCATATTGATCGTAGAAGATCTTTGGCGGCGTAAACGGGGGATGCGGATCAATAAAAGACACGTTCAAGAAAAACGGCGCCGTTGGATCTCTCCGCCGCAAGAATTCAATCGCTCGTGTCACACACCACGCACTATGCGTAAGAGCTGTCGGCAGATGGTTCGGGCGACCAATCCATCCATTAGGCGTCGCACCATGTGCCATCGCCCAGCGGTCCACCGGAACCTCGCCGTGCAGCCAGTCAAGATAGTCATTCCCGGCGTTTGCTGGAGGTCCGCGAGTCGATTCCGCCCACTCAACACAATCAAACCCGAAGCGCTGTCTCGGCGGCCACAAATGCAATTTACCGATCATTCGGGTTTCATAGCCCGCGTTCCGCAACTCCCCGGCGAGTGTTGCCGGCGGATCAAACGGAACACGACCGATGAACCCAACCATGCCCTGCGCTGCGGGCGCTTGCCCCGACATCAGTGTGCGTCGAGCAGGGATACATGACGGACATTCCGCATAGGCTCGACGAAACCTCACCCCATCGCAAGCGATTTCATCCATATTGGGTGTTTGCAGGACCGGATGGCCATCGATCCCGAG
>CAYLKA010000053.1:0-17005 GCA_964384125.1 uncultured Gammaproteobacteria bacterium | reverse complement strand
TCACCGTATCGCCTGCGACCGCCGGGGTTGTCGTCGCATCACCCGCCGGGGTTGTCGTCGCGTCACCCGCCGGGGTTGTGCCCGCCTCAGGTGCAGGGGTCTCGGTCGGAGCCTCCGTTGGCGCCGCTTTAACACCAAGCTCAAGGTATTGGCCCTGCGTCCAGTTCCCGTCATCCAGCTCCCACCATTCGACTCCGTCAATCGTCTTCTTCACGCCTGTTAAGGCCAACTCGGAACCACCGCCGGCCACATACTGCACCGTACTCGTCTCTGTGTTTGCTTCATCTCGCACATTCAAGCCTTCAACTGGAATGACAACGGCGGTGGTCGGGATAGGCCGTGATTCACGACGCTCAATGATCTGCGACGGGTCAGTAGGAATCTCCAACACCTGCCCTACAAACACAAAGTTTTCATCTGGAAGCTCATTAAATTCCACGAGGTCCTGAACGGACACACCAAACTCGACCGCAATGGTGAACAACGTGTCACCATCCTGTACCGCGTATTCGATTGGGCCTTCGGGTTCAGGCGTTGGAGTGTCGACAGGCGGCATTGTTGGCGTGGGTGACACGGTAGGCGTGGGCTGATCTATCGGTGTCGGCTCGGGAACCGGCGTCTGTGTTGGGGCCGTTGCTATAGCAGGCATGGTAACTATTGGAGCCTGCGAACTTACGGTTGTACCCGGCAGCCCCGTCCCTGCAGTTGTTTGAGCAGTACCCCCAACAGTCTCCGCGGGTTCACCCTCATCTCCGCCCGCTACAAACGTGATGGCGACCACGACCCCCACGATCACCAGAATTGGAAGGATGAACAGCGTCACAAACAGCCGATACTGCTGCAAGCTCCTCATGCGCACCGTCGGCCTTCAAGGCTGCTCATCGACCGGGTCAGGGCTAGCAACTTACCGACCATTTTGGGCACCGTCAGTTCGGGGTCGTACAGAGCCTACGTATTCCTTGCACTACGAACCTGACGTTGTGTGCATTCTACATCGGACCGGTTCCAACTCAACAAGCTTCCCTTTACTCTTACCTGACACGCACCGTAACCGGCTCCGTTCGACCAACATTTCCTGCCCGGTCAGTGGCCACCGCAACCAGCCGGTGCTCCCCGGGCTGGCTCGCCCACTCGACGGTATAGGGCGTGCGGAGCCGAACTCCTACAGATTCTCCGTCGACCAGAAACTCCACGCGCGCAATGCCTCCCGCATCTGTGACCTTTGCACCCAGCCCAACCATCCCGGCGACTTCGCTTGTCTCAGGAGTACGACCCAACAGTTCCACCGTCGGCGGCGTATTGTCCACCGTGAAGCGTCGCAGGGCGATTTCAGCACCACCATCCACAGCACGGACCGTCAGCCGAAGCGTGTATGCACCGTCAGGCAATTGAATCGTGTCAATAGCCCCGAGCGAGCTTCCACTTCGTGGCTCCACTACCGGATCGCCGATTCGATTCCACCTACTAGGCACCACACCTTCCCCCAGCTCCAGTTCCGCGGAAACAAAACCGGGGATCGAGGCCGATCCGACAATCTCAAGAATACTCCGGATCTGTGCGCCCTCCGTCGGCGTCGTCACCAACACTCCCTTCTCCGACCCGAGCAAGTCACTCTTTCCGACGAAGCCATCTGGAGGTAGCCGAAGTGGTGAGTCGGGCTTTACGCTTCGTTGCCAAGCTTCCGCCTCGATTGGCAGCACCACATAGATTTGCTCCTTAACCTGATCCGGTGGAGTGTCCGGTGTAGCCAATAATCCGGTCGCCACGTGCACACGAAACGGTTGGTGAACAACGTCCCGTTGCGTGGGCACGTGGCCAGACATGAACTCTTCCTCTCGGGTCTCGGGCGTGAATGGTGACGGCAAAAACCCCGAGACCACATCTACCTCTTGAACAACTATCGTTGCTGGACGCTTCCACTCACGAACATCAAGGCCCTCATGCGCATAGTCCATCACCTTTTTCCAGATCGGTGATGCGCCTCTCACCCCTGTCACGTCATCCATCGGTGATCCATCCGCATTACCAACCCATACACCCGTTGCAAACTGTGGTGTAAATCCGATCGTGAGCGCATCACGCGTGTTCTCAGTCGTCCCCGTCTTAACTGCTGCCGGTCTGCCATCGAGTTCAAGTAGTTCGCCGGCTTCGCCGAAGCCCTGTAGACGCGCCTCGCTGTCCGAAAGGATCGATGTCAACAGGTAGGCGACATCGGCAGAAATAACACGTTGGGCCAGAGCCATGCTTGAGACCGTCAACGGTCGCACCTCTCGGGCTGCAGCACATCCATCACCGAGCTGCTCGACGATGCGACCCTGGGAATCCCGAACACACAAAATCGTGGTTGGGCTAACTCGTCTACCTTGGTTTGCCACCGTTGCATACGCGGTTGTTAGCTCAATGAGTCGCACCTCATTTGATCCGAGTGCTATTGACGGACCGATGCGCGATCGGTCTGCCAGCGTGCTAATCCCCATCCGCTCCGCCAATGTGACGGTCGCCTCTACCCCTGCAGCCACCTGCGTTCGAACTGCCGGCACGTTTAGCGAGCTTGCGAGTGCTGTTCTCAGACTGACCGGGCCGCGAAAGGCCCGGTCGTAGTTTCTGGGTCGATAGGGCTCCTGCCCCACGATGGGGATTGCCGTCGGTATATCCAATAACATGGTGGCAGGGCTATATCGTTGCTCAAGTGCACTGGCGTAGGTGAACAGCTTGAACGCCGAGCCCGGCTGCCGTAGAGCCGTCGCAACATTTACCTGACCATCTATCTCAGGGTTGTTGAAATTAAGACTGCCAACCATGGCAAGGATTTCTCCGGTCCCCGGACGCATCGACACCACCGCCGCGTTTGTGACCTTTCGATCCGACAGCGATCTAACATGTTCCCGAGCCCGCGCTTCCGCAGCAGCCTGGAGCTCTAGATCGAGGGTTGTTGTCACGTCCCAACCCAGCCGACTTATCTCGGGTCCATATCGGTTCTGCAGCTCCCGCACAACGTGCTCCAGAAAGTGAGGGGCGGGTGAAGTCGTCTGCCGTGTTGGCTTAACGGCAACGTTTTCTTCTCGCGCTTCTACCACCTGCTCTATCGACGCGAGCCCATGGCGCTCGATAGCGGCTAGCACCCGAAGTTGCTCGCGTCGGGCGGCTACTGGATCGACTTGCGGGTTGTCGGTTGAGGGCGCTCTTAGAATGCCTGCCAACATGGCCGCCTCGGCCAGCGTAATCTCACCTAAGGCTTTGCCAAAATACGTGTCGGCTGCAGCAACCACGCCATAGGCGAGACTCCCATAGTAATTCTGGTTCAAGTACAGCCCAAGGATCTCGTCCTTCGAAAATCTCTGGCTGATTTGCCAGGCGAGCACCGCCTCTCGCAACTTCCGCTCATATGTTTCTTCCGGCGTAAGTAGCACGTTCTTGACGAGCTGTTGGGTGATGGTGCTGGCGCCAGACACGACCTGTCCTCCACGGAAGTTCTGCCAAAGCGCCCGTAGGATTGCTCGAACCTCAACACCGGGATTCTCATAGAAGGTGGCATCCTCTGACGCGATTACGGCCACCTTCACGACCTGCGGGATATTCTCCGGCGCAACAACTGTGCGCCGCCCTTCACCCAGGAGGCTCCCGAGCGTCCTACCGGTACGGTCGCGGATCGTAGTCGTCTGAAATAGCTTTTCTCCCACGCTAGCGATTTCATCCACCTGCGGCAGATCCTCCAAGAAGCTTGACGCCACACTGACCGCAATTCCAATCCCAATACCGGTAACTATCACGAATGCCATAACAGCGGCACCCAGCGAAACGGCCGCGCCAGACACGACGCTCAACCAAAGCCAGAGGCGTCGCGACCGTTTTCGTGTTAGTCGAACACGTCGTCTACCTTTAGCCATGGCTGGCAAAGCATCCTGCCTGACTGCCACGCATTACGTGCTCTCGTCCCATCTCGGGGAATGCCACCTATCTAACCCTCCACCGTGCCAATGCTCAATGATTCTTCTCCGCGCATCTGTCTGTTGCGAGCCCGCACTCGATTACCCGACGCATTCGAGGCCTCACACCCACACTGCGCCCAACAAAGGAGCTCTGGGTTTACACACTTCTGTAGCCCCGAAATGACAACCGCTATTTCTCGGAAGCCTACGATAGCGTGACCTGTCCGTGTCTTCCTGACGGCTCCGTGATGTTGTTTACGTCCAAAACAGCTCCCACCCGGCCCAAAAACCTGACGGGGTTTGGCGGTCCCCTACCCAGCAATCTGCACGGGCTAACGTTGTTTAGCCCCCGACTCGCCCTTCCTGCGGTACCGTCTTCCAATGACACCTCCACCTTGGTTGCGTCGATTGATCCAGGCCGTCGGGCTCGTTGGCGTTTTTGCCATTGCTGTCCTCGCGGTTGTGTACAGCGATCAGGTCCACGAGCATCTTCAAGGCGCGGGCTACCTCGCAGTATTCGTGATCACGGTGGTGGCCAGCGCCACAATTATCCTTCCAGCGCCGGCCGCGATCAGCGTCGGTGCCTTTGCCGTCGCCCTCGATAACATCTGGGCTGTTGGGCTTGTTGCTGCTACAGGTCAGCAGGTCGGCGAACTAACAGGTTACTACCTAGGCTGGGCAGGAAACCCTGCTGTCGCGCGCATGCGTGGATATGTGCCTGTTCACCGCTGGATGGTCAAGCGAGGGCTGCTGACCTTATTCGTGCTCGCCGTAATCCCCAATCCCTTTTTTGACATTGCGGGCATGGTTGCCGGGGCCACCAGATTCGGCGTCTTCAAGTTCGTAGCTGCTACTTGGCCTGGCCTTGTTCTAAAGAACCTCGGGTTCGCTCTGGCCGGTGTCGCCGGCTTCGAGTTCGTGACCAACCTTATCGGCTAGGCGTTAACCCGTTTGTCCCGGCCGCCCGCCACCAGCACGGACGCAACTCGCATACCGAGCGCACCAGGCCCCTGCCGCACCGTACCCAGTCAACAGAATATGCGAGCAACGCACGAGCCTGACGACACCCCAAAGCACTCAAGGGTCACACTTTTAGACACGCTGGTAACGCCTGCGTGCTCTTTGTAACGCTCAACCCTTTCGAGCAGGCGCGAAGCGCGGCCCAGGTGCTTCAAATCCATGTTCCCGACTGGTCACGTCTACGCGGTTCGACTTGTCACTGGTAACGTACCGCCGTGGGCCGAACTGTCTCGCCTCGAAGCAGTCTCATATCGACAGACATCCTCTGTGACCACTTGGAGCCCGTGGGGAGGCCGAGCGTCACACAAATAAACTCCACGCACCCAAAAGTTCCGACGTCATCAGGTTTACACGAGATAGACCGCGGGAAACGGCTTTGCTACGATCTGCGCCCCGACATAAATCAGGAACACAGTTTGGCAAGGACAGATGCTTAACCAGCGTACGTGGGACGCGGTGCTCGGGGCCTTAGAAGTAGAGGTCCCACGTGCCGACTTTGCCGCTTGGTTTCGCGACACCGCATTCGTGCGGGCGGATGAACGGGAGCTTGTGGTCGGAGTTCCTACGGTATTCGCCAAGGAAACCGTGGAGCGAAAATACCGCGGGCTCGTCTCTCAAGCGGCCGCCAAGGCGCACGGGGGTGACGTGGACGTTACCTTTGTAGTTCACACACCGGCCGCTGCGCGAGAGCCCCTGCCGGACTTGGCCCCATCAACGAGCGACACGCCCGCCGTCTACGGCGACCCCGTGGGCGTGCGCCTTAATCCACGGTACACGTTTGAGCGGTTTGTCGTAGGGGGCTCCAACCGACTTGCTCACGCAGCAGCGCTTCGTGCAAGCGAGCGACCTGGCGAGGTCTACAACCCCCTCTTCCTATACAGCGGCGTCGGGCTTGGTAAAACGCACTTACTGCACGCGATCGGCCACGCGCTCCGTGTCCAAACGCCTCAATTACGTCTCCGCTATGTCCCCTGCGAGACTTTCGTGAATGATCTCTTGCATGCGATTCGCACCGAGAATCGCGGCGACCGCACTCGCCACTTCCGAGAACGTTACCGCACCGTTGACGCCTTAATGATTGACGATGTTGAGTTCCTATCCCGCACAGAGGCGTCCCAAGAAGAGCTTTTCCACACCTTTAACTCACTCTATGAGGCCGGCGCCCAGATAGTACTCACCAGCGATCGGCCTCCGAGCGAGATTCCGCGTCTTGAAGCGCGCCTTCGTAGTCGCTTTGAGGCCGGCTTAGTCGCCGACCTTCAGGCGCCGGACCTCGACCTTCGGCGTGCCATCCTTCAGGAACAGGCTGCCTATGCCAGCGTCTCTGTGCCGGAGCCAGTCATTGACTACCTCGCGGAGCGAGTCACGCGCAATGTCCGCGAGCTTGAGGGTGCGCTCACACGCACGCTGATCTATTCCGAGCTCAACGGCCTCGACCTAAGCTCAGATACCGCTGAGCAGGCGCTGTCTGGCCTCGGACGATCCACCTCCGATCGCCCCCCCAAGCCCGCAGCCGTCATCGCTGCGGTTGCAGATCACTTCGAAGTGCCCACTGACGACCTTGTAGGAAAGCGCCGTGACGCTCGCACCGCCGCTAGCCGACAAGTCGCTATGTACTTGATCCGCAATGATGGTCGAGAGACTTACCCCGAGATCGGCCGCATCCTGGGCGGGCGCGACCATTCCACCGTACTCCACGGATGCGCAAAGATTGAGCGCCGACTGAAGCTTGAAGACCGCCTAAAAGGGGACCTCGAGGCCATCCGTGCCCGCCTCGCTAGCAACTCGTAGCGATCCGTTTGTGTGGACAACTGCCCGTTAAACGTGGATAACCCTGTTCGTTTGTGGATAAACCTCCCTTAACGACTTCCCTCGGTGCGCTTCTCCTACACCCGCTTCCTGCTCCACCCAACCAGTCAACTCTCTATCCACGGAAATCGCCCATCGTCTCGACACCCCCAGCGCCATTGCGAACCAGTTACTACTGGGCACCTGCCTTTCAACACACAATTCACACCCCTATTGCTACTTCTACGTCTAGATTCTTTTCACCCCTTTCCAGAAACCGTCTTTAGTGTGCGACGCTGACATCAAATGCAGTGTCGCGTGTTGGCGGTTGCAAACCAGAAGGGCGGGGTAGGAAAGACCGCAACTGCTATTACCCTGGCAGCAGGCTTGGCCGCTCGGAGCAAACGAACGCTGGTAATTGATCTTGACCCGCAGGCGAACGCAACCGGTAACCTCGCAGTTGGTCAACGTACACCAGGGATCGCCGAAGTATTACAGGGCGAGGTCACCCTGCGGGAAGCCTGCTCTGAAACAGGTCGGAACGGTCTGAGCCTCATTGCCGGAGGAAGCAGGATGGCTACCTGGTCGCTAGAGGGAAGACGCACCTGTCCGTGGCGGACAGAGGACACGAAGAAATCTTTTGACTTTGTGATCCTCGATTGTCCGCCCAGTATTAGCGGACCAACAATCTTAGCCTTGCAAGAAAGCGACGAATTGATAATCCCGGTGCAAAGCGAATACCTGGCACTCGAGGGGCTTTCGTCGCTACTGAGAGCGGTTGACAGCGTCAGAGGAACCACCGGAACGTTACAGATCCGCTATCTGATCACGATGTTCGATCGCAGGAACAACCTATCCGGAGAAGTTGAGGCAGAATTGAGAGCGCACTTTGGGAAACAGGTAAGTCGCTCGGTAATTCCCCGAAGTGTGCGGATGGCAGAGGCCCCTGGCTTTCGACGGACGATTTTTGAGCACGACGAGGCAGGTAGCGCCGCGCAAGCGTACGCGGCGTTTACAGAAGAGGTGTTAGCGTATGGCCCCCAATAGGGCGCTAGGGAGAGGGCTTGATCAAGTGTTAGCCGATGTAATCGGAGACAGGCGCTCGATACCCGTAAACAAAATCGAGCCCAACCCTGAACAGCCACGACAAAAATATGAGCCAGACGAGGAAGCAGCCCTCACCGCGTCGATTCAGCAACACGGGATCCTGCAGCCCCTCCTGGTGACACCAGCACCGACACAGCCTGGACGCTTCCTGCTCGTTGCTGGGGAACGGCGCTGGCGGGCGGCGCGTCGAGCCGGCTTGCACGAAGTGCCGGTGAAGGTAATCGCGGCTAATGCCAAACAGCGGATGGAGCTGGCGTTAGTCGAGAACGTGCAGCGGCGAGACCTCGGATCCATGGAGCGGGCTGCCGCCTACAAAACGTTGATCGAAGAATTTGGAATGACACAAGCGCAAATTGCAGAGGTGGTAGGCGTGAGCCGATCCACGGTTGCGAACACGGTGCGATTGCTGGAACTTGGAACCGTAGCGCAAGATGCGATCTCAAGCGGTCGGATAACCGGCGGCCATGGGCTTGCCCTTCTGGCACAAGCCGACTCCGGTGCCCGGCAAAGACTGCTTCAACGGATCTTGAGTGAGGGGCTAAGTGTTCGAGAGGTCGAACGCGCGGCGCGACACCCAGGCGCTCCGGCAAAGGAGCAGCGTCCTGCCGTGGTGGACGTCGAGCTCCAGAGCGTGGCGGAGAGGTTGCAGCGGCGATTGGCAGCGCGCGTGCGCATCACGGGCACCAGGGAGCGCGGGCGCATCCAAATCGAGTATCGGGGCCACGACGAACTCAATGCTGTGCTAGACGAGCTGCTCCCTGAGTAAATGTTTCACGTGAAACATTGGTGTTCCTTGACCCGGCGGGGACAGGGCTGTGGCGCGTAACCGCCGATCGACGCGTCGCCGTCGCCGAGCGCCGCTGAGACGGGGCCTGTCGACCGCAGGCCCGGAGCGGGTGAAAGCTAAGGAGGCGGATGAGCGTCCAGAGGTCCCCGTGGACACGGGGCGTGTGGTGTTAGCAGGTGAGCCCGTCCTCACGTACCTACGGCGCGACCTTGCTGTGGGCGCAAGCCTTGGGTTGGTGCTCCCGTTGATGGTGGTTGGATTGGCGATGTTTCTGAAATGATGGTTGCGGGAGTGGCGCACTTTTCGTCATGGCCTATAATCTACGCGCACGCCGGGTTCGCCCTTTGAGTAGCCGGAGAGGTGGGTAACCACGCAACGGTACACGCGGATGTGTAGAGAGGGGCCGCTGTCCTGACTCGCGCACGCCCTCTAGTCGCAATTGCGGCGCTCGGCCTCCTGCTAGCGCTGGCCTTTGGCCCAGCTGCGCTGGCGGCCCAGGTGTCGTCAGGCTTCGGCACAATCACGGTTGCGGATAACAGCTTTCACACCGAGCCTGGGAACGCGATCCTTCGTCACAACGTGCCGCGCTTGAACGTGACCGTGGGGGCCGAAGTGCTGACGGCCGACTTTAAGGGGCGGGTTGACAGCACGGGGGGGCTCAAGAGGTGGGGGCACCCCACTTCTGAGGTTCATGTAGAGGAAACTGGCACGCTCACGCAGTATTTCCAGCGCGGTGTTATCGATTTTCACGACGTTGGCAATGGGTATGTGCTGGAGCGCCGATTGACTTGGGACTACTTTGGTGGCGGCGCTGGGGGTAGCACGGATCTCGGTGTTGAGCCAGGGACGATCAACAACAACAGCGGTGAACAGCTCGGGCCGTGGGGACACAGGGTCTCCAATTTTTCGGTTGGAGGTGTCAATACCGGGTTCCTGTCCTTCTTTAATGAGCTTGGTGGAACTCAGGCCTTTGGTCATCCAAAGACCGAGGCCCGTATAGACACGAATGCAGCCGGCACGGTTCATATCGCTGCGGCGACACCGGGCTTTGTGAGGCAATACTTCCAGGCGGCCGTGATGGAGTATCACCCGCAGGACCCTTCGGCGTCGGTCAAGCTTCGGCTGCTTGGTGATGATTTGCGCAACCAAAAGCGGCCGGGTGGCGCGTGGCAACAGATCGGCGCGTTCACAGCGGCGAGCGCCCTGACCATAGGGAGTGTGTTTTCTCCGGAGGTCGTTCAGCCAACCCCGGCGGGTTCGGTTGCTGTGCCCACGGCCACCCCTGTGATCGTTACTGCAACGCCGACCCCGGCGGCGACGGCGACGCCCGTTCCTACGCCCCAAGTGCTGCCGAGCGCAGCAGCAGAGCTGATTGTTGTGGGGACGCTGGACGGGGGTGTGGCTCTCTACGACGGCACGAGCTGGACTCAATTCAATGCGACCAACTCTGTTCTGAGCACAAACCTTGTTAGAACGGTTCTCGTTGATAAGGACGGTTTGATCTGGGCTGGCACTGATACCGGGGCCGTTCGCATAAGCCGGGCAGGGATTGGCGCTGTATTCAGTAAGGCGACAACGACCGGCGGGATTGGCTCTGATGACGTGCGTGATCTGGCGGGTCGCCAGTCAGCCGACTATGTGTGGTTTGGGCACCCAGACCAGGGTGCAAGTCGCTTCGATGGTGTGAACTGGGCGAGGTACCGTAAGGACAACTCCAATATTCCCAGCAACACGATTCGGGACTTGCACATGGTGTCTGAGTCGCAGGGACGGCTTTGGTTTGCTACGGCGGGCGGGGCGGCCCTATACGACCAGACTGCAAACACGTGGACTACCTATACGACGGCAAACTCTGGAATTCTCGACAATGATGTAACCGCGGTGACGATCGATGCCACGGGGGCCTTCTGGTTTGGCACAGGTACCGCGGGGGTCTCACACACGCAGAATTTGGTGGCCTGGACGTCATATACAACGGCGAATGGGCTGGGAAGTAACGATGTTCGCGATATCTTGGTTGGGTCCGATGGTGCGGTCTGGTTTGCGACAGAGGGTGGTGTGAGTCGGTATATCAACGGTGTGTTTTCGACTTCCAATGTTGCTAATTCTGGTGTGCCCTCAAATAGCACGCGAGCTTTGGCGGAAGACGCGCAGGGGAACATCTGGGTCGCGACTGACGGCGGTGTTGGCCGATTCGACGGGACGACGTGGGTGTCGTTCACAACAGCGGGAGGGTTGGCCAGCAATGTCACTACATCGCTGGCGATCGCACCGGCAATCGTAGGCAGCTAGGCTACCTGTTGATCTCCGGGGCCTAAAGGGCAACCGGGTTGTGTATCGGTGCCTGCCTGCGGGCGGGGTGGAAGAAGCCTGGGTGTTAGGGTTAGCCCACTATTGGCCCGGATGCTTGACGGTCACGCATGCGGGCAAGGCGTGCAAATTCCAGCGTCATTCGCCGCGATTCTGGCGACAGCACGACGTCGTCGGCGAGGAACTGGCTAAGGCCCACCTCAAAGAGCAGGTCGTCTACAGCATGCGAGTCCATGCCATAACCGACCGTGAGAACACGCACAACGTCGGTTGGGTGGGCAGGCTCACGGCCAGCTTCCAGATCGGTGATAACCGCAGGTCGCACGTTGGCTCGTCGGCTGGCCTGGCGCGCGGCAATGCCGGCAGCCTTTCGGTGTGTCCGGAGGCGTTCGGCCAGTAACGTGCGGTCGACATGTAGTACGGCGTCATCGGTCATAGGGTCGTCGGGGTTTAAGGTACTCCGAACGGTTTGGGAAATGGACCGTATGGCTGACTCGGCGACCTGGGCGATTGATTGTTCGGCGAACTGCCGACGTGCGCGGTCTAGATCGTCTGGGACGAAACCTGCGAGCACCAGAAGTTCCCGAGGGTCAACTTCAAGTCCCTGGGCGATAGTTACAAGGGTTGCAACCGTTGGGCTCTTGTAGTCCCCGCTCTCCAACCGCGATAAATAGGAGGGTGCAAGCCCGCACCGAGCGGCCAGCTCCGCCTTGGTGAGGCGGCGCTGCTCGCGTAGCTGTCGGACGGCTTGGGAGATGCCCATAGGAAGACGCACTATAGCGAGCAAACAGCGGACTTCCAAGTGAACGGAAGTTGAGGGGCTGGTTTAGGAGCGGCGATTACTTTAGGGGCGGGCGGCTTACCAAAGTACGCAAGCGCAGACGTTGTGCGAGGGATGGGTTGGCGACGACGGTTCAGCCGCAGCCTGTTCTCTAGATGGTTGGCAGCGTAGGATTCAAACAGAAACCGAGCGATGGGACGACTAGAACTCGATCATGGAGAGGGGATATTAGCGTGACAGCATACGAGGGCCTGGTCGAGGCGCTCGAAGCGCTTCTCCGGGCAATCGGGGCGCCTGACGGGCCACCACATGAGTTGCGTGACGCAATTCGAGAGGTGGAGAGGTTGGCGGGCCGGTTAACCCCGACGGATCCGCCGGAACTTCGACATTTTCTTGAACGCCGGAGTTACACGAAGGCTTTGGACTACTTGCGTGGGACACGTTAATCGAGAGGCGACGGGCTAGCGTACCTGGGCAGCGATCTGGTCGACTAATCGCATGGTCTTCACGGCATCAGCAAAGTTCGTTAGAGGCTCGATGTCGTTTTGAATGGACTCGATAAAGTGCCGGCTTTCATCAAAAAACCCAAACAGGTGATGGACAGCGGTTGAATGGGTAAAGTCTTTGCCTAGGAGTACCGACGGGGTATCAGCCTCTCCCGTAAACAGCTCAGCCCGATGCTGATCGTCGCTATAGGCTGCGACGTCCCCACCGTGAAATTCGAAGTGGTGGCGTCGGGTGCCGGAGCGACGGCTAGCCACAAGTATCCCGGAGCAGCCGGTGTCGAAGTCGATAATTGCAGCATATGTGTTGGGATACGGTCGACCGACCGATCGGGTGTGGGCGGCGACATCCTTCACGTTGCCACCAGCGATCCATCGGAGTGCATCCACTGCATGGATAACATCGGAGGTGAGGTGGCTCACTGCGCCTCGGTGGAAACCAAAATCGTCCGGATCATGGTCCTGTTTATGAAAACTGGCAACGGTTAGGTGGATGGGCCCAGCTGCTTCGACGAG
Source organism: uncultured Gammaproteobacteria bacterium (assembly GCA_964384125.1). GTDB lineage: Bacteria > Pseudomonadota > Gammaproteobacteria > Steroidobacterales > Rariloculaceae > UBA6522. Next base: position 4,264 of record CAYLKA010000053.1, on the reverse strand, counting down.
CTCTTTGCAACGCCTCAAGAGTGGCACAAAGCGGCGGTTGAAGCCGGTCATTGTGAGGCATCCATGCTTGGCGGCATACCAGGCAAAGGCCTCTGTCTGATAGGTGGTCGTGCCAGGCGGCTTCTCAACAAAAACGTGTTTCCCGGCTTCGAGACAGTCAATCACGATATCGTGCAGCAGGTGTGGTGGCATCACCACGTACACGGCGTCCAGCGCCTCCTTGTCGAGCATGTCACGGTGATGGGTATAGCGCCCGCAGATCTTGTAGCGGTTAGCCGTTGCCAGCAGCCTTGCCTGGTCGATATCGGTGATGGCTACGAGGGAGGCAGTGTCCAACTCGTCAAGCGACGGGTAGTGTACAAGCGTGGCTAGATGACCTGCGCCGATAAAGCCGACCCGAACGGGACTGGATGAGGCACGAGGCTCCATTAGAAGCCACCACGCTTGCCACACGGGCCCTTCTTCTTGTCCTCAAATCGGCCTGGAAGCCCAATTTGTAGGTTGACCATGTCACCCTTCTTCAAGTCATTCGGTTCGTACTTGTACGGCATTGCTCCGGCCTCCTTAGCCGTAAATCAGGTTACGGTAAAGTGCCTACTGAATAGCAAGCGCTGCTTGCTCTACACTCCAGCCCTGGCCGCGGTCCCGACTTGCATAAACTGGCCTCACGCCTATCAATCCGTGGCTTTGAATCCCACCGGGGGCAGAAAACGGCATCAGTGAGTGCGAGGCAACCACAAACCGAAGAGATAGTGGGGAGGAAATAGACGGTTCCCCCCACCACAAGCGTCACGCGGTGGCCTGAATAAGGGCGCGTAGGTAGCCAACGGACCAGGCACGGGCCCGGTCTCGGGCGTCGTTGTCTCCAATCAGGCCAGGGTAATGATCGGGCATTACGAATCCATCAAACCCTACTTCGTGGAGTGTGCGCATTTGATCGGATGAGTTGTAATCGCCCTCGTCCTGAAACACTTCCTCGAAGCGAGGAACGATGCCGCGGACATTTCGGAAGTGGATGGCGAAGAGCTTGCCTTCCTCACCGAAGGCTCGCAGCGCAGCCGACATGTCGGCACCGGATTCATACATGGTGCCGAGACAAAAGAGGAGCCCGACGTGCTCACTGGGGTATCGATCAAGGAGCTGCTGAAGGCCGTGTGGATCGATGAACGGTTGCTCCACACCGCGATAAGGCGAAAGCGGTGGGTCGTGAGGATGGAACGCGAGTCGGACCCCCGCAGCCTCGGCCGTTGGGAGGATGTGCTCCATGAAGATGTCGAGGCGGCGCCAGACCTCGGATGCTGGCACGCGGATTGGGGTGTCCGGGTTCTCGTGGCCCCAGGTCACGAGATCGGTGTCACGAAGGTTGTCGGCGTCAAACGTGCGGACGATGGTGCCGGCACGGCCCCGTGGTTCGTCGGTATACCCCCGCCATGGGTGTAGGTCCTCGTCAGCGTGAGCTACCGAGAAGCCGCAGGTAACGAGGGAGGCACCTTCGGCGCCGAGGATGCGGATAGTTTCGCTCAGGTCCGTTAGTTCGTCGTGCGCTGTCGGGTCGCCCCGGAGGACGCCAGTGATTCGTGAGCGGCTCAACTCCATACCGGCAAGCGTCAGGTGCAGGGCCTTTAGCTGCTTCAGCAGGTTGCGGAGTTCGCCGCGGTCAGCCCGCGCCCTCTGGGTGTTGGACACGCCGGGCAGTTTCTCGGTGCGCAGGGTGCCGCCGTCCACGCCGAGCTGGGCAGCGTACTGAAGGTGTTCGGGCGAGGTGTCGACGAAGCGAAGACCAACCTTAATCATGTACAGATCGTAGCGGGCCAACTGAAGCGTGACCACGGGATAGTATGGAGCGCTGCTCGTTGGGGGTTCGTGTTAATGCCTATCATCGACGTCGAGACACTACGGACGAGGATGGAACAGGGCGGAGAGGTTGCTCTTCTCGACACACGTTCTCTAGCAGACGTAGCGAGGGGTGTGATTCCCGAAGCGCAACCCGTTGACTTGTATAGCAATATGCTGGCTCGTGGTGACGGAGCGGAGTTGACCGCGTACGTCGAACGGGCGATTGAGGCCATTCGCAATGCCGGGTTCACGAATGATGGCTGGATCGTGACCTACGGGGCATCGAGTGATATGCATGCAGCACGCGCGGCGTGGACCTTGGAGTGGCTTGGGCATGCACGGGTGTACATGTTGGATGGGGGAGTCGAGGCTTGGGAGGCTGCTGGACAGGTGCTCGTCCCGCGAGGCCCGGTGGCGGCAACGGGCACGTTCGTGGCCGATCGGAAAGACGAAGTGCTCATTACAGGCGATGAATTGGCGTGTCGTCTCAATGACGCAAGGCTGGTCGTAATCGATGTCCGGGGATATGCAGAATTTCTAGGGACTGAGGAGTCCGAGTGTGATCCCCGGGTTGGTCGGATGCCCGGAGCTCTGTGGTTGTACTGGCGCGAGTTGTGTTCGAATGGAAAGTTTGTTGATAGCGAAGAGGCAAGGGCGCTACTTAGGGATCGTGCGATAGAGGCTGAGAAGGAGTTGGTGGTGTATTGCCATCGGGGAGCCCGTGCGGCGCACACATGGGTTGCTCTACGAAGCCTTGGGTTCACACGCGTACGCAACTACTTGGGCTCGTGGCACGAATGGTCACGCCGCGATGACCTCCCGGTCGTGACAGGGCCTGTGGGTGTGTAAAGACAGCGTGGGGGTGTGGTGTGTGTACGGAGTGTCGGTTAACTGAGCCCTTGAAGTAGCCGGGGCAGTTCAGCCAACGAGCGAATAGTGACTGACGGATCCGGGGCTGTGGGTGGGTAGCTGGAGCTGTCACGGTTGAGCCAGATAGTCTGCCATCCGGCGGCGCACGCGCCGGCAACATCGTGGTTGGGTGAATTCCCAACGAAGACACACTCAATGGGCGCAATGTCGACGTTCGCTAACGCCGCCTCAAATATACGGGCATCCGGTTTGTACGCTCCGACATCTCCAGCGACGATGACCCGCTGCACACGAGTGTCCAACCCGACAGCACGGACTTCACGCCACTGGGCTTCGCTCGCCCCATTCGTGATGATGCCGACCAACTCGAACCGGTCCTGAGCCCAACGGACCGCAGCATCCGAATCGGGATAAAGGCGGAGGTGTTCACACGTGAGTGCGTCATGTCTATCCACCAGTTCCGAGGGATTGGCCAGGTCCGGATCGCCAATCGCAGTCAGAACCTGCTGCCACACGCGGATACGGTCTGCACGCATATTGGAGGTCTGCGTTACAGACGCGCCCCGTTCCACACGTTCGCGAACAATCGCGGCGCGAGCATCAATCGCACCTCTCGGGTTCTCGTGCGATGCGCGTTGGGCTAGATCAGCGGCAATGTCGTTCAAGGCTCCCTTTCGGGCCGACGAAAAGTCGACGAGGGTGTCGTCTAGATCGAAGAACAACGCCCGGACAGGTTGCATTAGACTCATTTTATGAGCGACGGAGATCGACTTGTTGGGTATGTGTTCATCAAGATATCAAGGAGCGGAATAGACGTCATTCGCGACGATTTCGTCTGGCCACGAGCCATCGATCACCGCGAGTGCGTTGTCCACGGCCATGGCTCCGGTGAGCTCCATGGTTTCCTTGGTGTTGCCGGCGAGGTGAGGGCTTGCGATGACGTTGGGAAAACCAACTAGGGGCGACGCTGTCACCGGCTCAGTTGAAAAGACGTCAAGGCCAGCCCCAGCAATTTGTCCCTCTTGAAGACCGGCGGCCAAGGCTTTTTCATCCACCAAAGAACCACGCGCCGTGTTTATGAGGAATGCGCTGGATCTCATCAGGCCCAAAACCCGAGCGTTGATAAGGCCGGCTGTTTCAGGTGTGGAAGGCAAATGAAGCGTTACAAAATCGCTTAACTGATAAAGCGTGTCTGGATCAACGGCCTGTATGGTGGCCTCTGTGACCTCGCTTGGCTCGACAAAGGGGTCATAACCAAGGATTTTCATCCGGAACGCTGCGGCCCGACGGGCGACAGCTCGTCCCACCCGACCCAGTCCCATAATCCCCACCGTCTTAAAATGCAGGTCGTTTGCAAGGATTGGGTCCCAGACGCCTTGCTTCAGCCGCTGGTCATTCACAACCAATTTGCGCGAGAGCGCAAGCATGAGAGCCAGAGTAAGATCGGCCACCGCCTCAGCGTTTGACCCTGGGGTGGTGGTGACCACGATTCCTCGTTCTTGGGCCGCCAGAAGGTCGACGTTGTCGAAGCCTACGCCAGTTCTGGAAATAACCTTGA
>CAYLKA010000052.1:0-17378 GCA_964384125.1 uncultured Gammaproteobacteria bacterium | reverse complement strand
CCGATAGCGCTTAGAACTTATCCTTTAAGGCACGAGTCCGGGCGAAAACCTCCACAAGGCTACTCTCCCCGAGATCCGAGCCATCGACGCCGACCTTGGCCGCTATTTCAAGGCTCATCGGCCTAAGGAATGGATTCGTCTCCTTCTCAATTCCCATAGTAGTAGGCAGCGTCGGCTCGTTTCGTGCCCGCAGGGCGTCCACCTCCCGTGCCCTCTCTATCAGCGCCGCGTTGTCTGGTTCAACGCTGAGCGCAAAACGCGCATTCGCCTGCGTGTACTCGTGGCCGCAGTACACACTCGTATCGTCGGGCCACTGCATCAACTTCTGCAGCGACGTCCACATCTGCTCCGGTGTTCCTTCGAACAGCCGACCGCAGCCCATCGCGAAAAGCGTGTCCCCGACGAAGGCCACTCGATCCTCTGGCATGTAGTAGACGATGTGACCGCGAGTGTGGCCCGGCGTGTCACAAACCCGAACGAGATGATTACCCAAAAAAAACTCGTCGCCTTCCCCAACCTGCTCGTCGATACCGGGGATTCTCGCTGCATCGGCGCGAGGCCCAACAATACGGCAGCCTGTTTCCGTCTTGATCGCGAGGTTTCCGCCAGCGTGATCAGGATGGTGGTGGGTATTTAAGATATGGGTGAGTTTCCAGCCCTTCTCCCCAAGCGCACCGAGAATCGGGCCCACCTCGGGCGTATCCACGGCGGCCGTGACCCCAGTTTCCTCGTCGTGAAGCAGAAAGCCGTAGTTATCCTGAAGACAGGGGAACATGTGTACTTCGATCGATGCCATCCTACGGTCCTCTCGTGTTCAACTACCAGATTTCGATTCGGCCTCCGAGCACAACGGCCGTCGGTTCTTATCGTACAATGCGGAGCCGAACGCGCAAGGCGGAATTGCCATGCCAGTCATCAGCTTACCAGACGGATCAAAAAAAGAGTTTTCAGAAGCGCCCACCGGCCTAGCCGTCGCGAAGTCCATCGGTTCTGGACTCGCGAAAGCGGCCGTCGCGATACGCATCGATGGTGCACTCAGGGATCTGGCCGCACCGATCGAGGGAGACGTGAGCGTCGAGATTATCACTCGAACGACGGATGAGGGATTGGAGGTGCTACGCCACGATGCCGCTCACGCAATGGCCGAGGCAGTAAAGGAGCTCTATCCGGAGACCCAAGTGACCATTGGGCCCGCCATCCAGGACGGTTTCTACTACGACTTCTCGAGGGAAGAGGCATTCGCTCCGGAAGACCTGGAAGGGATCGAGGCGAAAATGCGAGAGATCGTCGACCGCGACGAGCCCATCGTCCGAGAACTCTGGGACCGCTCCGAAGCTATCGATTTCTTTAACGGCCATGGAGAGACTTACAAGGCAGAAATCATCGCAGGAATTCCCGAGGGCGAAGAAGTGACTCTCTACCGGCAGGGCGACTTCGTCGATCTGTGTCGCGGCCCGCACCTGCCATCCACAGGACGGTTGGGAAAGGCGTTTAAGCTCACGAAACTTGCCGGAGCGTACTGGCGAGGGGATTCGCGCAATGAGATGTTACAGCGAATCTACGGCACGGCCTGGGCCAGCGACAAAGACTTGAAACAGCACTTGCTTCGGGTCGAAGAAGCTGAGCGACGAGACCACCGCCGGCTGGGTCAGCAGATGGATCTGTTCCACTTCCAAGATGAAGCCGTCGGCGCGGTTTTCTGGCATCCGAACGGCTGGACACTCTTTCAAACGCTGGTGGAATACATGCGCGAGCGTCAAGTCGAGGCACAGTATCGTGAAGTCAACACACCCGAACTCATGGACAGACGCCTGTGGGAGGCCTCCGGGCATTGGGATACGTTCAACGACAACATGTTTACCAGTCGCACCGAAGACGAACGGGTCTGGGCAATCAAGCCGATGAACTGTCCGGGGCACGTGCAGGTATTCAAGAAAGATCTCCGGAGCTATCGAGAGCTGCCCCTGCGACTGTCGGAGTTCGGCAAGGTACACAGGTACGAGCCGTCCGGCGCATTGCACGGTCTGATGCGCGTCCGAGCATTTACTCAGGACGATGCCCATATTTTCTGCACAGAGGACCAGATTACGGAGGAAACTGGCGCCGTCTGCAGTCTCCTCCTGGGAATCTATCGGGACCTGGGCTTTGAAGATGTCATCATCAAGTTCGCCGACCGACCCGAACGCCGGGTCGGGGAGGACGCGGTATGGGATCGGGCAGAGGCAGCGTTGCAGAAGGCCATGGACAGCCTTGGCCTCGACTACAGTCTCAACCCAGGGGAGGGCGCCTTCTACGGTCCGAAAATCGAGTTCGTACTGCGCGATGCGATCGGCCGCGACTGGCAGTGTGGGACCCTCCAAGTCGACCTGAATCTACCCAATAGACTCGGCGCAACCTACGTGGGAGAGGACGGAGATCGACACACGCCAGTGCTGCTGCACCGGGCGATCTTCGGCTCCCTAGAACGATTCATCGGCATCCTGTTGGAACACTACGCGGGGAATCTGCCATTCTGGTTAGCCCCACAGCAAGTCGTAATCGCAACGATCACATCGGATGCAGATGATTATGCACGGGAAGTAGCCGACGAGATGCATAGCGCAGGACTGCGTGCGGGGACTGATCTCAGAAACGAGAAGATCAACTACAAGGTCCGCGAGCACAGCCTCTCGAAAACACCCGTCATCATCGCACTGGGCAAACGCGAAGTTGAAGAGCGTACCGTGTCCGTTCGCCGCCTGGGCCAGAAAAAGCAAGTCGTCATGACCCTAAGCGATGCCGTCACATTGCTCGCCGAGGAGTCCGACTCGCGCGCCTCGCCGAACAGTGATTCATCAACCTAGCTCATCCGATTAGCAAATCCAACAACGCTTGGCTTATTAGTTATCGCCCCCCACAAACCGTTCTTGAGGAGCCGGTGATTAAGGGGCGTGACGCTCGTACAATGCCGGGTCGGTAAAAGAAGGGAAACGAATGCGAGTAATCAGCTTTGAGTATCAGGGCAAACCAAGTTTCGGGGTCTTAACCGAGGATGGTGTCATCGACGCGGGCGCCCGAATTGGAGACGAGTTCCAGGACTTGAGAGCGGTCCTCTGCGCCGGAGCCCTGGATCGCCTTCGGGATCTGGCGGCCACGGGAGCGGATATCGCCGAGAAGGACATTACCTATCTGCCAGTCATTCCAAATGCTTCCAAGATACTATGCGTAGGAATCAATTATCTCAGCCATATAAAAGAAACCGGCCGTGATATACCTAAGCACCCAGTTATGTTTACGCGTTTCGCAGATTCTATTGTTGGTCACAACTGTCCACTAATCCGTCCAAAGATTTCAACAGACTTCGACTATGAAGGAGAACTGGCCGTCATCATAGGCAAACGGGCTCGGCACGTTTCCCAAGCTGAAGCGATGGATTATGTAGCCGGATACAGTTGTTTTAACGAAGGTAGTATTCGCGATTTTCAGATGCACACGATCCAGTTCACCGCAGGAAAGAACTTCTACAAGAGCGGCGGATTCGGACCGTGGATGGTCACCAACGACGAGCAACCAGATCCCGATGCGCTTCATCTACAAACACGCCTAAACGGACAAGTTCTTCAAGATGCCCCTGTAAGCGACCTCTGCTTCAACATCCCCCAACTCATTGAATATTGCTCATCCTGGACCCCCCTAGAACCGGGTGACGTTATCGTCAGCGGCACACCAGGCGGTGTAGGCCGAGTCCGAAAGCCCCCTATTTGGATGAAACCTGGCGACGTCGTGGAAATCGATATCACGGGCGTGGGAGTCCTGCGAAACACCATTATCGATGAGGACCCTACCTAGCTGAGATTCCACGACAACTCGGTATCAAAATAACTGAACAGCGCGTCGAATACCTGCGCTCATGAATCCGGCAAGCTACGCCTCGGCGTCAATGACTTGAAGTCGAAAAGCCCTGTGTCCGCCAAATGCGACGGATTCACATTCTGAAGGCTCCTGAATAGCCGTTCCGTCCTCCCGGGATCCTCTGTCTCCCATCCCTCCAGCATCGCCTTGATCTTCTTGCGCTGAAGATTTTCCTGCGATCCGCAGAGGTTGCACGGAATGATTGGGAACCGCCTGGCTTCCGCATAGCGGGCGATATCCGCCTCCTTACAATACGCGAGCGGGCGTATAACGACGAAACGCCCGTTATCGCTCAGTAGCTTTGGCGGCATCGCCTTTAGACGCGCACCATAGAACATGTTCAAAAATAGCGTTTCCACTAAATCGTCTCTGTGGTGCCCAAGCGCAATCTTAGTGGCATCAAGCTCACTGGCAACACGGTAGAGAATTCCACGACGCAACCTAGAGCACAATCCACACAGTGTCTTACCTTCCTCAACGACCCGCGTTACGACCGAGTAGGTATCCTCCTCGACGATGCGGTAAGTCACGCCGACCGAGTCCAGATAATTGGGCAGAACGTCGGCTGGAAAGCCCGGTTGTTTTTGATCAAGATTTACGGCAATGAGCTCGAACTGAATCGGCGCACGTGCCTGAAGGCTGAGGAGCGTATCAAGGAGCGTATAAGAATCCTTGCCGCCCGACAGACACACCATGATGCGATCGCCGTCCTGGATCATTCCGTAATCCGCTACCGCTTTGCCGACTAGGCGCCTCAGACCGATGAGTAGCTTGTCCGAAGAATCTAGTGAAGCACCCCCGTCGAATGAACTCGACCGCGCAGTGGTTGCTTGTGATTCCAAATTACTCAAAGGACTACGTCGACGGGGTATCGGTTGGTTTTGATGGGGTTTCAGTCGAGGTTAAACTGCGTGTAAAACCGATCATACTCCATCTGCACTAACCGCCGAGATACCGTGCATGGCGAAAAAAACCTGTCACCGCGTTGCTCGATCGCCCCTTCTGAGAAAGAATGGTGTGCACAAGCGGAACACCCTATTCAGCGCGCTTCTGCTCAGCCTGACCTGCTCACTCACCTCCGCACGAGCACTGCAAGAAATCCTGAACGACGGCACCCTGCGCGTGGGCGTTGCGCTCTACGCTCCCTGGGCGATGCGAGGGCCGTCTGGTGAGCTGACCGGGTTCGAAATCGATGTCGCCAGGAAACTAGCGGAAGACATGGGTGTCGAGGCAGAGTTCAACGTGTATTCGCGGGAACGCATCATTTTGGGACTGGAATCGGGGGAGATCGATATCATCGCCGCAGGCCTTTCCATCACACCCGAGAGAGCGCTGCGCGTTAACTTCAGCCAGCCGTATGCCCGAAGCGGCACGACGCTCGCGACTAACCTAGCAACAACGGCGACAGTAGTGAACCTGGAGGATCTTAATGACTCGGCCTACACGATAGCCGCCGTAACAGGCACTGTCGCCGAAGCGCTCATCGACAGAATTTTTCCCGGGGCTCAGCCGCAATTTTTTGAGGATCTCGAGTCAGCCAGCACCGCGTTGATCAACGGAACCGTGGACGCCTATCTGGAAAACGAACCCGTACCGACTTTCCTGGCGCTTGAGAACCCGACAAAAGTGGATGTCCCTCTTCCCGATCCACTGCTGCAGACTCGGGATGCATTCGCCGTGAACAAAGGGGATGCCGATTTCGTTATCTTTCTGAATGCCTGGATCATCTCACGAGAATCTGATACCTGGCTGCAGACAATTCACAACTACTGGTTCGAGACACTACGCTGGAGGAGGTGATGTGAGCCCGGCACGCATCAGGAGACTCAGCGTCGGCGCTCGCGCCGTCCGACGCAGGGGTAAGCGGTATTACAATGCGGTTTCGTCGGAGCCGGGACGGTCCTGACCACGACCATCACGCTGACGAGGGCCACGTCTGGGTCGCTCATCTTCGGAAATGAGCCCGTCTCCATTACGGTCCACACGGGCAAACCGATCTTCGGTCAGCTCAGGACGAATGGCCTGAAGCTCTGAAAGGGAGAACGCCCCATCACCGTCCGTATCAACCTCGGCTAACCTGGGTCTTAGGTTTCCGCGGTCACGTTGGCCCCTGAGCTCTTCCCGCGTCAACACCCCGTCACCATCGGAATCGAGGCTGGAAAAACGCTCCTCACTCCTCGCCTGAAACTCTGCGAAGGAGACCAACCCGTCATCGTCAGTATCCATAGGCGTCTGCGCCCACGCGACACCACTGAGCAGCAAACTAGGCCACAACATTAGCTTTGATTTGATCATGCTATTGCCTCCGTGACATGCATCGATTCATTGGACTCAGTACATTCAACGACGAGCGGCCTATTAGGTTTACCCAGCGACAGTAGCAACAGGCAAGAATCATCATGCCATGCGCGAAGGCGCAGGAGCACCGATGCAACTGGCTATCGCTCTATATTCCATTGCATCGTGGCCGGGTTAAATTCATAGATCAGGTAGATTACCGACAACACGAAAAACGCCCAGGCAAAAATCTCTCCACCTCGATGCTTTGAAACCTCGCGCATGAAAGTCCGGGTCTTGTATGCTCCGTAACCCCTGATATCAAGCGCCATCGCCTGGGTCTGACCATTACGCAATCCCAGAACAAGCATTGCGAAGGTCAAATGCTTTACACGGATCCACTTTCGTTTGAACCAGTTGGTGTCCTGACCGAGATCACGAATTCGCTGAGTAATCGAAATCTCCCGGCCCAGCTTTAGAAATGAGGGGAAAAGAACGAGCCCCAACACCGGTGCGTGCACGAGACGATAGTCCCAACCCCGCCTAGATAAGTTTTGGACCATATCCGTGGGATGAGTGGTAAACGCAAAGGCCAAGCCGGCCGTGGCCAGCGCCAGAAACCTTAGCGCAAGGAGCGCGCCGAATCCGAGCGCCGCCCATGATAAGTCTTTGATGGGGGTGCGTAACGCTATCGCATCCGAACCCACGGTGGCCTGTCCGCCGTAGAAGAAAGGGAATACCACCGCCAGAATGGTAATAAATGGAATGATGATCTTTCCAAGCGCCCAATACTCTTTGATCGGCACGCTTGTAAAGAAGAGCGCAATGATCAGACAGAGCACAAACAGTCCCGCTCCCACATAGAGATTGGTGTTGAAGATAGCCACGAACGAGACGCTCAAAACGAACAACAGCTTTGAAAAGGGCGTCATCCGGTGAAACAGAGAGTCCCCTTTCTTGAAGGAGAGGTCGACTCTAGCCACGCAGGTGCTCCTGAAGGACCTGCACGAGCTCGGGTGCCGAAAGAACGTGGCCTTCCACGAGGCGGGCGCCGAATTCATAGACCGAGGGTGGCTTCAGTCGTGCGCGCTGCATCACACTATGGGCCGCGAAAAGCTCCGACGGAACCCCCTCAAAAACAATCTGACCGTCACAAAGGACGACTGAACGGTCAGCGTATTCAGCCACTAAGCGCATATCATGAGTAATAAAGACAACGGCTGTTCCGTTGTTCGCAAGCTGCCTGAGTAGCTGCATCAAATTTCGCGCCTGATGGAAGTCCTGACCGAAAGTAGGTTCGTCGAGAACCACGACCTCGGGCTGACCAACGACCATCGCCGCAACAGATAGTCTCCTCTTTTGGCCGTGACTGAGCACGTACGGACTCGCTTCACGCCGGTCGAGGAGTCGGACGCTATTCAAGAACTCGACTGTACGCTCGTCTACTTCGGCTTCACTCAATCCAAGGGCACGGAGCCCGTGTGCGATCTCATCGTATACCGTCCTGCAAACAAACTGTTTCTCCGGTACCTGAAAGATGTGGGCGACCCTCTTCGCAAGATGAGCAAACTCGTACTCCGTAGTGGGAATCCCATCGATCAACACAGCGCCAGCGGTAGGCTGCTCGATACCGTTGAACAAGGAGGCAAGGGTCGACTTTCCGGAGCCGTTTTGACCAACGATGGCGAGCAACTCGTTACGATTAGCCACACAATTAACGCCCTTCAACACTTCATGATCGTCATAACTGAAGCATACGTCCTGGACCTCGATGACAGCGGCGTTCGTGCCCACGGCCCGGTCCAGCTCAGGCGCACTGGGCCCTGCGAAAGGCAAGGCTGAAGTCCGCGATTGGATCGCCGCAACCAGTTCGTCCCCATTGAGCGGGACTGACCCCAAATCGATGCCGAGTTCGCTCAACTCCAACCCCACCTCAGCAGCCTGAGGAATCCAAAGGCCCATCTCGTCGCGCACGTAGAGCCCATGCGCCGCGATAAACTCGCGCGGTGTAACAGGACCCAGCACATTCTGATCCTCCACCAGCAGAACGTAATCAACCCGGTCGAAAATCTCATCAACCTCATGTTCAATCACAATGACGGTCAATCCGAGGCGTGTTCTGATTCGGTCAATCGTCGCCAACACGTCAGCGGTCCCGGCAGGGTCGAGGTTAGAGGTAGGCTCATCCAGAATGAGCACCGATGGTTCCAGCGCCAACATGGCCGCAAGCGCCACGCGCTGCTTCTCACCGCCGGATAAATGAAGCATGGAGCGTTCCCGAAACCCGTCGAGGCCAACGAGATCGAGCGCCTTATCGATCCGCCTATGGATCTCGGGCGGCTCGTAAAGGTAGTTCTCCAACGCGAAGCCAACCTCTTCCTCGACAGTGAGTGTGACAATCTGGTCTTCGGGGTTCTGGAACAACATGTTGACGCGTTTGAAACGCTCCGCCGCTGCGAGTTCTCGACGATTAATCAAACCCCGTTCTGGGTCGTTGACTGACATCCGCCCCCGATTCCTTCCTCCGAAATAGTCTGGGTAGATACCGACCAGGTTGAGGGCAAGGGTGCTCTTACCAGAACCGCTTCGACCCAGAATCAGTACGAAGGCTCCAGCTTGGACCTCGAACGAAACGTCGATCAGCGCTGGCGGGCCCTCGGGCTGCCCCGCCGGCGGTTTGAACCAAAAACTATAGTCCTCGAGAACGAGGGCAGGTGCGCCGGACTTCACGCGTGTTTGATCTCACTCCCGCCAAGGGCCGGCGGGCTGTCTAACGAGGGGACGCCCGCATGCTCGAGCCCTCTGCCCAGGTACCAGGCTGCGACACCCCAGATCAACCCGCCCACTGCAGCCACCGACATCGAGACTAACGCCCATGCGGTTCCGTCCGCCAGCTGAAAGCCCCCTTGCCCGACAAACGTCGCCACTTGGTTCGCGACGGAGGTAATCGCCACAACTACGGCAAATAGCAACCTCCCTCCGCGCCAACGCATCAAAGCCAATGCGGCAGCGCCGAACGTGGCCGGGAACAAACCGTAGAAGAGCAGCACGGGACCGTCCGGGTCGCCGGCAAACCAGCGAACCAATGCCGTCACTGTAACTGCCAGCATGACCACTGCGGCCCGCTTTCGCAGATAGGCACCAGCGTAGAACAATATCCAGGTCGTGCCGTTATAGAAGGCATAAATCACAAATCCGACCGGCCCTGCGGCCCAAACGGTTCTTTCTAGAAAACCCAACAGTCCAACGACCTCGATAACGCCCTGCACAACGCCTAGCAGCACCGCGACCACGATGTCCATGGTCTCGAGCTTGAAGTCCTCGCGGATCCGATAGGACTTTGTGGCTGTCGCGTCTACGTTGGCCACTGTCAGCCTCCTGCGGGTGCTGCCGGTTTAGCCAATCCGGTCACGTCTAAGGGGAGGTGGACGTAAAACGTGCACCAGATGACGGCTTACCCCCGGATTTTTCAACAGCATACCACCACTAACTGAACACTGATCTTTCCGCTATTGACCAACGCCCTCGAGGCCCTTAACACTCCCAAAGGGTGCTAAATACCGTCATTTCCGCTAAGCGATGGTGCCGGTGGACGGATTCGAACCGCCGACCCCCTGATTACAAATCAGGTGCTCTACCAACTAAGCTACACCGGCAGTTATCAGGCTATTCAGGCCTACGCGCCCGTATTAGCATTCGATCCGTGCTGTAGCGAATGGATGGGTCCCGGATCCCAAGACTGTGGTCATCCGCGGGGTTCGTCAAAATGAGCGACTCTGCTTCGACGACGAACCCTACCGCCGTCAAAAGCTTCCGAGCTTTGGACGCCTCCATCCGGTGCAGCTCGGCGTTATCCTGACCCGCAACCCCCACGTGGTCCACCACGCCCAGCGTGCCGCCCGGCACGACTGAATCATAGATCCCTCGCAAAAAAGCCAGTCCTGTTTCGTCGCCACGATTCGCGTAGTCGTGAAGATTCAGGGCAGTGAAGGCAACATCCGCCTGTTCGGGCAGCCCGATGTCGCTCGGAGCGAACATGTCGGTACCGACCGTGTAAATGACCTCAACATTTCCCAACCGCGACGCGCGCGCAGCAGCTGCCTCTGCGACGCGCTCCCGGAATCGCTCTGGATTCTGGGCATACACCATGCCCTCGGGTCCGACTGCCGCCGATATCGCCTCCGTATACCAGCCACCGCCGGCAAACAACTCCAGAACCGTCATACCGGCTTCAATACCCACAAAACTAAGAACTTCTCCGGGCTTTCTGGATGCGTCACGCGCTTGTTCCTCAGCGGGTCGCTCCGCTGAGGAAAGCGCCTCAGCGAATCCCGGCGCAAGCTCTGCCAATGCAGCCACAGAGAACCCCGCGCCTAAGGCGAGTCCCGTAACCAACCAACTCGTTCTACCAGCTACTTTCATGCTGTTGTTCTCCTATGTACCACCCTAATAACCCAACTCGGAACCTTGTGCCTCCAGGCGAATGACTCGTCTTCGCTTCAACTCTCTGCGGCGATGAAAGCCAGACCCTCCAGGACCAAGTTTGCACGGAATTGAGTCTCGGTTTCCAGCCAGGCGGAGAGCACCAGTGCGTCGCCACCCGTAATGTAGACTGTGAGTTCACCCTGAACTTCCTTCGCCACTGCGTCCAAAGCTCGATCCACGGCACCGGCCAGACCCAGCATTACGCCCTTCGCCACAGCGTCTTCCGTATTAGTACCGAGCACCTCAATACCCACCGGTGTGCCGGGTGTGCCGCTGGTTTCACCGATGCCGCTGGTTTCCCGTTCGAGCGCGCCACTGACGATCCGTGGCCCTGCCATGATGAGCCCACCCAAATGCTGCCCGTTGTGATCCAGGGCATCCAAGGTCACTGTGGTTCCCGAATCAATTACGCAAGCAGAGCCTGGCGCGAATTGACGAGCGGCAATTAAGGCGGCCCAACGATCAGCGCCAAGACGTGACGGGTCGGGATACGAGCAACGAACACCGTGCGCCTCCTTTCTCGGCCTCACAAACTCCGGGGTGAGCCCCCAGCACTCCTTAGCTAGATCATTCAGGATCAACTGTATTGTTTTGCCGCCCACATTCGTGACGGTGAGTCGGCTGATGTCCTCGGGCTGAGCATCGGCCATAGCCTTCAGGGCGTGGGTGGGTGATTCACCGTGCGCGGCTTCACCGAGGCCGGTCAAATTCTGCCCATTCACTTGGGCCCATTTAACCCGCGAGTTGCCGATGTCGACAAGAAGGGTAATTCCAGAGGTCATGCTCAGAGTCTCACGTTCACTTCCCCGGAGAGGATTCGGCGGTTCCCTAGGCCAGTCCGGACCACCAGGGCCCCATCCACATCCACGTCGACTACTTCGCCCAACACCTGCTTCTTCCCTTCAGACACCGCAACCGTAAGGCCCTTGAGGTAGTTTGCTTTCAAAAATTCTGCATGCTGAGCCTGGAAACCGTGTGCAGGGTAACCGTCGAGCAACCCCTCCAATCCCTGGATGATTTGGCTCGCCAGCACGTTGCGCGGGGGCTGCTTACCCTCGGTCATGCGGTAGAGATCCACTGCCCCATGAGGCCAATCACTAACAGCTTCGAGACAGTCAGCTTCGATCCAAATATTAATTCCGATGCCGATGACAACGTAACAACGTCCCTGACTCCCGGGCGAGGTTTCGACGAGAATCCCGCCAAGCTTTCGATCGTTCCAGATGAGATCGTTAGGCCACTTAAGAGATGCCCAACGTCCTGTCTCTGAATGAACGACATCTCGGACGACTAGGCCAACTGCAAGAGACAACGCCGCCAGATCCCGTGGCACTTCATCAAAACACCAGCCTAAGGATAAGCACAATCCACCGCCGAAAGGTGCGTACCAGCGCCGTCCGTGACGCCCCCTTCCGGTTCGCTGAAACTCAGCCAGACACACCGACAGCGAGTTAGAGGAGGGTGGCGACGCATTGAGCAGAAAATCATTGGTGGAATCGATTTCAGGAAAGACTTCGAGCCACGCCACTTTAGTCATGACATCGTCATCGAGCCCGGCCAAAACCTTTTCACGAATGAGCAGGTCGATCGGCCGACTCAGCCTGAAGCTCGCCCGACGCTGCGCGTCCACTTTGAGCCCCCAGCGAGGAAACGACGAGATCTGCTCACACACATCCGCCTGCGTGATCCCCAACGCCTCGGCCAACGCCCGCGCTGAATGGCGCTCGCCATCAGCCAATAACCTAAGCACAGCTAGTTGTTGCATGGATCCGCTCGTACCAGGCTATCTAAAGAAACGCACGACCTCCGTACGGTTCTCATTACCCTCAAGCATGCGTTTTATGTTCGCGCGATGGGTATAGAGAATCAGGGCGGCGGCGAATAAGGAGAAAATGAACAGACCGTACTCCTCCGGAAGCCGCGTCAAGCCGATATAAGCTGAGACACCAATAACCACGCTCATAGTCGCCAGACCCACGTACCGCGTGACCACAATAACGGCGAACCAAATTCCTATTGCCGGTAACGCTAGCCAGGGGGCTAGCGCGAAAAGGACACCGGCTGAGGTTGCCCCACCTTTGCCACCGCGGAAGGCATACCACAGTGGGTATACGTGGCCGAGAATTGTACCGAACCCGACAGCGTAGGTGATGAGTTCCCGGCTGACCTGGGCATCTAGGCCCACGCCAGGAATCGCGATTGCAGGTAGCAGGAGCACAGGAATGACGCCTTTGCCGACGTCGATTAGCATCACCCACAGAGCGAATACCTTGCCCTGGGTCCGCAGTGCATTCGTCCCCCCGGCGTTGTGGCTACCGAGCTCACGAATGTCGACCCCGCCGCAGAGCTGCCCCACCACCAAGCTACCGAGAATCGATCCCAGTAGATAGGCTGCTGTGAATTTAAGTCCGAGCTCGATCATTGGCGAATCACCAAAAGGATTCTATCGCGGGCTGGCGGTTAGACCTACGATCCCAACCAGGCCTTTCGCCTTTCTAGAACAGCGGTTTTGGGTTTTTGAACGGTTTCGAGGACGCACGTGTTGCGATCTCCTTCGACTAGCATCACGGAGAATTCCATCAGCTCATCGCCGCGAAAAGCCGTCACCGCCACCGTCTCACCAGACTCGAGCCGCACAAGCCGCTTCGCTAGATTGCTCTCGACAATTCTTAAGCCGCCGATCGCGATTACAACGTCCCCGGGGTTCATGCCCGCGCGCTCGGCCGGGCCGCCATCCACGACAGTCATGAGCTCCAGGCCCGCCGGGTGGCGCCGAAAACGCACACCCAGTTCGAGGGTCGGCTCGGATTTCGACGACGGCAGGCCAGAGGTGTCATTGGGCCCTTTTGCCTGACGAAATTCGAGTGACACCCCAAACGCCGTCAGTAGCTCGGCAAGAGGAAGGTCCTTTGTGCCGCGCACAGCAAGATCGAAAAAGCTCGTTAGATCGAGGCCAGAAATCTCCTGGCACAACGTTTCGAATTCGTCTTCTTCCAACCCAATGCCCGCCTCCCCAAAACGCTTCCACAATTCCCCTACGACCTGATCGAGGGTCGCTTTCGAGCCTTTTCTCAGGGTGAGATCTAGCGCGAGGGCGACCAACGCTCCCTTGCTGTAGTAGCTGATGGTGGCATTTGTGGAGTTGGCTTCCGGTTTGTAGAGCCTGTCCCATGCATCGAAGCTGGAGTCCGAGATACTCTGCTTGAGCCGTCCCGGAGATCGGTAGACGCGGGTCAGCATTTGTCCGAGTCGTGAGAGATAGGCATCCGAGCCGATTAGATCGCTGCGCAACAACATCAGGTCCTGGTAATAGGAAGTGATCCCCTCGAACACCCACATAAGCCGAGTGTGAGCTCGCCTGTCCAGAAAGTACGGGGTGAACGCCTTCGGCTTGATGCGCTTAACGTTCCAAGTGTGAAAGTACTCGTGGCTACAGAGACTTAGAAATCGCTGATAGTCCAGTGGAATGTCCGGCTGTCCAAGCTTCGGAAGATCGTCTCTACTAAAGATCAGACTCGACGATGCACGGTGCTCCAAACCCCCATAGCCTTCTCCCACGGCGAGTCCGAGAAAGCAGTAACTATCAAAAGGTGGCGGGCGGCCGAAAAGATCAACGTGCGCTTCACAGAGCTGCGTGAGATCCGATGCGATACGCTGGAGATCCGTCCGGTGTCGCCCGGCAATTACGAGGAGATGAGGCACGCCCGCAACTTTGAACGCCGCGTCGGAAAAATCACTCATCTCGACGGGATGGTCAATGAGCTCGTCGTAGTTTTCGGCTCTGTATAACCCGAAACCGTTCTGGTCGACGTCTTTCGCGACCATCGCTGTAGCAACCCGCCAGCTTTCGCAGCGGGGATCACAAGGCGTCTCAAGGAGGACTTCTACCGGTTGCTGGTCCGACCCTTCAGGACAAAGGAACAGACAGGTCCCATTGAAATACCCTCGCTGGCCATCCAGGTAGGCGCCACGAACGGAGCGGTCGAGCGCATACACTTCGATCGTCACGCTCAGCGATGAATGCGCGCCACGGCAACACCACGTACCCTTCGAGACTTTCTCGACGTCGATCTCCCGCCCATCGGACTCCGCCCGAATGCTGACGATGTGCCGGGCGAACTCCCTCAGAAGATAGCTGCCTGGAATCCAAGACGGGAGCGAGAAGCGCTGCTCGGCCACCGGGTTCTCGATGTGGCAAAGAACTTCAAAGTGATGCCGATTCAGATCGGCCAACCTAACGGTGTAACGAATCATCAAGCTTAGAGTGAGGCGATTGCAGGTCGGACCTTGATCTCGTCGGCCCAGCGACGGACGTGCTCTCGACCCTCGGCCGGATCCTGTCCCGTAACGCGTTCCGCGAACCCGAGGTAGACGAACGCAGCGATGTCCGCAAAGGTGTAGCGGCCAGTCGCGAGATAGGGACTCTCGCCCAACCGCTTGTCGAGCCCGTCGAAGAAGGCCTCGATTCGTTTATCTCCTCGATCCACGAGCGCGGCGATTTGATCGTATGACACCGGTCCTGGGAGCGCTCGGCCTTCGGGAAAATCAGATGAGTTTCGAAAACGTTCCTGAATACCGAGGTAGCCCTGCAGGGCGCAGATGTCGCACCACATAAGAACCAACGCCTGCTCCCTTGCGTCGACGCCCATGAGATTAGGCTCAGGGTGCGTCTGCTCCAGGTAATGGACGATGGCCAGGCTCTCGGTGATACGGGTTCCATCGTCGAGTTCCAGAACCGGCAGTGTCATTTCGGGATGGGTTGCTGCAAATTCCTCGGTTCGGTGTTCCCCCGATCTCAAATTGACGACGATCGTCGGAATCTCGAGCCCCTTTTCGGAGATCACGATACCCACCTTGAGCGGGCTAGGGGCGCCCGGGAAATAATAGAGTTTCATTACTGTTTCCTTCGTTACCGTTAACTTCGTTCCAGGGCGTCGAGGAACTCCTGGTCCTTAGGAGAGCCTTCGTCCGCCTGAGTCTTACAATGTTGGATACGTTTACGCACACGCTCGTAGGAAATAGTAGATAACTACTTTATTCCCCAAGAAAGGCGAGTCCATCCTAAACTCAACACTACGCTTGTCAATAACTGGCTGATATGGCTAGGGATATACGTCCAAATGGATTTTAAGTAGAGATCGAAACAAAGTAGTATCTGTAAATTGCACGGCGTCTTGACTAAGCAAGAGGAGTTGGCCTGATGTTCAGGAATGTTTTGGTATCCATGTTTGTCATTGTTGTCCTCGTATTGGTTTCGGAATCAGATCTAAGGGCGCAACGTGTTTTACCTTTTCCGACTCATGAGTCCTTTGCGGCGTCAGCAGAAGCGCAGCGCTATGTCGCAGCGGCAATGGAACTGGCTCAGTCCGACCTAATAGAGGAAGCGAACTCATATTGCTCGGCTACCGGACCCAGGAGACCCGCGCTAAACAGGGAAGCAGCTGGGGCCGCACCCCTAGCAAATTATGAATTGGAGCCGATAAAGGTTTTCGAAAATCTATATTACATCGGCTTAAACAGTGTGGGAGCTTGGGTGATCCCAACCAGTGACGGCATCATCTTGATGGATACGCTTAACTCCACTGAGGAAGCCAGAGATATATTGGTGCCGGGCATTGAGAAAGTTGGCCTTGATCCCACACAGATTAAACACATCATTATCGGCCATGGGCACAATGACCATGTGGGCGGAGCATCCTACCTTCAAGAAACCTACGGAGCGCGTATCCATATCACTGCAAATGACTGGGAACTCGCTCTTTCCGGCGAGACTGCAGATCGACCAAGACCGACGAGAGACATGGTTGTGACCGATGGCCAGGAACTTACTTTGGGCGATACTACGCTTACATTAGTGCTTACTCCGGGGCATACAGACGGCACGTTGGCTGTGCTAGCGCCCGTTAGGCATCTAGGGCGCACCCACACGATATTTCTCTTCAGCGGCACATGGATGACTAGCCAGGAGTCACGGTTAGCTTTTGAGCATGTTTTCGATGATTTTGGTCGGCCGATGGGGGCAGAGAGCGCTCTAAGCGGTCACCCTGGAATTTTGGTTAACAAGGTTGAGTACTGGGAACAGTTGGGTCGGCAATACCCGACCGGACCGCACCCATTGCTACTTGGTGAAGAACGATTTGATCGTTATATGTCGATCATGCTTGAGTGTGGTAGCGCCAGACTTGCTGCTATGGAGGAAAGTCCGGACCGACTTACCCGTCCATAATTCTTTTCAGATGCGGGGCTTTTAAGGGGTCATTAGCATCGGTTTGGCGTGACCGGAATCCAGGGAAACAAAAAAAATCCCCCCAGCCCGAAAGCTGGGGGGATTGGCATAAAAACCTGGCGGTGACCTACTCTCACATGGGGAGACCCCACACTACCATCGGCGCTGGACGTCTTCACTTCCGAGTTCGAAATGGGATCGGGTGGTTCCCGTCCGCTATGGCCGCCAGGCAAACTGGTTGGTGCTCCTCCCATAGTAAATCAGAGAAGAACACGGATTGATCCTTGGTCGCACAGACTTCTTGGGTGTTATATGGTCAAGCCTCACGGGCAATTAGTACTGGTTAGCTTCATCCATTACTGAACTTCCACACCCAGCCTATCAACCTCGTAGTCTTCGAGGGCCCTTCAGGGGGATCAAGTCCCCAGGGAAACCTAATCTTGGGGGGGGCTTCCCGCTTAGATGCTTTCAGCGGTTATCCCGTCCGTACATAGCTACC
>CAYLKA010000051.1:0-17434 GCA_964384125.1 uncultured Gammaproteobacteria bacterium | reverse complement strand
CCTCTGGACGGGACACTGGGACAGGAACGAATACGCTTGAGCTCATTCTTGAAAACGGTTCTGCTAACCGCCGCGGGTGTAGCGATCGTATCCGGCTGCGCGAGTCGTCGAACCGCCGCGATAATCCAGGCCTCTGGACCAGCTGAGCTTTACGAGCTCGGTACTGAGGCCATGGAGGGAGCCGACTGGCTCTCGGCAGTAGATGTTTTTCAGTACCTTGAAGCCCGTTATCCGTTCAGCAACCTCGCAAGTCAGGCACAGCTGGACTTGATCTACCTCTATTACCGGGCGCGCCAGCCTGAGGAGGCCATTGATGCGGCCGAGGAGTTCGAGGCGGAGAACCCGACGCACCCTAGAGTCGATTACGCCCTATACATGAAGGGCCTGATCTACTTCGATCAAGCACCCAATTTCCTGGAGAGATGGCTTAGTGTTGACCTGTCCGAACGCCCGCCGCGTGACACACTGCAGGCGTTTAACTCCTTCCGAGATTTGATCCAACGTTTCCCCGAGAGTGAGTACACACCTGACGCCCAGGAGCGGATGATCTTCCTACGAAATCGCCTTGCGGACTATGAAAATCACGTCGCCACCTATTACATCGAGCGCGGTGCTTATATTGCCGCTGTCAATCGGGCGAAGTTCGCATTGGAGACCTACCCGGGCGCGCCGGCGATGCAAGACACACTGTTCCTCCTCGCACAAGCGTACTCATTGCTAGGAATACCGGAACTCGCCGCTGACACCCAGCGCGTACTGGAAATCAATTTCGACGTCGAGCCTCCACCCCAACCCGCCGGCGCCCAGGTCGAGATATCGGAGATCGAGATAGCAGAGACCACCGAGCCTGAGACACCGGTCGATCCGGGAAGCTAATACTTCCACCTAAAAAGCTGTCAGTAGCCGGACGTAATAGGGTAACGCCAATCCCGCCCAAACCCCCGGCGGCTCACCCGGACACCGGGGGGTGCCTGCCGCCGTTTGTACTCGTTTCGTTTAACCATGTCCAAAATCCGGCCGACGATCTGGCGATCGAAACCAAGCTCGACGATCTGGTCCACGGAAAGATCCCGTTCGATAAACGCCTCTAAGATCGGGTCTAGAACTTCATAGGGTGGCAGTGAGTCAGTATCCTTCTGATTGGGTCTGAGCTCAGCGCTAGGCTCACGGGTAATGACCCGCTCGGGAATGACATCTCCGAGCGTGTTTCGAAAACGCGCAAGTTGATAGACAAGCGTCTTGCCACAATCCTTCAATGGTGCGAACCCACCCGCCATATCACCGTAAAGCGTCGCATAGCCCACCGCCATTTCGCTCTTGTTACCGGTCGTCAGCAACATCTTTCCGAGCTTGTTGGAGATCGCCATGAGCAGTATTCCCCGGCAACGCGCCTGGATATTCTCCTCGGTTGCATCCGGACTCAGTCCCAGGAAAAGACTCTTCAGGACATCCGACGTGGCATCGACAATGGTACCGATCGGTAACGTGTCGAGCCGCACGCCAATGCTCTCAGTCTGTTTTGCGGCATCTTCGAGACTCATCTGGGAGGTATACTCTGATGGCATCATGATCGCGTGAACGCGATCGGCTCCCAGGGCATCCACGGCGACGCAGAGCGTCAGGGCAGAATCGACACCGCCCGAGAGGCCGAGTATCACACCCTCGAAACCGTTCTTGTTGACGTAATCGCCGGTGCCCATCACCAACGCCCGATAGATGCTTTCCGCGTAGGGAAGTTCCGGCGTAATATTACCGGGGGTTATGGCCACCCCCCCGCCGGGTGCATTCGGCTCAACTTCGACAACGTAAAGCCCCTCCTCAAAAGCAGGCGCGCGGAATGCCACCTGACCCTTTTCGTCTACGGCAACCGAGCCGCCATCGAAAACCAACTCATCCTGCCCACCGACCATGTTGACGTATAACAGGGGGCACTGGTTTTCATTGGCGCGCTCTATGAGGACTCCCTCGCGCACAGGTTGTTTCTGACGATGGAAGGGAGAGCCATTCAGAATCAGGATCATTTCCGCCCCCGCCTTCACCGCAGCGCGGCAGGGGGCAGGCGTCCACGTGTCCTCGCAGATCGTTAACCCAAACCGCACCCCACCGTATTCCAGCACGGTGGGGCCGGAGCCGGGCTCGAAATAGCGTTTCTCGTCAAAGACGGAGTAGTTCGGCAGCACAACCTTGCGATGGCACGCGAGGACCTCTGCATCGCTGATGAAGACACCGCTGTTGTAGATGACCTCACCTTCATATTCCGGATAGCCTAGATAGAGGGCGATACCGTCGATCCCGCGTCTCACGTCATCGAGCGCGGCCGCGACCCTGAGCCGCATTCCTCTGTGCAGGAGCAGATCCTCTGGCGGGTAGCCACAAAGGGTCAGCTCGGGAAACACTACGAGACCGCAACCTAGATCATCGCGCGCTCGACGCGCCGTATCCAAAATTTTCTCGGTGTTAGCCTTGATCGCGCCAACGTGTGTATTGATCTGGGCGAGCCCGATCCTCACTCCAGCGCCTCGGCCATCGCCTTTCCGAGATCTGCAAGTGAACGCACCGTGCTAACGCCAGCTTGCTCGAGTGCTCGGTATTTTTCCGGTGCGGTGCCTTTCCCACCAGAAATGATGGCGCCAGCATGGCCCATCTTTTTCCCAGGTGGTGCCGTGGCACCCGCGATGTAACCAACCACGGGCTTGGAAACGTGGCCCTTGATAAACTCGGCGGCAGCCTCTTCGTCGGAACCGCCAATTTCACCAACGAGAATGATGCCTCGCGTGGCAGGATCGGCCTCGAAGAGCTCAAGGCAATCAATGAAATGTACGCCGCGGATCGGATCACCACCAATTCCAATACAGGTGGTCTGTCCTAAACCCGCCTTTGTCGTCTGAAACACCGCTTCGTAAGTTAGCGTTCCCGAGCGGGATACGATGCCGACACAACCGGGCTCGTGGATAAAGCCGGGCATAATTCCCATCTTGCACGCGCCCGGCGTGATGATCCCCGGGCAATTGGGTCCGATAAGCTGACAACCCTGCCCCCTAAGCACGGCCTTGACCTCGAGCATGTCGAGAACCGGGACACCTTCCGTGATACAGACGACGAGCTCGATCCCAGCATCCGCGGCCTCCAGGATTGCGTCAGCGGCAAATGGCGCGGGGACGTAGACCATGCTCGCGGTTGCCTGGGTCTCCTTTACCGCCTCCCGGACGGTGTTGTACACAGGCAAACCGAGATGCTCGTCGCCGCCGCGCCCGGGCGTCACTCCACCCACGACCCGAGTACCGTAGTCTAGAGACTCCTGCGTGTGAAATGACCCCTGCCGCCCGGTGATCCCCTGGCAGATGACCCTGGTATCGGCGTCAATCAGGACACTCACGCCGCGCGACTCTTCTTCGCAAGGTCAACCACCTTACTCGCCCCTTCGCTCAGGTCCTTCGCGGGCTCGATGTCGAGTTCACTGTCAGACAAGAGTTTCCGGCCCTTCCTGACGTTCGTGCCCTCGAGACGCACCACGACAGGGACCGTAACACCAACCTCTCGGACGACCGCAATGATGCCCTCCGCGATCAAATCACAGCGCACGATACCGCCGAAAATATTGACGAGAACAGCTTCCACATTCGAGTTAGCCAATATGATCTTGAAGGCCTCTTTCACCTTTTCAGCAGTAACACCGCCTCCCACATCTAGAAAGTTGGCGGGCTCACCGCCATGTAGCTTGATGAGATCCATTGTTGCCATCGCAAGACCCGCACCATTCACGAGGCACGCAATATTGCCGTCAAGCGAAACGTAGTTGAGATCGTGCTCACGTGCCTGCCGCTCACTGATATCCTCCTGAGCCGCGTCACGCCATCCCTCGAGGCGCTGCTGACGAAATAGCGCGCTGTCCTCGATGTTGATCTTGCCGTCCAACGCGATTACGCGGCCAGCAGCATTCACGATCAGTGGGTTGACTTCCACCAAGCTCGCATCACATTCGTGCAAAAGCCCCACGAGTCTACCGAGAATATCCGCGAGCTCTTTCGCTTGTTCCTTATCCAAGCCCAATCCGAAAGCGATTTCCCTCGTTTGATAGGGGCTCAGGCCAACCGCCGGATGAACCGACGCAGTCAAGATTTTCTCGGGCGTAGCGGCTGCTACTTCCTCAATGTCCATACCGCCCGCCGCCGAAGCCATGATGACCACGCATTCCTGGCTCCGGTCCACTAGCAGGCTGAGGTAAAGCTCCCGGTCAATACTCGAGCCCGCCTCGACGTAAACCATATCGATGGGCAGCCCCTCGCTGCCGCTCTGGTGGGTGACGAGGTGTTTACCCAGTAGTGAATCGGCGTGTTGAACGACTTCATCCAGTGACCGTGCGAGCTTCACGCCACCGGCTTTACCCCGGCCACCGGCGTGCACCTGAGCTTTGACGACCCAGAACTCACCCCCAAGCTTCTCCGCTACAGCGCGCGCCTCCTCCGAAGTGGAGGCCACATGGCCTGCAGGCACAGGGATTCCGAACTCGGCGAAGAGCGTCTTGGATTGATACTCGTGAAGATTCAAAGGGAATCTCGAGATTAGCGGGAGCGGTATTGTCCACGAAAGGGAAAGGCAGGGAAAGTGACGTCATCAAGTGATGGTCGCCCCGTGTGATGCTACTCCCAGGAACGGATGGGCTATCGGCTAACACTCCGAACGATCACGGCCGTCGGCAAGGAGTTAGGCTCGAACGCGTGCCATCGTTGAAAAACAGCTCAAAATACCGATTTAGTGAGCCACCTCGCCGTTATTCGCCTTGTCCGGCCTCCACCTAAGATCTAACAAGTAACCGCCTCTTAAAGTTGGAAAAACAACCGTCTTGCGGTGAGAATAGGCAACGTTGTCAGCCTGTTTCGAGCGGTGGAACTCTTCGAGATTTTTCCCTGGACTGCCTTGGCATGCGCGGGCCCCTTAGGGTCTCGTGGTCAGCAGCTTCCTTTCTGGCAGGCGGCCGTGGAGCCACCTCTCAGGTGGACGCTCCTGGCCTTGGCGCTTATCGATAATAAGTCAATACGGACAGTTCCTGCATTGGGAAAGATCCCGATTTTCCCCAAGTCGAATATCCGTGCTCAGCACGGCACGCGGGCTAGATACGCACTCCCTACAGGGATCCACCCCTGATGCTGCGGGTGGGTCTCACTGGTGGTATCGCGAGCGGAAAAACGACCGTTGCGAACATTTTCGCCGGTCTGGGTGCAGGTGTCATCGATACAGACCATCTCGCGCGTGAAGTCGTTGCTCCCGGAGAGCCGGGGCTAGTGGCCGTGCGCGAAGCCTTCGGGAGTTGCGTCATATCGAACTCAGGGAGGCTCGACCGACGCGCGTTGCGGAAGCTGGTCTTTGCGAATCCCGAAGACCGACGTAGGTTGGAGGCGATTCTCCACCCTCTGATCCGCGGGCGGACCTCAGAGAAGTTGGATCAGCTTGATGCCCCCTACGCGTTAGTGGTCGTGCCGCTGCTCTTCGAAACCGGTTTCGAGACTTTGGTAGACCGGGTCGCCGTCGTCGACTGCCCCCGCGATGTGCAGCTGGAGCGGCTACGGGCCCGTGACGGAATCGACAACGCAGAAGCGGAGGCCATACTCAGTGCCCAGGCCAATAGAGACACACGCTTGGCTCGTGCCGACGACGTGATCGACAACAGTGGAGACTGGGAACGAACTCGTGAACGGGTCCGCGACCTGGACGCACAGTACTCAGTGCTACTCAAGGGGTAAGCGGATGGATCAGATTGCCGAGCCGAAGCAGGTCGCGCAAAATAGCGGCATGCCAGATCCCGCCACCGAGCTGCAGAGCCTATCCCTGAGGGCAGGGCGCGTGGAATCCGAACAACCGCTCACCGAGCGCATGCGCACCTTTTTGAGGATCGAGCTACTTCACCGGCAAGCGTGCTTCCATAGCGAGGATGCCACTGAGCTGGGCACCCGCGCGGCAATCTCTAGCCTGTTGGAGATTCTCACCATCCTCAGCCGAGCTGACGTTCGCGCGGATGTCGTGAAGGAGCTCGAAAGGCAGGGGAAGATACTGGTTTCGTTCGCGCGTCGGCCGGGCGTAGACCCCGCCCGGCTACAGGGTTTCGTTGACGAATTGCACGCACTTCAGGAGGATCTCGCGAATTGCAGCCCGAAGTTCATCGCACCGCTGAAAGAGTGTGATTTCCTCAACAATATCAAGCATCGCAGCTCTATCCCCGGCGGTACGTGCATGTTCGATCTTCCCGACTATGCCTATTGGCTACGGCTGCCCTACGAGGAGCGACTAAAACAGTTCCAAGCCTGGCTCGGGATCATTCGACCGATTTGCGACGCGGTTATTCAGGTCCTGTGGCTCATTCGGGAAGCCAACGAGCCCGACGAGCAATTAGCGGTCCAGGGCATGTATCAGCACGACATGGAGAGTGGTACCGAACCTAACCTCGTACGAGTGCTATTGGCGGCCGAGGAGGGGATCTATCCCGAAATCAGCGCCGGGAAACACCGCTTCACTGTTCGTTTCGTGAAGTGGCAGGGGACCGAGGAGCGACCCGCCCAGGTGGAACAGGACGTTCGCTTCCTGCTGGCGCTCTGCTAATCGGCCTCGTTGGGGCGTTGCGCCACTAGAAAGCTCCTCACGAAAGGCTCGTCCGCCGGTAGAATCGGCAGCTCCAATAGCTCCTCGGGGAACGACCAACTGAGAAGCTGGTTCTCCTGGGAAACTGGATCTCCCTCATATCGTTTGACTTGCCATAGTTCGAGACGAACTCGACGGTCAGGATATGCGTGAGTCAACGTCGTCAGAAACGTAGCGCTCAGCACCCGAATGCCCAACTCCTCGCGAAGCTCCCTGTCGAGCGCCTGGCGCGAAGATTCACCAGAGCAGCGCTTACCCCCGGGGAACTCCCAGTACCCAGCCATGTGCGTACCGGGCCGGCGCTGCCCCACCAGCACCCTGCCGCGCTCGTCCTGGATCAAACCCGCAACGACTTGCAGTACCGTCCCGGTGGGTCGTGAGCCCATAGTATCCTTCGGACCCGATCAGGGTTAGCTTAATTTAGGCGCCCGTGACAATGCTTGTATTTCTTGCTCGACCCGCAGGGGCAAAGCTGATTTCTTCCGACCTTGGGCTGCTCACGGGTATAGGGGGTGACCGGTTCGGGTCGAGGTGTCGGCCCCGGGCGTGTCCCAGGAGGCATGGCCTGCGGTGCCGCAGCCGCCAGTGCCGGGGCAGCCGCGTGTTGGAAACTTAACTTGCTTGCATCGCTGGCGCGAGGCTCCAGAGCCCCCACTTCCTCTTGGCGGCGTATCTGCACCTTCGACAAGATAGCGATGGTATCGTGATCCATTCGGTCGAGCATGTCACTAAACATATCGAACGCCTCACGCTTATATTCCTGCGCGGGCTTGCGCTGCGCGTAGGCTCTCAGGTGAATCCATTGGCGCAGGTAGTCCAGCGCTCCGATGTGCTCTTTCCAGTGTGTATCAAGTTGGCGCATCATGATGGCCTTTTCCAACTCGCGTATTGGCTGAGCGCCGACTTCCTTCGCCTTCTCGTCATAGGCCGCCTCAATCCGAGAGGTAATTTCCTCACTGAGGCCGGCCTCATCGAGAGCGTGGTCCCCCTCTAGCAACGACCCCACATCAATATGAATGCCAAACTCTCGTTCCAGCGCGCGGGTCAGGCCTTCCTTGTCCCACACCTCCTCCACACTCTCGGGAGGTATGTACTCGCTCATGACCGCAGCAACAACGTCCCCGCGAATCTCCTTGATCTCCTCCGAGATATCCTCTGCATCCATGAGGTCCGCCCGACGCTGATAAATCACCCGGCGCTGATCGTTAGCAACATCGTCGAATTCAAGTAGTTGCTTACGGATATCGAAGTTATGCGCCTCCACCTTTCGTTGCGCGCGTTCGATCTGTCGGGAAAGCATCCTGCTCTCAATCGCCTCGCCTTCTTGCATTCCCGCCCTGGAAAGGAGGCGTTTGGTGCGATCCGGATCACCAAAGATCCGCATCAGGTTGTCCTCCATAGACAGATAGAAACGACTGGATCCGGGATCGCCCTGTCGACCTGACCGTCCGCGGAGTTGGTTGTCGATTCGCCTAGATTCATGCCGCTCGGTGCCGACGATGTGCAGCCCACCTTCCTCAAGGACCTTGTTGTTCCGAACCTCCCATTCAGCCCGCACTTTCTCCCGATCCTCCTCTGAGCCGTCTTTGTGCTTCGACAGCTCGGCCTCAAGATTCCCCCCCAGAACAATATCCGTACCTCGACCCGCCATGTTGGTGGCAATGGTCACGGTACCCGGCCGCCCCGCCTGGACGATGATCTCAGCTTCCTGCTCGTGATATTTGGCGTTTAAGACCTGATGGGAGATTTTCTCTTTCTTCAGCAGGCCAGAGAGGAACTCTGAAGCTTCAATCGAGGTCGTGCCGACCAATACAGGCTGACCGCGCTCGTGGCAGTCTTCAACATCCTCGATGATCGCGTCGAACTTATCCTTCTTCGTGAGATATACGAGGTCCGGCGCGTCGTCACGAATCATATCCTCATGGGTGGGTATGACGGTGACCTCAAGGTTATAGATCTGCTGAAATTCGTAGGCCTCCGTGTCGGCTGTTCCGGTCATGCCCGCCAACTTGCCGTAGAGACGGAAATAGTTCTGAAAGGTGATGGAGGCGACGGTTTGATTCTCCTCTTTTACCCGCACTCCTTCCTTGGCTTCGACCGCCTGGTGCAGGCCGTCGGACCAGCGCCTGCCCGGCATGGTGCGTCCGGTGAACTCATCCACGATTACGACCTCACCGTCCTGAACGACGTATTCGACGTCCTTGTTGAACAACGCGTGCGCACGCAACGCAGCATTGAGATGATGCATCAAGCGTATGTTGCTCGCATCGTAGAGACTTTCACCAGCCGTGAGGACGCCTGCCTTCGTGAGTAGCGGCTCTGCCCTGTCGTGCCCCTCTTCCGTAAGGTGTGCCTGCTTCGATTTCTCGTCGACGGCGTAGTCGCCGGGCTTGATGAGTTGGCACTTTGGCGGTTTTGCCTCGGGTTCGACCTCGATTAAGTGATAGCTTTCTCGTCGCGCCAAGGTCAGCGCCTCTTCGATGGCCATCTCGCCCAGGTCCTCGCCCGATAGCCCCTCGACACCCACCCGGGTAGCTTCAATATCCTCGTTCGCCTTACCCGCCGGCGGGCTGTGCCGCTTCAGACTCGGGATGAGTCGATTGATCCGGCTATAAAGCTCGGTACTCTCTTCAGATCGACCTGAGATAATCAACGGCGTTCTCGCCTCATCGATAAGGATCGAGTCCACTTCGTCCACGATAGCGTACGCCAGCTCACGCTGGACCCGATCCTCAAGCCGAAACGAAAGATTGTCTCTCAGGTAATCGAAACCGAATTCATTGTTGGTGCCGTAGGTAATGTCGGCGGTGTAGGCCTCCTTTTTTTCCTCTTGGGTCTGTCCAGCTTTAACCACACCGACATTCAGCCCGAGGAACTCGTAGATAGGTCCCATCCAGTTCGCATCGCGTTGAGCCAGATAGTCGTTGACCGTAACAATGTGGACCCCTTTTCCCGGCAACGCGTTGAGATAAGCGGCTAGCGTAGCGACCAAGGTTTTACCCTCTCCGGTGCGCATCTCCGCGATCTTGCCTTGATGAAGTGCCACACCACCTACGAGCTGAACATCGAAGTGACGCATGCCCAATGTCCGCACCGATGCCTCCCTAACCACGGCGAACGCTTCCGGCAAGAGCGAGTCCAGTTCGTTCCCCTGCTCCAGGCGGGCTTTGAACTCGGCCGTCTTAGCCTTTAGTCCGTCATCGTCGAGCGACTGGAACCCAGCTTCGAGTGCGTTAGCCTTTGAGACGAAACGACCATAACTCTTCAGTAGCCGCTGGTTTCGGCTGCCGAATAAGTTGGGCATTAGTTTGGAAGCGAATTCGAGCAAAAGGGGACCCCAAAACGGCGAAGGCCCGTATTCTACGGGCAGAATGGGAATTTGGGGACCGGGGGGGGCGTTTACAAGCCAACCGGACCGTTTCTCGACGGCTCTCTGGTGACTTAAGGCAACTATCTTATGTAGGTGAGCGGATCCACCACGCGGCCGTTGCGCAGCAACTCGAAGTGCAAGTTCGGCCCAGTGGCGCGCCCCGTCTCACCCATAAGGGCGATCTCCTGTCCGCGTTTGACAGTATCACCCACAGCGACGAGGTTCTCGGAATTGTGGGCATAGCGGGTGACATAACCATTGCCGTGATTGACCTCCACCATCTGACCGTAGCCGGCCCGATCCCCTGTCCAAACCACTACACCGGAAGCTACAGCAACCACTTTGGCTCCCTCGCGGCCAGCGAAATCAATGCCCTTGTGAAACGCCGCACGACCGGTGAACGGATCCGTACGATTACCAAATCTGGAAGAAATGTAACCTGACGTAACTGGGCGTCCTTCGGGGTAAGCCTCTTCGCGAAGCCTCCGATTAAGCAAGAAGTCCTCGAGAACGTTCAGCTGTTGCTGGCGATCCTGGAGCTGAACGCTCAACGAATCCAGCGCCGTCAAGATCCCCGGTGCCTGCATGGGGTCAGCCATCGCAATCGGCTCCTCGGGACCGCCCAGGGAAGGCTCACTCGTGAAGTCGAACTCCCCATCGTCGAGATCAGCCATATGCGTCAGCCGTTGGCCAAGTGCGTCAAGGCGAACGACATGAGCGTTCATCTGCCCTAACCGCAGAGCAAGCGCATCTAGATTCTGCCGTGTCGCGAGGCGGGTTACGTTCAGCAGGTCTTCCTGCTCGGCAAGTTCGGCTCGCCAATTCTGGACTTGTGCGGACGGGCTGGCGATTCCGAAACGCTCTGCGGCCCTGAATCCGGAATAGAATACGCCAGCGAACACAACGAACGCGAGGCATATAAGGCTAACCCAGACTCCGCTAGAGGTCAGTCGGACGTTACCGACGTGCCCCCTATTCTCTGACAGAAGAATCAACTGCATGAATATCCGCCCTCAACCTCAGCTGGTTTATTGTTCCTTGTTCTTACACCGCGCCCGCCCGTTTGGCGCGACAGCGCAATTATAACGTGATCTGTAAGACACTCGTTAACCACGCTATTCTAGGGCACCACCCCCGTGGACCGGTGATGGTGCGTCCCGCCCGTTTAGAGCGGTTTGCCCTTTGCGAGAGACCTGGAATGCTCAGAAAACCGCCTTCTCAAGAATGTAAGGGCGAAACATTGACGCCCATCTCATAATCGTGGCCGGCAAGGACCCCAAGTCACTAACCGACCTCCTGCAGTGTGGGGCCTTGGGAGAGCTTACCGCTGAGGCTCAACGCCGGCGGGGCCTGACGCAGCGCATCCGGGCCCTGCTCCCGGCCGATGAAGCAGCCCATCTAGTGAGTGCCAGCACCGATTCGGAGGGTGAGCTGGTCCTGGTCATGGATGCCTCCGTTTGGGCGGCACGGGTGCGGTACCATGCAAAGCGCCTTGGCCGGGACCGTATCGCAGTTAAAGTAGTTCCGCGCTCAGGTCAATCTGAATAAATAGCGAAAAATCTCAAAGCGTGGGGAAACCCTTGGAGCGGTGCGTACACGACCAGTATGTAAGCATTTCGAGCCGAGGCTCGACGAAGTATGGCAGCAGCTGGAACGTCTTGGGCCTAGCCGGGGGCGAGTTGGTAGGACACGGGTGAACGCCGTGGGTCGTCGAAGACGACCTCCTCGAATTGATTCTCCTGATCCAGCAACGCCCGGAGCAGTGTGTTGTTGAGATGGTGGCCTGACTTGTATCCCGTGAACTCGCCGATGAGGCAGCAACCCAGAAGATAGAGATCTCCAACGGCGTCCAATATCTTGTGACGGACGAACTCGTCCCTGAATCTGAGGCCGTCCTCATTGAGCACCCGGTACTCGTCCATCACCACCGCATTGTCGATGCTACCGCCGAGCGTCAAGTCTCTCTCCCTGAGGCTCTCGATGTCCGTCAAGAAACCGAACGTGCGTGCTCGACTGATCTCCTTGAGAAATGAGGTCGTCGAAAACTCGAGACTCGCGCTCTGCTTGTGCTTTTTCAACACCGGATGGTCGAAATCGATCTCGAAATTCACCTTGAAACCGTTGTAGGGTTCCAACCGCGCCCACTTTTCACCATCCCCAACTTCGACAGGCTTTCGGATACGGATAAAACGCTTCGGGGAGTTCTGCTCCTCAATGCCGGCTGATTGGAGTAGGAAAACGAAAGGCGCTGCACTGCCATCCATGATGGGAACTTCCGGCGCGGTAAGGTCAACGAAAGCGTTATCGACGCCGAGCCCCGCCAAGGCGGAAAGCAGGTGCTCGACCGTAGCGACCTTGGCCTGCTGATGCTCAAGTGTAGTACCCAGCGTGGTCTGAGTGACTTTTAACGCATCGGCCGGGATATCGACCGGTGTATCGAGATCAATGCGCCTGAAGGTAATACCTGAGTTGGGCGGTGCGGGTCTCAAGGTCATATAGACCTTGGCACCACTGTGAAGACCGATTCCCGTGGCTCGGACTGATTCCTTGAGCGTTCGCTGCTTCAAGCGCTGATCCCGGTTGCGTTGGAGGCTTGACCCCCGTGTATGACATCCTGGGTTGACCTATGGGCCTAGTGCCACCCCCAGAACTTGCAAGACACCATTATAGCGTTGGCAGCGCAAGCAAGGAAACGAGGAACCAGACACGGTAATCGTTCGGCTCAATCGGCCTGGCGCCGCAAGAATGCCGGTATATCCAAGAGCTCCTCCTCGTTCTCAGGGAACTCGGTCACCCCGTCCCCCACGGCGCGTTTGCGTTGAACCGCGGGCTTCTCCAGCTCGGAATAATTGGGCTCCCGACCAACCGAGTGCGTCACTACCCGAACCGGCGGCTCACCTTTTCCAGCCGCCTGGCCGAGGCCGGTCGCCACCATCGTAACGCGAAGCTCATGGGCCATATCCGGATCGATGACCGTTCCGATCACTACCGTGGCATCCTCCGAGGCAAACTGCTTCACCGTTTCGCCGACTTCTTGGAACTCGCCGATCGACAGGTCCATTCCGGCGGTCACGTTCACCAAGATACCGTTGGCTCCGGCAAGATTGATGTCCTCCAGCAGCGGGCTCGAGATTGCCGCTTCGGCTGCCACCCTGGCTCGATCCTCTCCGTTGGCGATACCCGAACCCATCATCGCCATTCCCATCTCTGACATGACTGTTCGAACGTCCGCGAAGTCCACATTGATTAATCCCGGGCGGGTGATCAGCTCCGCGATCCCTTGGACCGCTCCCTGTAAGACCTGGTTAGCGGTTCGAAAAGCGTCTAAAAGCGTCGTCTCCGGCCCCAGTACGGTCAGTAGTTTCTCGTTCGGAATCGTGATGAGGGAATCGACGTAGCGACCCAACTCCGCGATTCCTTGGTCTGCGATCTGCATGCGCTTAGCTCCCTCCATAATGAAGGGCCTGGTCACCACCGCCACTGTCAGGACACCTAGCTCCTTCGCCAATTGGGCGATCACGGGAGCTGCGCCCGTCCCGGTGCCACCGCCAAGGCCGGCGGTGATGAAAAGCATGTCCGCGCCCTCGATTACCTCCTGAATGCGATCCCGGTCCTCCATCGCAGCCTGCCGCCCGATTTCCGGATTAGCGCCCGCCCCAAGGCCTTTGGTGATATTGCAACCGATTTGAAGTCCGGTCTTTACCTGCGCGCTCTTCAGCGCCTGAGCGTCGGTGTTGGCGCAGATAAACTCCACACCTTCGATTCCAGAACTCATCATGTGCCCGACGGCGTTTCCTCCGCCTCCGCCGATGCCAACCACTTTTATGATTGCCGTCTCGCTGTATCCATCCATTAACTCGAACATTTCCGAACTCCTTAAGAACTCAAACGCTTAAAAATTCCCTTGAAACCAATTCTTCATCCTTTGGAACACCCCGGGCATACCCACGCTAGCGACCGACCTGTCCGCCCGAGCCTGGACGGTTTCCTTTCCGTAGAGAAGGAGCCCGACACCAGTAGCGTGAATCGGGTTACGCACCACGTCCGACAATCCACCTACATACTGTGGTATGCCCAATCTGACGGGTACATGGAAAATTTCCTCTGCGAGTTCAATCGCACCTTCCATCTTCGCGCAACCTCCTGTAAGAACGATGCCCGCAGCAATCAGCTCCTCAAAGCCGGAGCGCCGCAACTCGTCGCGCACGAGCGAGAAGAGCTCTTCGTACCTTGGCTCCACAACCTCGGCAAGGGTCTGCCGAGCCAGTCGGCGTGGCGGACGGTCTCCAACGCTCGGCACCTCGATCGTCTCGTCAACATTCGCCAGCTGTGATAGGGCGCAGGCGTATTTGATCTTTATCTCTTCTGCATACTGGGTGGGCGTGCGAAGCGAAACCGCAATATCATTCGTCACTTGGTCCCCAGCGATGGGTATAACAGCCGTGTGCTGGATCGCACCACCGCAGAAGACCGCGATATCAGTGGTACCTCCCCCCATGTCCACCAGACAGATCCCGAGCTCCTTTTCATCTTCCGTCAGCACTGCATGGCTGGAAGCCAATTGCTCGAGCACAACGTCCTCCACATCCAGCCCGCAGCGTTGAATGCACTTGACGATATTCTGGGCGGCGCTGACCGCACCGGTGACCAGATGGACTTTCGCCTCTAGCCGGACGCCGGACATACCTATCGGCTCGCGGATACCCTCCTGAGAATCAATGAGGAATTCCTGCGGTAACACATGAAGAACTTTTTGATCCGCCGGGATTGCGACCGCGCGCGCCGCGTCAATCACGCGGTCTACGTCGCTGGCACTGACTTCCTTGTCGCGAATAGCCACGATTCCATGCGAGTTGAGGCTACGCACGTGGCTACCAGCGATACCCGAGTAGACAGTGTGGATTTCACACCCTGCCATGAGCTCTGCTTCCTCAATCGCGCGTTGGATCGACTGAACCGTCGATTCAATATTGACGACTACGCCTCGCTTGAGCCCCCGAGACGGATTGGAACCGATGCCGATGACCTCGAGTACGTTTTCGGGGGAGATCTCCCCTACGATCGTGACGACCTTGGAGGTGCCGATATCCAGCCCAACGAGAAGTTTTCGTTCCTCGCGCTTAGCCACTGCCTAACACCTCGCTTGCCTCCGCGAGCTGCAGCTCCTCGTCCGTGATCCAATCGACCGAGAAGCCGTTCGTATAGCGGAGGTCCACGTGCCTGACGCGCTCAAACTCCGCAGCGAGTATGGGCGCCACGACCTCGAATAGGCGGTCCAACCGCTGATCGACGTCGCGGCGACCGATACGAATCTGCTGACCGGTCTCGAGCACAATGTGCCACGCGCCGCGCTCATCCATGACCAAGGCCTCAAGTGATAGATTCGCTTCCGCCAAGCGCCCCCTGAATGTGAGATATCGCCTTACAAGCTCCCACTCGGTACCGGTCGGACCGACCAGGCGCGGCAACTCCGGAAAGGCGTGACGGGCATCGTTGGTAAAAAGCTCCCCATGAGTATTCAGGAGTCCCGTGTCTCCCCAGCGCGCCGCCGCCTGGTGCTCGACGACCCGAATGGCCAGCTTGTCCGGCCACCTGCGAGTGATCTCTGCGCGCTCAACCCAATCTAGCCCTTCCACCCGACGCTGCAGCGCACCGAGATCGCTGGACAAGAAACCCCGATCGAGCCCGGGCGCAAGCGCCGCCTCAACCTGGATGGGTGTCACCCGTTGAAAACTCCCCTGTATCTCGAGCTGCCGAACTGGATGATCCAGAAGAATCTGCGCGCCGAAGAACCCCACTCCGAGAACACTCACGACGGTTGGCGGCACCAGCAGGTACCTCCAGTTGATGGCAAGCTTGGGAAACTCTCGCGACTTCTTAACGATCTTTCGGCGGTTAACTTTTGCGCGTGTCACGATAACTTCTCACCTAGGATTCGAACCTCGAGCGTTAGAGTGACACCCGAATCTGCCCGTACACGGTCCCGTACCAACTCAATCAAGTCCTCGACGTTCGCTGCGCTCGCGGAACCGGTATTGATGATGAAGTTGGCGTGCTTCTCGGAAACGACCGCGTCACCGATTCGCTCCCCTTTCAGGCCCGCAGCCTCTATCAGTTTTGCCGCGTAACCGCCGGGCGGGTTGCGAAATACGGAACCACAGCTCCGCTGCCCCAGCGGTTGAGAAATGCCCCTCTTGCGCAACAGCCCTGAGATGCTCGAAAGGTCGGCACCGGTTTCACGCTCGAAAGTCAGCGTCGCGCCCAAGAACCACTCGTCAGTCTCACGCTCCACCGAGCGGTAGGCCACCCTGAATTCATCCGCAGCCCGGATTCTCACCGTACCCGTTCGGTCGATAGTTTCCACAGACTCCACGGCATCCCAGGTTTCGCCACCGAACGCGCCCGCGTTCATGGCCAGTGCACCCCCGAGGGTGCCTGGAATGCCAGCGAAAAAAGCCGAAGGACCAAGTTGCCAGCGCATACATTGCCTTGCCAGAACTGTGCATGGAACGCCGGCGCCGACTTTCAGGCGTCGTTCGTCCAATTGCTCGATGCGCGCCGGAAGATCCAACGTACAAATCACCACACCTCGAATGCCGCCGTCTCGAACCAGTAAATTCGATCCCAGTCCGATCCAGTGAATCTCGTTATCGGGATCCTGTTGAGCCAGAAACTCGGCTAAATTTTTCACATCCACCGGCTGATAAAACACATCAGCGAATCCCCCAATGCGCCACGACGTGTGGGCGCTCATTGGCTCGTCAGTGAGAAGCCGTTCTGTCGTGCGCTTATCAATCACAACTGTGTTCACCGCCTCACTCCAACGGGGCCCTTGACGGCAAGCTCCGTCAGCAGTCGCTGAGCCATCGCCCCGATGCTTCCTGCGCCAAGGGTTAGCACGACGTCGTCGGGTTGCAGGACACTGCGCAGCGCTTCAGGTAGGGCATCAAGATCCTCAATGAAAATGGGCTCCACGCGTCCGCGGCTCCTCACCGCTCGCGCCAACGCCCGACCGTCGGCGCCTGCGATCGGCTCTTCTCCGGCCTCAAAAATATCCGTCAGCAGGAGCACATCGACGTCAGAGAGCACCTGCGCGAAATCGTCCATTAGGGCTTGGGTACGCGTGTAGCGATGTGGCTGGAACACGACGAGGAGACGACGATCGGGCCACACCTGGCGGGCCGCACGCAAAGTCGCACCGATCTCCGTCGGATGGTGTCCGTAATCATCAACGAAAGTGGCTAGCCCGCTGGGGGTGGTCACCGTTCCGAGCACCTGGAAACGGCGATCGATCCCTGAGAACTCGGAGAGTGCCCTTTGAATTGCTTCGTCGGAAACGCCAAGCTCGGTGGCAACCGCAACGGCAGCCAACGAATTGAGTATGTTGTGCCGACCCGGCAGGTTTAGAGTAAGTTGCAACGGATCGCGATC
>CAYLKA010000050.1:8820-18377 GCA_964384125.1 uncultured Gammaproteobacteria bacterium | reverse complement strand
TTTGTGGGGCACATGACTATGATTGTGTCCTATGACGGTCTCGTGTATGCGGCTGACCGACGAGGCAACCGAATCCATGTCACGACGAAGGAAGGTGACTTCCTAGACGAGTTCGTTCTCGCACCCGAGACGGGTGGGGGCGGCTCGACGGGCGGGGTAGCGTTCTCGCCCGATCCCGGTCAGCAGTTCCTCTACATCTCTGATCGAATGAACAACAAAATCTGGTTTCTCAATCGGGAGGACGGCCAAGTGGTCGGAGAAGTCGGTCACATGGGCGAAAACGGTGGCCAATTCTTCGGGCTTCACATGATAGCGGTCGACTCGCGGGGTAATATCTACACTGGGGAGGTTGATTCTTTCCGGGTCCAACGCTTCGTCCCAGCCGACAGCCCCAGGGGGGAGTTGCTTCAACAGCTGGCCGATATGCCCTAAGCGCAGTAGCTTAAATCGAATAACCAGATAAGCAGCATTATCGGTAGAATTAAGCTCTGGAATGGGCAAAAAGCAAGATTCCGTCCCATTCACTGGGGGTTCGAATCAAAGGAGTCTAACGTGAGAACTGTGATGCTCTTCGTCGCGACGGGAACATGCCTTTTCGCCACACCGCCCTCCGCGCACCATAGCGATGCCGCCTTGGACTTGAACGCGCTCCACACCATCGAGGGGGTTGTCACTGACTACCGCATGCGAAATCCGCACGGCTACTTCACAGTGGAGACCACGGACGAAAACGGGCAATCAGTCGAATGGTCCGTACAGATGGGCTCAGCACTTTCGGTATCACGCAGGGGCTGGACGCGTGACACGCTAACAGTGGGCGATCAGGTGATCGTGGGCGTGCGTCCCGCGCGGGATGGAAGATCGTACGGGATGCTGGCGACGCTCGAGAAAGACGGCATCCCAATTACTTACGAACGCTTCAGGGTACCGGAGACCGGCGCGACGACCAGGACACTGGAGGGCATATGGATAACGGACCGGGCGAGCCTCGGCCCGGACTTTCCCGGAGGATTCGACGAACTCACGAGGGCAGAACTGACCCTAACCGAAAAGGGCCAGACTGCAAACGATGCGTACACCCAAAACTCTGAGGAGAACTCCGAGTTGTGGTGCATCACTAAGCCGACGCCGGGCGGCATTATGTATACCGACACCTACCCGATACAAATTGAATACAACGAGGCCGGGGAGACCATCATCATCCGAAGTCAGTTTTTCGATCAGGTACGAACCGTCTATATGGACGGTCGCGAGCATCCCCCAGCCGATGAGCGCACGCACGAGGGTCATTCCATCGGCTCATGGGAGGATGATGTTCTGGTGATCGATACCAGAAACTTCGCGGACAATCGCTCTCCATACCAAAATGGAATCCCTTCGGGTGCCCAAAAGCACGTAGTCGAGCGCTATCGGCTGCATGAGGACGGTACTCGCTT
The DNA here is from genome assembly GCA_964384125.1 of uncultured Gammaproteobacteria bacterium. Classification (GTDB taxonomy): domain Bacteria; phylum Pseudomonadota; class Gammaproteobacteria; order Steroidobacterales; family Rariloculaceae; genus UBA6522. The sequence continues at coordinate 16,941 of CAYLKA010000050.1, read as the reverse complement.
GACAGTCGAATTCATGCTGGAGGATCCCGAGTACATCGTGGGGTCAATGACACATTCGAGGGATCTTATTTACTCCCCCCAGATCGAGATGACACCGTTCGATTGCGATGCGGAGGCGACGAGAGAGTTTCTACCACAGTGACGAAAGGAAATTAACGCAGGCTTCATCGAACTTATGCAGGCTCGATATCCTATCTTTTCTTACTAGACCACTCCGAACGTCAAGCCCGACCCCCCTTGCTTCGTCACCATGTTTTGACGAAGTACTTTACGCAACATCCTAAGGCTGTAGCGGACCTAAGGCACTCTACACGGGATAAAGGAAAAATCATGGATTCATTCACAGTGCACCCTCACCGCAGAACATGGGCCCCTAGTCTTGCCGCCGTCACTCTGATGCTCGCTGGCTGCGGGATGGGGAATCAACATTTCGAGTACGTACATATTCCGGGAACCGAACCCGCGGCTGGTGCGAACATGCCGTTCACCTCCGCGATCAGCGTGCGCGGGGGCAGAATACTGTTCCTGTCTGGGACCAGCGGTGCACCGGTTCCTCACAGCCACCCTCACAACCCGACCGAGTTCGACCATCTCGATTTCGGAGCTGAAGCGGCGACCGTGAGAGTCATGGAACGAATAAAACGGACCGTGGAGGCCGCTGGCGGGGAAATCACCGATGTCATCCAAGTCACCAAATTCGTCCAGGACGTCGCCGCAAATCAAGACGTCATCCAGGAAGTGATGAACCGATACTGGGGCCCCGATCATCGGCCGGCGAGCACTACCATTGAGATCGTGCGTGTCGCCGCCGATCCGCGTTTCGTCTTGGAGATCGAGGCGGTCGCAGTTATCCCCGACTAAACCTCAAATGTCGTCAATAGAGGCCTCGCGAGTGCCTCAGGTAATGAGGTCCGGCAAACCATGAAGATCGGCGCACACGTCCAGCGCTATCGCCTCGGCCTCGCCATGGGGCAAACCGATGCGGTTGTGCCAATAAACCGGCATTCCCAACGCATGTGCCCCACACACATCGAACGGTGAGCCCGCCACATAGAGCACGCGTTCCGCAGCAACTCCTAGTTCCTCGAGCGCTATACCGTAGATCTGGGGGCTGGGCTTGTAGTACCCGGCGCGTTCCGCCGTCACCACAACATCGAAGCACGTACTTACCTTAGCCGCCGCCCGTTCCCCGAGTCTTTCGGAACAGTTGGTGACGACGGCAACGGCTTTACTGGAAGCTAGAGCTGATACGACACCTGGGGCTTCTGGCCAGGGCAATAACTTATCCCAGCGTTCGTCCATTTCAGCGGCTATCGATTCGGGAAGTCCAGAGGCCACAGCCGACTCCGCCACTAGCGAGAGATAGGGACAATACGCTGGGGTGGCATACGTCATCTGAAGATAACGCATCCGCCAACGCCTTCCGAGTTCCGTGTCCCCCGCAAGGTCATCCCACAAAGACCACGAATCCACCAACGCAGTGAGGAGGTCAAAAAGGATCGCGTCAAAGGTCGCCGCCACGCAGTCTAATCCACTAACTGGTTCTTACACTCATCAGTAGGCTGAACATTATCATGGGCTTGGTTTCGAGCGGCACGCGGCCGGCCCGAGGTGTGCTTAGGGATACCACAATCCATACGTTACCTAGCCCCGACTCGAGGGAACAGCACCTTTAGACTACCCAATCTGGGTCGTGAACGTTCTGCCTATGGACGAAGATATGGTATCTTTGCACTGATTGTGAGGCGTTCAAGCTCATTGAGGAGTCAAGCATGCACAAACGAATTCTAGTTGGCTTGGGAGCTTTCGGGCTTTTGCTCGCGGCATCGCAAGTAATGGCCCATCACGGTTGGAGCGGCCAGGAGGGGACACGGTTCCAGCTGACCGGGAAGTTGTATTCCTCTGTCGACCTATCCGGGCCTCATGCGACGCTGCAGCTCGAAGACGAGAGCGGTCGGATTTGGCACATTACTATGTCACCACCGCGGAGAGCCTCGCGTTCGGGTCTGACCGAAGAGACTATTCCCGTAGGCGCTGAGATTTCGATCTTGGGTAACCGGAATAGCAACCCGCAGAGCTTCGAGGTCAAGACCGTCCGAGTGACCTATGACGGCAAGAACTACGACGTCTATCCGAATCGTATTTCTTAAATCCTGACGCTGCACCGGCACCTTGGCTGAATTCTTGACCGGGGTCGAGGGCTCTGCCCTCGGCGTCGCTATGCGTAGTATGGGCGTCTGGAGCTACGGTCTCTTCAACCTAGCCCATATCCTCGGAATTTCCACACTGTTCGGATCTATCCTCGTGCTGGACCTGCGTTTGGTGGGTCTGTGGCGGCGTATTGGGCTCGATACGATTGCAACCCCAGCTCTGCCGCTCGCGGCGGTGGGCTTTACGCTCGCGACCCTCAGTGGGATCTGCATGATCACCGCCAACGCAATTGACTATATTGGCAACCCGTTTCTGCTGATCAAATTCCCTGCCATCGCGCTCGGCCTGCTAAATGCCGTGGCAGTGAGCTTTTTACCTGCCTGGCGGGAGCGAGGTTCCCGGGAGCCACTACCGCACGAGAGGCGTCAGCTCACCATCGCGGGTGGGACGTCGCTGGCATGTTGGATCACCGCCCTCAGTGCAGGACGCATGATCGGTTACTGGTAACCAACAGAGAGCCCCCCAGGACAACGGCCTTAGGCAAACGCCCACCTTCGACCCGGCCCTGTGAGGACAAGCACACCGAAACCGACGACGGCGGCCACCATGGTTAGCACAGCCTCATCCCCCAACCAAACCGTGCTGCTGCCGATCGTGAGCGCACCACCGAATAGCAGAACACCGGCCACCACGGCCTTCGTCGTCCCGGCAGCCGCCGTCTGCAACGCCCTCGCGATCAGTAAGGCGGCGACCAGCGCTGTACCGACCGCATAGACATTGGCCAAAGGCGAGCTCTGCAGCAACAGCGCCTCGTTATAGCTCCAGAGAAAGGGCAGGAGATAGGCCACAGCCGCCAGTTGCACACCGACCCACGAGGTAAGCCACATCCTGCTGTTTGCCAGACCCGCAGCAACGAAACTAGCGATGGCCACGGGCGGCGTTAGGAAAGACAAGAGGCCAAAGTAAAAAATAAAAAGATGAGCGGCTATCGGAGAGACCCCCATGTCGACAAGGGCGGGGGCGAGAATCACCGAGAGCAAGACATAGATGGCCGCAGTCGGCATGCCCATACCAAGAATTATTGCAATGCCGCCGGTCATCATCAGCATTGCTAGCATCCCGGCATTCTCTCCGATCTGCGTGAGAACGAGCGAGAGGGAGAACCCAAGTCCGGTCACATTCATGATGCCGATAACGACACCTGCGCCACCACCAATCATCAACAACGGCAGCATGTTCGCTCCGCCGCCTATGACTAGATCCGCCCACTCCTCCCGTCGAAGCGACCGGCGGTCTCGGATCATCGACAGCACCAATAGCGATCCTGCCGCCCAGAGAGCCGCAACGGCGGGATTAAAACCGCGCCAGAACAGTAAATACAGCAGTAGGGTGAGTGGAAGCAGAAAAACCCAACCCTTGCGCAACTCGTCACGGCCGCGGGGCAACTCTTCCCTCGGAAGCCCATGCAAACCGTCGCGCAGCGCGATGGCATCAACCTGCGAAAAAAGGCAGACGTAGTAAAGCACAGCTGGCACCGCTGCCGCGATGACGACTTCCGTGTAGCTCACCTGCAGAAACTCGGCGATGAGGAAGGCTGTCGCACCCATTACGGGTGGTGCGAATTGCCCACCGTTAGAGGCTACTGCCTCGATTGCCGCCGCGTAATGGGGCTTGAACCCAGCTTTTTTCATCAACGGGATGGTGACAATCCCCGTGGACATGATGTTGCCGACGGAGGTGCCGTTGATGGAACCGAAAATGCTCGAGGCCACCACCGCCACCTTAGCCGGACCGCCCCGCCGGTGGCCCATCCCTGACAATGCTAGGTCCGTGAAAAACTTGGTGGCGCCCGTGACCTCCATTAACTTACCGAGGATGATAAAAGCAAACACCAACCTGCCGACGACTGAGAGCACCAGGCCCGGCACGCCGTTGGTATCTGCGTACAGATACATAATCAATCGCGGCATCTGCAGCTGCTCCGCCTCGAAGGGCTGAGGCATGAGATAGCCAAAGAATCCGTAAGCGATGAGAGCCCAAACCAGGATAGTGATGGGTAGCCCGGCCGATTTCCTGAGTGCCTCCATCAAAAGAAGAATCGCGATCAGGCCCGGCAGGTACTTCTCGGGCGTATACCCGAAAATATCGATAATCCAGTCGGAGTAGTTCAGTGACATCCACGACCAGGAACAGATGGCTACCAGGCCGAGGGTGAGTTCCAGGATGCCCGCTTTCGGCATATAGGGGTGTCTGAGATAAGCCGCAGCAATGCCGACGGAGAGCATCGGACCCATCCACTCGACCGATATCAACGAAAACCCGAAGTACTGGGGAACGTCGAGAACCCAAGCGACACCGACAAAAACAATGGCGCCTAGATAGAACCTCTCCAGTAAGCTCAGGAATCCCTGCACAGCAACCCCTCCGGGAAGCACAACAGGTTACGGCCCGCTAGCGGCAAGTGTGCGTATCTGGTTGGTTTCATGGGCGTTCGTCCAAAGGCCAACCTCTCGCCAGTAACGAACTGCGCCGGGATGGTAGGGATGAGGGCTGTCAGCAGGCGCGATCATATCCGCGGATACCGGGCCCAGTAAAGAATAGTCCTGGCGCAACGACTCCCATTGCTCATGAATGGTCTTAACGATCAAGTAAGCGTCATCTTCGGAGACGTGCGGGCCGGTATTGAGGTAACTATCGAACCTGGCCACACGGGTCGACTCCGGTATGCCGACAGAGGCCGAATCGGCCAAATCAACCCTCGCACCAGGGAGGGACTCAAGTACTTTCGACTCGTCTGCCCCCATACCAACGAAGCGGACTCCGCCCGGGATGGTAGCATCCGCCTGACGCGCGAGCGCCGTGTCAAGACCGATCGGTGCCGCATCGACTCGTCCCTCGGTAAGCATGCGTATACCGTCCGGGAGACTCCCCACGCTGACCACATCGATGTCGTCCGAACCGAGACCGCCCGTCTCAAGCAACGCCAAATGCCAGCGCTCCAATGCCACGTTGGACCTGATGGCAGTAATCACTCGGCGGCCTGCCAGATCCTCGATAGTCTCGATCCCCGAGTCTTCCCTTACCAGAAAGTTATCCAAAAGCGGCATAAGAGATACCAGCAGGCGCAGATTGGTCATCGACACCGGATAGGGATCGATCCCCGAATAGGCGACGTAGGTGTCGAGCTGCGTGTTCATGCCGAGCGCGATCTCGCCCCGCTGAAGCATTGGTATATAAACAGACGATCCGGAGAAAGGCCTCACGGTCGATTGGATCTGCGTCTCGTCCTGCAGGAGCTTCGCGATTCCGCTCGCAACGAGAAAGTAATTGGTCCCCGCCGGATTGGAGCCGATGGCGATTCGCCTCAACTGGCCATAGGCATCGAACGGCGAAAACGCTATGAAAACCACTACCAGGAACGTGGCGCAGAATAACCGCGGGGTTCGCCGGAAAAACTCACTCATGCCTCTATGATCCACGCCCTAGAAGCGACCGAGAGATGGTGGCCCGAAATCCGATCCCGAAGGACTTTCGCCGAATCACCTCTCCACCGCTGCCTCGTACTCGGCAGCGCGTGTTCTGGCCCCGCTAAGAACATTGATTATCCCGTAGTTTTGCTCGTGACAAGCGAACTCGAATAGCCCTGGTGGCTCCATCCTCGGCCACGGAATCTCCAAGGTCCAGGGCGCTACCCATGTAGTCGGATCGGTCAGCGTAGCTTCATACAAGAGCATGCCATCCTCGACACGGGTCAAACGTTCGACGAGTTGTAGATTCCCTCCCAGCTCCCTGGGTCGTGTCCAACTTCGATTCGGATGAAAATGCGACGTCTCGATCACCAGCGTATCACCCTCCCAATGACCACGCGACGAGCCCAACCAGTGACGTAGATTGCCGGGTATCGATGGGCGCCCGTCGAGGGAAATGATGCGTACATCACTATTGCTCTGTGCGATCAGGACGATGTGATCAGGTGTTTGTAAGATCTGCGACTCGCCTATTTGCTGCGTGAACGGGACCCTTGGTGGCCCCTCACTCCCCACGATACAGCGCTCGGCGACACCCCGTGTCTCTAAGGTATGACGGCGAGCGTGCTCCTCATAACGCGCTCGCCCCTCTGCGGTGAGCGCGGGAACTTTTCCATCCAAAGGATCGACGATCAGCGCCGTACGTCGGTTGGGACGGATCGGACTCTGCCAGTTATCCATCCCGAACTCCGTCCAATCATAGTGGACCGTGGCCGGATCAACAGAGGCGTCCTGGGTCACAGCTCGCTGAAACGCCTCGACTGCCTCCTGCGGCGTGTATAGGGCCTTTCCCGCCAACTCATCGGGACGCTCCAGCGGAGTATAGGACGCGCTCATCCAGTAGCCGCCGATGTCCGGATCGCCCCAGGAGGTACGCGGCGACCTTTCGCGAGGACGCTCTGGGTCCCACACGGTTTCGACGCCACGGGCGAGTGCCGCTTCGGCTTCGTCTTCAAAGTAGGAGAACGTTTCCTCCGAACTGCGAGGGGACGCTGCCCGCGCCGCTTCTAGGGTCTCCTGAGAACGTTGATTGATGAGAGCGGATGCTGGTGGGTTTTGCGCCACAGCCGCCAACACCCAAAGGGCAGCAGCTGTGAGAGCGGCCGTACTGGACAACACGAACACTCGGCTAGGCATCGGAGACTCTCCTGATAAACCTGACTAGATTTTACCTGTACGAGAGACTCCAGTCTGCTCGCAAGTATCAGCTGGATTCATAACCCGTTTCGCCCTCGTGGTTTATCGAGCGGGCAACAGACACGATGTACTCGGGAACATCTCCCACCAGTCGCTCGCGGTCGAGTGGTTCTGCCTCCTTAACAAAGACAGCCGCATGCTCTCAATGATCTTTTGCGAACCCGGAGGCTCCGGCGACGTCGCTCAGCCGGAACAAGTACTCCTGCATACCATTCGTGAGCAAACGGACACGCTCGATGGTGACGCCTGGCATCCAAGAAGTGAGATCCTCAGGTGAGTAGCGAGGTGCAAGGCACTGTGGCTTCTCTGTTGATAGGCTGAGCAATCGCCCGTCATCGACCGGCATAAACTGTCCCGGCACCTGAAGCATCAGCGGATCCGAATACGCAATTAGTGCATGCACGAAAGTATCGGGGCGACACCTAGCTGCGATCCGCTCTATCAGTTCGGTCATCTGCTCAGGAATTAAGTAGTTTAGGAAATCCCAACAAAAAACGATGTCGACCGGCTCGTTGTCTGGAGTAGTGTGAAACGCCTCCGAGAGGTCGGTGAAACGAACCGGATCGCCCGCGCCGACCCCTGATGCGGACACCGTAGCCCCCAGATCGGCGATTTCCAACCGGCAACGAAAACGACTGAGCAGCTCGACTATCTGCGGGCGCGCCGCACCGAGATCGAGAATAACCCACCTTCGTTCCTCGTTAAGGTTATCGATCAACGAACGAAACAGTGGCACACTGAACTCGCGAGGCGCGTCAAAGTGTGCGCGCGCCATGGAAGAGCCCAGGGGCTCGCTGACGCTATGGGCCCGCATTTAAGAACGAGTTCGCTAGTGAGCCGGCTCGACCTTGGAGCTTTTTGCACTCCCGGTGCGCTGCGCGGCTCCCGGCTCCGCGGCACTAGAATTAAGAGCAGCGACTGGTGTCGAACGAGGTTTCCCACCAGAGTCACTGGCCCGCTCACGTGAGCCAAGTTTCTTGCTGAGCAAATCTTTGACTCGCTCCGGATCCATGTCGATAGAACCCTTGAAACGAGCGCCCTCTTCCAAGCTCACTCGGGCCGCTACCACGTTGCATTCGACCTGAGCGTCAGCACGAATACTCACGCACTCGGAACCGTAAAGGTCCCCAGTCACCTCGCCATCGACAACCACCGATTTCGCGTACGCGTCCGCCTTAATGCATCCGCTCTTGCCGATCGTGAGACTGTGATTCGGCAAGTGGATCGAGCCGGTGACGCTGCCTTC
>CAYLKA010000050.1:0-8720 GCA_964384125.1 uncultured Gammaproteobacteria bacterium | reverse complement strand
CCCATGAACGAGCAGTGCACTCTTAACCCATACAATTGAGGTAGGCTACCTTCATGGAAATGACGAGCTACTTCATCCGGCGGTTCCTGCTGATCATCCCCACGTTCGTCGGCATCACGTTACTCGTGTTTGCGGTCACACGCCTCGTCCCTGGCGGACCGATCGAACGAGCGTTGAACGAGGCGCTCCTCGCCGGAACAGACGGCGGTGCAGCCCTAGCCGCGCCGGGAACCATCGGACCCACCGGACTCTCGGAAGCCCAGCTCGAGCAGCTCCGAGTCTATTACGGTTTCGACAAACCAGTGCTCATCAGTTACTTCGACTGGCTGCGCCAAGTCCTCGTCTTGGACCTAGGCACCTCCACACGCTACAACGAACCCGTCTGGGACACGATCAAGGGACGCTTCCCCATCTCGATTTTCTATGGCCTGACGACATTGATCCTGACCTATACCGTGTGTATTCCCCTCGGCATGGCAAAAGCCATCCGACACAAGAGTCACTTCGACAACGTGAGTTCAGGTTTGGTGTTCTTCGGGTACGCGATACCCAGTTACGTAGTGGGTATCGCCCTGCTCACGTTCTTCGCATCACAACTTGAGTGGTTTCCATTGGGAGGTTTCGCCAGCAACAACTTTGATCAGCTTGGCCCGTCGGAGAAGGCCATAGACATTGGATACCACGCAATCCTGCCCCTTTTATCCTATATGGCTGGCAGCTTCGCCGTAACTACTTTCATGATGAAAAATTCGTTGATGGACAACCTCGCGGCAGATTATGTGCGCACCGCGATCGCCAAGGGGCTGACGTTCCGCCAAGCGGTGACAAAGCACGCACTACGCAACAGCCTAATCCCAATCGCAACATCGTTCGGCAACAATATTTCTCTGATACTGACCGGCTCTTTTCTCATCGAGCGAATCTTCAACATTGATGGCTTTGGCCTTCTCGGATTCGAGTCGTTGGTGGAGCGTGACTACCCCGTTGTCATGGGCATCCTCGTCATCTCATCATTACTGTTCTTAGTCGGCAACATTCTTTCGGATATCTGTGTGGCACTTGTTGACCCCAGAGTGAAATTTGGACAATGAAGCCATGAAAATATTTCGACTAAACCCACAGACGGAAAAGCAATGGCAACGGTTCCGATCCATCAAACGAGGTTACTACTCGCTGCTCGGTATTACTGTACTGCTGGCTATGAGCCTGGTTGCTGAACTCCTCGTAAATAATCGCGCGATTGCTGTCAGATATGATGGAAATCTTTACTTCCCGACTTACAGCGCATTTATTCCAGGCACTGAATTCGGACTTGGCTATGAGTACGAAACGAACTACCGAGAACTCAAGACGCACTTTGAGAGTCAGCCCGCTAACTGGGTCCTGTTGTCACCCGTGCCCTACAGTGCCTTCGAGACAAACTTCCAGCTAGACTCATTTCCTCCGTATTCACCAAGCTTTGAGGACAAGCACTTCCTCGGGACCGACGTCTCGGGTCGGGACATTCTGGCGAGACTCGTCTACGGGTTTCGTCTTGCCATGGCCTTTTCCGTGATCCTTCTCGCATGTAACTATCTCCTCGGTATCGCCATTGGCTGTGCCATGGGCTTTTGGGGCGGCGCGTTTGACCTGTTCTTCCAGCGTCTTATAGAGATCTGGTCCAACGTCCCATTTCTCTATGTGATCATGATCGTCGCATCCGTCGTCGTACCGACCTTTTGGACACTGGTGACCGTGATGGTGATCTTCGGTTGGATGGGAATGACCTGGTACATGCGCACCTCCACTTATAAGGAAAAAGCGCGGGAGTACGTGGCGGCCGCCCACGCACTCGGCGCATCAAACGCCCGCATTGTCTTCCGTCACATTCTTCCGAATTCCATCTCCATTGTCGTGACATTCATTCCGTTCTCGGTAGCGGCAGGCGTAACAGCACTCACGGCCCTAGACTATCTCGGGTTCGGACTGCCGCCCCCCACCCCGAGCTGGGGGGAACTCCTGGCCCAGGGTACGGCCAATTTACAAGCTCCTTGGATCGTGACCTCCGTGGTGGCCGCCATGACCCTGGTGCTCTTGATGGTCGCCTACATTGGGGAGGCCATCCGCGAAGCTTTTGACCCCAAGAAATTCACGTTTTACGAGTAGAATAGAATCATTCAGCCCTTCGGAGCCCAAACATGAAGAGAGCGCTCTTTCTCGTACCGAGTCTCTTTCTCGTAGCCTGCGGTCAGGATGATGTACCGCAAGAACCAGGCCAGGTTCTTCCTGACACGGATATCGACGAACTGACGCTCCAGTCCCACTTCGTCGAGGAACTACCGACCTACGAAAGTGTTCCACTGCCGGAAGGGTTGGAGTGGGTCACCAATGTAAATGACCCGGTATGGTCTTCACCTGAGGCAACAATCGGAGGGACATTCAACACCTCCGTGCTCAGCTTCCCTCTGACTTTGAGAACAGTCGGCCCCGATTCCAACGACAGTTTCTCCGCATACAAGCGGTACACCAACTTGGGGCTCGTGAGCATTCACCCAAATACGCTCAATTTTATCCCCCAGCTGGCAACCCATTGGGCGTTCGGTCCCGATGGAAAGACGGTCTACTACAGACTTGATCCCGATGCCCGTTGGTCCGATGGTGAGTTAGTCACCGCAGACGACTACCTGTTCACGATCGACTTCATGCGCTCGGAACACATCGTTGCCCCCTGGTACAACAACCACTACACCAACCAGATCGTGAGCGTTGTCAAATACGACGACTACACAATCTCAGTCGAGGGTGCCACGGCGAAACCAAGGGAAGAGTTGCTATATGAATACGGCCTAAACCCAACGCCAAGACATTTCCATAAACTGGATGAAAACTGGGTACAAGACTACAACTGGAGATCGGAGCCCGGCACTGGAGCGTATAGGATCTCCAGGGTCGAAAAAGGGCAGTTCGTGGAATTCGGGCGTAACGAGGACTGGTGGGGCAACGACAAACGCTATCTTGCCAAGCGCTTCAACCCTGACACGGTCCGAGTCACCGTAATCAGAGACATGAATGTCGCCTGGGAATATTTCCTGCGCGGCGAGATCGATGCTTTTCCGGTACTGATGCCCCGGTTCTGGCACGAGAAAGCTCAGGGCGAACCCTTCGACAACGGCTATATCAACCGAATCAAGTTCTACACAGATACGCCCCAACCCTCTGCCGGCCTATGGCTGAACACGGACGATCCGGTTCTCGCGGACCGAAACGTGCGACTCGGTCTCGCCCATGCGATGAATATCGATCTTCTTCTCTCAACGGTGTTGCGCGGTGACTACGAGCGACTCAAAACTCACCACGATGGATACTGGGATTACTCCAATCCGAACATCCAGCCACGGGAGTTTGACCTACAGATGGCGGATGAGTACCTGGACGCCGCTGGATTCCCAAACCGCGGTCCCGATGGAATCCGAATGAGAGATGGACAGCGTCTCTCTCTTAGGGTGGTGTACAGCACACAGGAGCACACGCCGCGACTCGTGCTGCTACGCGAAGAAGCGAAGAAAGCTGGCATTGAACTGAATCTCCAGCTGCTCGATTCCTCAGCAGCATTCAAGCAGATCCTTGAAAAACAACACCAGGTCGCCTGGATGGCCTGGGGCATCGGTCTTACGCCGAGATTCTGGCAACACTACCACTCCGAAAACGCCCACAAGCCCCAAACCAATAACATCACCAACACCGACAACCCGGAGATGGATGCGTTGATCATGGAGTATCGCGCCGCTACCGACAAAGAGACTCGCGTGCGCCTCGCTCATCAACTTGAACAGATGGTCCATGAATCAGGCGTCTTTATCCCGACCTATAAGGTCCCGTACACCCGAGAGGCCTATTGGCGTTGGCTCAGGCTACCGGAACACTACGCCTCACGAACAACGGAGGTAATCTTCAACCCGATGGTTGAGGGCGTATTCTGGATCGATGAGGAGATCAAGGCTGAGACTCTAGCCGGGAAGGACCGCGGCGACACGTTCGAAGTCGTCAACATCGCCGATACGACCTGGCGCGTCGAATGATCCATGGCCGAATCGATCCTGACGGTTAGAGACCTAAGCTGCGGGTTTCATACTGAAGAAGGCTTCACGCGGGTAGTCGACGGTATGAGCTATGAGGTTCGTGCTGGCGCCACCTTAGGGCTCGTGGGGGAATCCGGTTGTGGTAAGACCGTCAGCGCTTTGGCCGTAATGGGCCTACTACCCAAACCCGCAGGAGTCGTCGAGCATGGGGAGATCCTCCTCAAAGGGGAGCTAATCTCCGATTCAACCACTCACTCACTCGCCTCGATTCGCGGCCGAAGGATTGGGATGATCTTTCAGGAGCCAATGACCGCGCTGAATCCTGTACACCGGATCGGCAAGCAACTCCTGGAGACCATTGAGATATACCAACCCGATCTGACCCAAGCCACACGACAGGCGCGCGCCATCGAACTGCTCGAGCAGGTTGGGATTCCGGCACCTGAGCAACGCCTTAGAGAGTATCCGCATCAACTCTCGGGCGGCATGCGCCAGCGAGTGATGATCGCGATGGCGTTGTCCGGCAACCCGGAGGTTCTGATCGCCGATGAACCCACCACCGCACTCGACGTAACCATCCAGGCGCAAATACTGGAACTGCTGACGGAGTTGCAGCGCAGCCACGGCATGGCCATCATCTTCATCACCCACGATCTGGGTGTGGTAGCTCAGATTTGCGACGAAGTACTCGTGATGTATGCGGGACGGATCGCCGAGAGGGCATCGGCCAAGCAGCTTTTCCGTGCCCCGCGTCACCCCTACACCCAGGGCCTGATCCACTCGATCCCGCGACTCGACACACCCTTGAAAACCCCCCTTCCCACCATCGAGGGCGTCGTACCAGCTCTAAACGCACTGCCCTCAGGATGCCGGTTTTCCAATCGCTGCTCGCACGCCGACAAACGCTGTGACACCGAAGTACCCGAGCTGGACCGTTGTCAGGCGAATCACGAGGTCGCATGCCACCATTGGCGCCGAGTCACCGAATGAGTACGCCAGTTCTGGAAATCCGATCGCTGACCAAATTTTTCCCAGTACGTGCTGGAGTGTTTCTGCGCAAAGTGGGCGACGTACACGCGGTTGATGATGTGTCTTTGAAAGTACATCGCGGCGAGACGCTGGGTCTGGTGGGAGAGTCGGGCTGCGGCAAGAGCACAGTGGGAAGAGTCATTCTCAATTTACTGCGTCCGACCCAGGGCCAGGTATTCTTCGAAGGCCGTGACCTGAGCAAGCTGAGTCGATCCGAATGGCATGCTGTGCGCCGCGATATGCAAATCATCTTCCAGGACCCCATGGAGTCACTCAACGCCCGGCACACGGTGGGGAGAATCCTTGAGGAACCGTTTGTTATTCACAAAATGGGCACGCCTATCGAGAGGCGTGGCTGGGCGCAAGACCTGTTGGAGCGGGTCGGCCTGCCCAGAGACGCGGTCAGCCGGTTTCCCCATGAATTCTCCGGTGGGCAACGGCAAAGGATCGGCATCGCCAGAGCGATTGCCCTAGAGCCTAAGCTGATTATCTGCGATGAGGCGGTCTCGGCCTTGGATGTGTCTGTCCGGGCCCAGATCATCAACCTGTTACTGGAGCTGCAGCGCGACATGGATCTGGCGCTCTTGTTTATTGCACACGATTTGTCCGTAGTGCGACACGTATCGGATCGCGTGGCGGTGATGTACCTGGGCCAGATCGTAGAACAGGCGCCCTCGCGGGAGATCTATGAACGCCCGGGCCACCCGTATACCCGTGCGCTGGTGTCCGCCATTCCGAACCCGGACCCCGACCTTCATCGCGAGCGCATCGTGTTGGAGGGAGACGTGCCTTCCCCGATCACTCCACCTTCAGGGTGCCGTTTCCACACGCGCTGCGCCTACGCTATAGACCGTTGCAGGCAGGAGCCTCCGCGTACAGATACGATGAGCACTTCCCACGATCTGACTTGTCACCGCTGGCGGGATCTACCAGCGCCCACCGTATAAGGGCTCGCAATCGAGTCATCGCCCCGCACCCTACGAGGACTGCACATCGTTCTAACTCAACAAGCGTTGCTCCGAACCAACAGACCCGTTATCTTTGGGTTGGCAGGGAGAACTCCATGAAAAACTATTCAACGATATTGCTTACGGCCCTCTCATGGGTCGCCCTCAATGCCCAGGCACATACGGTGCTGTCCGGTTCCGCACCTGCCGATAAGGCGATCGAGACAGCTACGCCTAAGACCATTACCCTGTCGTTTTCCACAGAGGTTCGGCTCATGGGACTCTTGCTCGAGGACGGAGCCGGTGAGCCGGTCGACCTCGGCTCCCTTCCCACAACGACACAGCAGGAGTTCGTTATCGCAGCACCGAGCCTACCGCCGGGGGCCTATCTGGTCAGTTGGCGTGCGGTTGGTGCGGACACGCATGTCGTCTCGGGTGAATTTCAATTCGAGGTTGCCGAGCTGGTATCTCGAGACTAGTCGTTGCCCAACGCGCTGGATAGCCTCGTAGTTGTCCTGCGGGCAACGACCTTCATAACCCTTCTCCAAGCAGCAGGCGTTGCTCTATACCTTATTCTCTTCAGAAACCGCTTGGTGAAGACAAGTAGCGCTGTTCGCTCCCTAGGAGTAGTCGCCGCCTTCATCGGTACGATCCTCGTCGTAGCTCGGTACCTGGTAGAACCCGTAAGACTAACCGGAACCCTATCTGGGATGTTCGACATCTCCATGCACGCATTCGTTGTGACGTCAAACCTGGGCGTCTCCCAATCGATGCGGCTCCTCGGGGCGGCGATCGTCGGATTCGCACTGCTTCGATCCAAGGATCCACCTACCCGATTCGCTTTGGTGGGTGTCGCCCTCATTGCCCTCTCTTTCAGCTTCATGGGACACACTGTTGCTAGTGACCAGCGTTGGCTGCTGAGCGGATTGCTCACGACTCACCTGCTCGCCGCTTCGTTCTGGTTCGGGTCACTGATACCCTTACACCTCGCCAGCGCCCGCGAACCGGATGCGGGAAACCTCATAAGACATTTCTCATCCATCGCCATCCGAATCGTCCCGTTTATCTTCATCGCCGGAGTTGGCATGGCGTTTGTACTGCTACCCAGTGTCAGCAGCTTAAGATCACCCTACGGCATCTTGCTGATCCTCAAGGTACTGAGCTTTAGTGCATTGATGGGTCTTGCCGCACTGAACAAATGCAGACTCGGCCCTGCTCTGGAGTCCGGTCACGAACCATCCGCGGCTCTCTTCCGGCGATCGGTCACTTCAGAAATCATGCTCATCATCCTCATACTCGGCATCACTGCAACGATGACTACGCACTATTCACCTGAGCATTAGACCGTCTCTCGTTGGCAACATGCGAGTCACGCTATACTGATCGCATCGAACAAAGGGAGGCCGAACAATGAGAACCCCTTACCCTCTAAATTGCATGCGTCCGTGGATCGCTACCCTAGTGTTCTGCGCGATTTACTCGCAAATGGGACTCACCCAACAAAGTGTCCCATTCGAAGAAAATGGCCGCCCGGTCCCACCGCAAGGCCTGGCCGAGAAACCACTGCCGGAAAAACCGGTGGAATACGCGACGGCTGAAGGGCAAGACATACGGGTCGTGGTGGTCGCGACTGGGCTCGTCTACCCCTACAGTCTGGCATTTCTTCCGAGCGGCGAAATACTGGTCACCGAACGCACGGGCCGGCTGCGCATAATCCGCAACGGCATTCTCGATCCTGAGCCCGTCGCGGGCGGTCCAGCATCAGTTTACCGCGGCCTATCCAGTGTGCCGGGCTCAGTTCACGGCTACATGGATATCGCACTGCACCCGAATTTCGATGAGAACCGTTTCATTTATCTTACCTACGCGAAACCGCTTACCGGCGACGACTACAGGCTAGCGCTCGCGCGTGGACGCTGGGACGGTGCAGCGCTCACGGATATGAGCGACATCTTCATCCCGGAAGGCGGTATCCGGTCCCGGATCGCTTTCGGACATGACGGCATGCTCTACATGACCACCAATGGTAACGGCGCCCAGGACCTGAACAGTCACGCAGGCAAGGTCTTGAGGCTCCGCGACGACGGTAGCGTGCCGAGCGATAACCCGTTCGTCGGCCGTGAAGGGCATAAACCCGAGGTGTACTCGTACGGCCATCGTGCACCGCTAGGGCTAGCGGTGCACCCGGAAACGGGCTCCCTGTGGCTGGCTGAAAATGGTCCGAACGGCGGTGACGAGATCAATATCATCCGACCGACCGCCAACTACGGATGGCCGATCGTCAGTTACGGACGTACGTATCCGGGCCCGTGGCAAGGAGATTACCCCGGTCACTTTGGCTTCGAGCCGCCGATCGTATTCTGGATGCCATCCATTGCAGTCTCCGGGTTAGCCTTTTATACCGGTGAAGCATTGCCGAAATGGAAGGGCGATGTCTTCGTCGGTGGATTAAAAACCGGACAGATCCCAGGCACCGGCCATGTCGAACGTATCCTCTTCAATGAGAACATGGAGGAACTTCGCCGGGAATCACTTCTGGTTGACCTTCAACAGCGAATACGCGATATCCGCCAGGGCCCGGACGGCTTGCTGTACCTGACCACCGACCACGAAGCGGGAGCCGTGTTGCGGATCGAGCCGGCGCAATAGCCGCGTTTTCCACAAAATCGGTGGATAAGTCTGTGGG
>CAYLKA010000049.1:0-20106 GCA_964384125.1 uncultured Gammaproteobacteria bacterium | reverse complement strand
AGGGATTCGAACCCTCGAAGGGCTATTAACCCTTACTCCCTTAGCAGGGGAGCGCATTCGACCACTCTGCCACCTCTCCGATAACCTATAACCTTTTATTTATTATGTTTTTTATATGGCCTACGGTCTTCACCCTAACCGACGCTTTCAGGTATTTACCGTGTATTTCTACCATGCAAAACCTTACAGATAGACAGTATAAAACAATCCATCCTTGCCCGAGGGGCAGAGCAGGATACCGTGGCACCCCCCAGACATTTTCAACTAACGGTCGAACATTTTTGGCCAAATTTGAGTGTGAACCAAGGTATGCTTAGATACCTAAAAAGAGCTTGAAGTAATCGATACAGTGCTTAACAGACTTGGGAAAATTGCGATGAGAAAAACACACGCAGCACCTTCTAACCTGCGCCTACTTAAGCAGTGTCTACTATTAGGTTTTTTCCTAGTACCTGTTATGGCTGTTGGGCAAGCTCCTGATTTTGGTAATGACTCAAGCCAGTGGGCGCTAGATGGGGAGTGTGACGACCCACGCTTCCAGGGATCTGGTATGGCCACAACGCTACTGGATCAAGATCGTTTTAGCGATGCTACCGACTGTCGGCTGCTATTCAATCAAGGGCATATAGCTCTGCGTAACGGCGACTTCAACACCTTTGAGACAAGCTCTGGGACTGGTTTTTTTGTGAGCCCTAATGGACATATCCTCACCAACCATCATGTCATTGATGGCTGCCGGGCAGTCCAGATCAATACCAATGGCGAACGCCATAGTGTCTCCATCGTTGCAGAAGATCGTGTTAATGACCTGGCCTTGCTTAAATCGGAGCTAAACCCTTCAGCCATTTTCCCAATTAGCCGAGAAACACCTGTCCTGTTGCAAGACATCTACGTTGCTGGGTATCCATTCGGGGATGAGATAAGCACCTCTGTGAAGGTTACTGCTGGCATAGTGAGTTCTTTGAGCGGCATCGAAAATAACGAGGCCAATATTCAGATAGATGCTGCACTGCAGCCTGGTAATAGTGGGGGGCCAATTATTGACGAGTTTGGGAACGCTATCGGAGTAGCCGTAGAAAAACTAAACTACGAGTACATTATGGAACTCTACGACGCCATCCCAGAGAACACTAACTTTGGCGTCAAAGCGTCGGTAGCAGCGACTCTATTGGACGCAAATAACGTCCTCGCCATCCAACCCAACTACGACCCTCTATCTAAAGAGGCGCTCGGTGAACGCATTATTGATGGGACTGTGTACGTATCCTGCTTGGGTTGACCGCCACTTGCATTAGGATCTGTTGGAACTCAAAAACTCACACTAATTAATTGCATGCAGAAAACCAACCTAACTCGCCCCGTACATTATTTGATACTCAAACAGCTTTTAGTTGGTGCTTTATCAATTTTGTTGCTGGGTTGTGCTTCGCAAGTTGTAAGTAGTTCTAGAGGTTCAGTTATTATCCAGGATAACTTCCTATCGAGAGGCGCATCGGATGATCTCGCTGTAGCCGAATGCCAGAAATACGGTAGAAGTGCGGTTCTAACAAGCAGACCCGACAACACGATGCGTTCATATTATCAATGTGTCGACTAATTCTTTGTTTGTGAGCAGCGGGGAAAATAACCCTTAAGGCTTTAAGAGCTAAAGGGAAACTCGGCCCAAAGGCCGCCTCGAGAGGTCTTATCGACCGACTAGTGGTCGGCGCCCACGGCTCGCGGGCCTTCCGTCTCTTCGTCAGCTTGCTCGCGCTTGATGCGCTCAAATATCTCTTCGCGATGCACGGCAATCTCTTTCGGAGCATTCACCCCTAGGCGAACCTGATTGCCCTTCACTCCGAGAACGGTGACGGTCACATCGTCTCCAATGACAACCGTTTCACCCACCCGCCGGGTTAAGATCAACATAGCCAAACTCCTTTTCGGTTCTGCTACTGATCGCCTCGCTGCACTCTCCTAGATGAGACATCGGTAGCCGCCCTTCCGTCTGTGAGGCATTCCGTGGCTGGGTTCCTCCCGTCCGCCAGACTCTCAGACGTCCGTGGCTAGGCCGGTCTTATTGTTTCAAGTTCTTTGACCGACCCCTGCGCGCGAACAGAGGACTCATCCTACCGTCCGGCAGCTGTATGTTAATGCATTTTGCCCCCACGGGGCCCCGACATTAGACCGGATCTAAAAGGTTCAAACTAATGAGGCCTCGACTTGGCCCGAAACCAAGGCCAAAGCCTCATCCAGCTTTTCCGGTCGAGTTCCGCCAGCCTGGGCAAAATCAGCCCTGCCGCCACCTCGACCACCGACGCACTCGGCAACCGGGCCGATAAGCTGACCCGCCTTGAGGGAAGCCGTCAGATCTTTAGAAACCCCAGCCACCAGGCGCACCTTGTCTCCTTCCACCGCGCCGAGCACAACGACCCCGGACCCGAGCTGATCCCTGAGCTTGTCGGCCGCATCTCTCAAGGACTTAGAGTCGGCCCCGTCGATGCGCGCCGCAAGAACCTTGATGCCATTCACTTCCACCGCCTCGGACAGGAGATCGCGGGACCCGCCACTCGCTAGTTCTCCTTTTAGCACCTGCACTTCTCGCTCGAGACTCCGATTTCGCTCGACGAGTTGCGCCACCTTTTCCGTGACATCCTCGCGAGCACCTTTCACTAGACCTGCAACGTCCCTAATGAGGGTTTCGCTCGCATCGATCCATGCGAGTGCGCCAACGCCAGTTACCGCTTCTATCCGTCTCACACCAGAAGCGATTCCCCCTTCCGATGTTATCTTCAGAAGCCCAATATCGCCCGCGCGGGCCACGTGCGTTCCGCCACAGAGCTCGGTGGAAAAATCTCCTATCCGTAGCACGCGAACCTCTTCTGCGTACTTGTCGCCAAAAAATGCAACCGCGCCGCTGTCGATAGCTTCCTTGTAGGGCATCTCTTTCGTCTCGGCCACGGTGTTGAGGCGGATTTGTTGATTTACCAAATTCTCGATCTGATGAAGCTCTTCATTGGAAGGCGCTTCGTGGTGCGAGAAGTCGAAACGCAACCGATCGGGCGCGACCAAGGAACCTTTTTGCTGTGCATGTTCGCCCAGCACACTGCGCAAAGCAGCGTGCAACAAGTGCGTCGCCGAGTGATTGAGCACGATGGCTGCGCGTCGCTTAACGTCGA
The DNA here is from genome assembly GCA_964384125.1 of uncultured Gammaproteobacteria bacterium. GTDB lineage: Bacteria > Pseudomonadota > Gammaproteobacteria > Steroidobacterales > Rariloculaceae > UBA6522. The sequence continues at coordinate 16,948 of CAYLKA010000049.1, read as the reverse complement.
CGTGGGCCTGAAGGGTCACGCCGACTTCGATCCGCCCCTTCTCAACTTTGCCTACGTGTCCGTGCGCATCACCAAACTTGATGGTGTCCTCAACGCAAAACGCAACCCCATCGACTCGAAGAACACCCGTATCGCCAACCTGACCACCGCTTTCAGCGTAGAAGGGTGTTTTATCGAGCACCACCGCGCCCGCGGTACCCGGCTCCAGGACATCCACACGCTTACCGTCCGAAAACAACGCCACAACCTCCCCGGAGGCTTCCAATGTCTGGTAACCCAGGAACTCGGATTTCTCTTCCAGGGTGGGAGCCGCAGACCCATAGGCACCGAACCCACTTTGATCGCGGGCTCGCTTGCGCTGCGCCCCCATGTGCTCTTCGAAGCCTGCTTCGTCGATACCGAGATTTCGTTCCCGCGCAAAGTCGGCAGTGAGATCCTTCGGGAATCCATAGGTGTCATAGAGTTTGAACACGGTTTCCCCTGGAATTATCCCGCCCTTCGCGAGCCCAGAGATGGCCGATTCCAGAATCCCCATGCCCTGAGAAAGCGTTTCTGCAAATCGCTCCTCTTCCTGCAGCAAAACCCGCTCGAGATGCCTACGTTGTACGCCTAGTTCAGGGTAGGCCGCTCCCATCTGCGACTCCAGAGAGCCAACCAGCTTGTAAAAGAACGGCTCCTTCATGCCGAGCTTATGCCCATGGCGAACGGCGCGACGAACGATGCGCCGTAACACGTAGCTTCGCCCCTCCCGACCGGGAACGACGCCGTCAGCAACCAGAAAAGCGCACGCGCGAATGTGGTCCGCAATCACTCGCAGGGACTTGCTATCTGGGTCCGAAGCCTTCGTTACCTCCATCGCGTCCTGGATGAGATGCTTGAACAGATCGATCTCGTAATTCGAGTGCACGCCCTGCATCACCGCTGCGGTCCGCTCGAGCCCCATGCCGGTATCCACAGACGGTCGCGGCAAAGGTACGAGCTCACCGGCTTCGTTACGATCGAACTGCATGAAAACTAGATTCCAGAGCTCGACGTAACGATCGCCGTCCTCATCCGGCGACCCAGGTGGGCCACCGGCGACATCCGGACCATGGTCATAAAAGATCTCGCTGCACGGGCCACAGGGTCCCGTGTCACCCATTGCCCAAAAATTATCCTTCTCGCCCATCCGCGCGAAGCGCTTGGGATCTATTCCGACCTCTTTCAACCAAATATCCGCAGCCTCATCGTCGTCTTCGAATACGGTGCACCAGAGCCGCTCGGGCGGCAGCTCCAGAACCTCGGTGACGAAGTCCCACGCATAATGAATCGCCTCACGTTTAAAGTAGTCTCCGAAACTGAAGTTCCCCAGCATCTCAAAGAACGTGTGATGACGAGCTGTATAACCAACGTTCTCTAGATCGTTATGTTTGCCGCCAGCACGCACGCATCGCTGGGAGGTGACGGCGCGGGGAATGCTGCGCTTTTCACTGCCCAGGAAAACATCCTTGAATTGCACCATGCCTGCATTCGTGAACAGGAGAGTGGGGTCATTACCGGGCACAAGCGGAGAGCTCGGGACCACCTCGTGTTCCCGATCGGCAAAAAAGTCCAGGAAAGCCTGGCGGAGCTCGCTGGTCGTTGGCTTCATATCTGGCTGGGGACGCTAATCGGAATCAGGCTCAAGATCCAGTGCCGCGTGAATCTGTCCGCCCTCAAAACCTCGATTCTGCAGGAATCGCGCCTGTCGGGCGCGTTCGGCGAAACCATCCGGAGCGCCCAACCCGAAGCGTTTCCTGCGGGCCTCAACTGCTAGCGCGGTCCAATCGTAAGGGGCATCCCGTAACCCGGTCTGGATAAGAGGCTCGTCAATCCCACGCTGGATGAGCTCCGCTCGAATGCGTGAAGGGCCCTGACCACGACCGACGCGGGCCCGGACGAAGCTCTCGACGAATCGGGATTCCTCCAACAGGCGCTCGTCCTGCAGCTCATTCAGCACCGCTTCAACGGTCTCCGTCGAGTAAGATCTCGAGATGAGCTTTCGGGTCAGCTCGAGACGGCTGTGCTCGCGGCGCGCGAGCAGACCCAGCGCTCGGTTTCGACAGTCCACACGCTGCTCAGACAAAGATTCCTGAGTCTCCTCAGGCTTGTTTGAGCGCGGCACCCTCCTCCGCCTCGTCCAAGGGGACTTCCACTGGGCCGGTGACCAACAACTTAGCTCGAAGCTGAGCTTCGATCTGCGCGGCCATCTCCGGATGCTCGATCAGGTAGTCGCGAACGTTCTCCTTACCCTGTCCGATACGATCGCCCTGGTAGCTGTACCAGGAACCGGATTTTTCGACGATATTCTCCTCGACGCCTATGTCGATGAGCTCACCCTCTCGCGAGATACCCTTGCCATAAAGAATCTCGAACTCCGCCATCCTGAATGGGGGCGCCACCTTGTTCTTGACCACCTTCACCCGGGTCTGATTACCGAGCACCTCATCGGCCTTCTTAATAGCGCCAATGCGGCGAATGTCGAGGCGGACCGAGGAATAGAACTTGAGCGCGTTACCCCCCGTGGTCGTTTCTGGGCTACCAAACATGACGCCAATCTTCATGCGAATCTGGTTGATGAAAACCACCATGCAGTTCGAGCGCTTGATGTTGGCAGTAAGTTTGCGTAGCGCCTGCGACATAAGGCGTGCCTGCAAACCGACGTGGGAGTCACCCATCTCACCTTCGATTTCTGCCTTCGGCGTGAGCGCAGCCACCGAATCAATCACGATGACATCCACGGCACCGGAACGAACGAGCATGTCGGTAATTTCCAGTGCCTGCTCGCCGGTGTCAGGTTGGGAAATCAGGAGCTCCTCGACGTTGACGCCAAGCGCTTCTGCGTAGACGGGATCCAAAGCATGCTCCGCATCCACAAAGGCCGCCGTCCCACCCAACTTCTGCGCCTCTGCAACCACCTGGAGCGTGAGCGTAGTCTTGCCGGACGCCTCCGGTCCGTAAATCTCCACCACCCGCCCCTTCGGAAGGCCCCCGATACCCAACGCAACATCAAGCCCAAGGGAACCCGTAGAGATCACCTCAAACTCTCGTGATGCAATAGCATCTCCCAAGCGCATGACTGAGCCTTTACCAAACTGCTTTTCTATCTGTCCCAGTGCAGCTGCTAACGCCTTCTTACGGTTGTCGTCCATGTGAATTTTCTCGTTGAGGGGTCGTTGACAGAGTGGATTCCCTACTCCCGATTATTTCATAGATTCGGTTCCGGTAGGAGTCGATAATCTTTTGGTAGAACGAGTAATAAGAGCGTCCCTCTGGCTTCAACGTGGCGGAAATTCACCACTCATAAAGGCCTCATTGAACATGTTTGAAGGGCCACACATGTAACGTGTCGTAAACCGGGTGCCGGCTACCGGGCTTCGACTCCACAAGCGCCAGCTCCGAAACCAGCCACCTGACAGCTAAAACACCGTCGTCAACGCCCTTCGCCTTGCGGGCCATGGTGATATGAGGCTGATACGGCCTTCGCTCACGCTCGAAACCTACCTCCACCAGGCGCTCCCAGAGTTTCGCCTCCAGCAGAACCAGCGCTTGGGGTACCCGCCTCGGCGACACCCAAAGTGCGCGGGAACCTCGCCAGAAACCCAACCGATCAAAGATGAGCTCGAAGTGGGGGGACAGAAGCGGTGGCACTCGACGGACACGCTCCAAAAGCGCCTCCGTCACGGGCCCGAGAAAAGCCAGGGTCACGTGCAAATTGTCTGGTGGCGTTGCCCGCCCCCCGCTGCGGCGGACTACTGAACGGGTTGCGCGCACTAGCGCACGCCGTGTCTCCGCATCTGGCCAAAGTGCAAAAAAGATCCGCCGCCGCGGCTCCTTCTCAGACATCTTCGCCCACAATCGCCAACAAGCCCTCCAGCGCACGCGCCACACTCTGCCGGCGAACGAATTCGCGATTACCAGCGAAACGACAACACTCGGTGCGAATCATCTGTCGACCACCCCACGCAAACCAAACTGTCCCCACTGGTTTATCCTCAGTCCCACCGTCCGGCCCAGCGATACCACTGACGGCAACAGCGTACTCGGCGCCGGAACGCTCGAGCGCCTTCTGCGCCATCACAGCCACGACGGGCTCGCTTACCGCACCGTGCTCGCTCAACGCCTCCTTCGGCACATCAAGCTCACCCCGTTTGACCTCGTCGGCGTAGGTGACAAAACCCCAATCGAACCAAGAAGAGCTACCTGGAACATCGGTAAGCACCTTGCTGATCCAACCGCCGGTGCACGACTCCGCGCACGCCACCTTGGCTCCGATACCGAGCAGCGCATTACCCAGCTTTTGCGAGAGATCATCGAGTTCCTGGTCGGTTGGTGTCATGACGCAGTCCTCAGCACCCAATCGTAGATTTCGAGATATCGTTGGCTCATTCGGTCGACGGAAAACTTTGCCTCAGCACGCATCCGCCCAGCGACGCCAAAGCGCGACCTGAGCTCGGCGTCACAAAGCATGCTCGCCACCGCAGCTGACAGCCCCTGCCGGTCATCAGGCTCGAACGTGAGCCCATGGAGTCCGTCGTCTATGAGGTCGATGAGGCCGCCCGCGGTCGAGCAGACCACCGGGACACCCGAACTCATCGCCTCCAGCACCGCAACACCGAGCCCCTCACGCTTCGCCGGATGAACGACCAAATCGAGTCCCGGTAGCAGATCGGGCAAATCAGCTCTGAACCCCACGAGCTTCACACGGGTGGCTAGATTGAGATGCGCCAACCGGCGCAGGAGCGATTTCTTCAAGGGGCCGCGACCAAAGCATAGTACGTGAGCGTCAGGGTACCGAGCTAGAAGCTCGGGAAGGCATTCAAAAAAAAGTGCGTGCCCCTTGCGCGGAATGAGCTGTGCGATGACTCCGATAACGAGCGCTCGATCCGGGAGGCAAAACGTCTCTAGCAGCCGTTCACGAGCCAGCACGGGTCGGAAACGCTGTGAGTCGACGGCGCTCGGCACCGTAAAAACCCGAGAAGACTCCAGACCCACATGCCCAAGCAGCTCTTTCTCAATAGCGGAGGAAATCACTACCACGGCCTGGTAATGCCTGTATTTAAGTCGTGCCCATGCAGCTAGTTCCCTGTTGTCCACGCGCCGTGTAAGAACCGCTGGCACACCAACGCCCCGAGCACTCCAACCACCGACCGTATCCGCCCCCCGGCGGGAATGCACATGCAGGATAGTGGGCGAGTGCCTCTCGAGCACGGCCCTCAACCGTCTAGGCAAGAAAACATCGAGGTCGCCGGCCATGGGTAGTTCCACAACCTCCGTGGCACGAGTCGCAGCCGCAATCTCACTTTTCGGCGGGCAGACCAGCAAGTTTTCGATCCCGACGGCCGCGAGTCCCTGGATGAGATAGCGGACCTGCTCCGCACCCCCGTAGCGGTGCCGTCCAGATTCCAGGTGCATGATGCGCATGCGTAGGATGTTACCCGCAATTACAATGGCGACGCCCCCATCGCAATAAGAAGAAAGTTGACCAAACCGCACACCCCAATGATGCAGCAGTACCTGGGCCTGAAAGCTCAGCATCCCGACGTTCTTTTGTTTTACCGGATGGGGGATTTCTACGAACTGTTCTACGACGACGCACGACGGGCAGCCAAATTGATGGACATTGCCCTTACGAGCCGCGGACAGTCCGGCGGCGAACCGATACCCATGGCCGGCGTCCCAGCACACTCCGTGGATAACTATCTCGCCCGTTTAGTCCGCCTCGGTGAATCCGTCGCCATCTGTGAGCAAACAGGTAATCCTGCTACCAGCAAAGGGCCAGTGGATCGTGAAGTAGTGCGCGTGATCACACCTGGAACGCTGACAGACGAAGCCTTGTTGGAGGACACACGCACACACTATTTGGCCGCCGTGAATCTAAGCCCCACCGACCTCGTCGGCCTCGCCTGGCTAGACCTCTCCAGTGGACAATTCTCCGTCACTGAACTCGACTGCACGCAGACCCTGCGGGGGGAGTTAGAACGTCTGAAGCCCGCGGAGATTCTCATCGAGGAGGATGCACAACTTCCCGCATGGCTCGAGCACTCTGGTGGCCTTCGCGGCCGGCCCCCGTGGCATTTCGATCTGCACTCGGCACAACGCGCGCTGTGTCATCAGTTCGGCACGCGAGATCTAGCAGGCTTCGACGCCGAGAATGCGACGGCCGCCATTGGAGCGGCTGGATGCCTCCTGCAGTACGTGAAGGACACCCAACGATCGGCGGTACCGCACTTGCGCGGCTTGGTTCGGGAGCGCCGCGACGAAGCGATCATTATGGATGCGGAGACCCGCCGGAATCTCGAGATCGAGATCGGCGCAGGCGCGGGGAACGAATACTCTCTGGCAGGACTCATGGATCGTTGTGCAACCCCGATGGGGAGTCGGCTCCTCCGACGATGGTTGAATCGCCCGGTCCGGGACCGGCATGTGCTTCAACGCCGCCAGCAAGCAGTCGAGGCGCTGGTCGAGTTCCGCGCAATGAGCGACGTGCAGGCTGCCTTGCGAGACATCGGCGACATGGAAAGAATCCTGGCACGCGTGGCACTTCGCTCTGCACGGCCCCGAGATCTCGCCCAGCTTCGACACGCACTGGAAGTCCTTCCCAAATTACCCGAAGTAGTCGCGACACTAGAGTCCGCCCTCCTGTCCGATCTCGTCGAGGGCTGCGGGTCACATGACGAAGAACGCGCCTTTCTGGCGTCAGCAATCGCCCAAGAACCGCCAGTCCTCATAAAGGACGGCGGCGTCATCGCGCCAGGATTCGATACCGATCTCGATGAGCTGCGAACCATCAGCACCGACGCAACCAAGTATCTCGATGAGCTCGAGCAACGGGAACGGACCCGGACCGGTTTTAGTACCCTGAAAGTAGGGTACAACCGGGTTCACGGGTATTACATCGAGATTAGTAAATCCCAAGCCCAAGACGCACCCCAAGACTACATTCGCCGGCAAACGTTGAAGAATGCGGAGCGTTTCATCACGCCGGAAGTCAAGGAGTTCGAAGACAAGGTCTTAAGCGCCAAGGAACGCGCCCTCACCCGCGAACGGCTGCTATTCGACACCGTCCTCGATCGCTTGAACGACAGCTTGGCCGCGCTTCAGGGGACAGCAACACACGTGGCCGAACTCGATACCCTCGCGAATCTGGCCGAGCGAGCACTCGCCATGGCGCTCGAAAAACCAGAGCTCAGTAACGAACCAGGCCTTAGCTACCGAGAGGGGCGACATCTGGCCGTGGAATTAGCGAGTGCCGAGCCCTTCGTGCCCAACGATCTCGAGCTAGACGATGACCGCCGCATGTTGATCATCACCGGACCCAACATGGGAGGAAAGTCCACTTATATGCGCCAAACGGCGCTCATTGCGATTCTCGCTCACATCGGAAGCTTCGTGCCGGCAAAGGGCGCGCGGGTCGGACCCATCGACCGGATATTCACCCGAGTAGGGGCTGCAGACGATCTAGCGGGCGGGCGTTCCACGTTCATGGTGGAGATGACGGAGACAGCTAACATCCTGAACAACGCTTCGGACTCGAGCTTGGTTCTGATGGATGAGGTGGGGCGGGCAACCAGCACATTCGACGGACTGTCTCTCGCGTGGGCAGCCGCGCGGCACATCGTGAGAGAGTCCCGGGCATTCACGCTTTTTGCGACCCACTATTTCGAGCTGACCAGCCTGCCGGAGGAGATCCCGGCCTGTGCCAACGTGCACCTCGACGCTACAGAACATGGCGATGAGCTGATCTTTCTACACAACGTGAAGGAAGGGCCGGCCAACCAGAGTTATGGATTACAGGTGGCAGGATTGGCTGGCGTTCCGGCGGACGTGATCGGCGAAGCGCGTGAATACCTCGCGCTTCTAGAACGGCGCGAACACGGGGCGGGGTTTAAAGGCCCCCAAACCGAGTTCACCTTCGACCCACCCATCGCACCCCCCGACCGAAGTGAACACGAGCTGGCGCAGCGCCTCGGTGCCGTCGACCCCGATGACCTCTCCGGACGTGACGCGTTGGACCTCGTATACGAGCTGAACGAACTAGCTCGAAAATTTCATCAGGACTCCGACTGACGACGCTAGACGGGGTCGCGGAATCGACCTGACTCCAGAAAGCTCACCACCTTATTCGCCACAGCTCTAGACCAGAGCATCGACAGATGGGAAACGCGCACAACGATGTGCTCGGTCGCGCCTTCAAGGCGAGTTTCCTCTACAGAAATGGTGCCGTCATGGGGAGATGCCAAACCGCCGAGAAGTTGCCCGCAGCCAACGGGTGAGGAACCCGCGATTAAGCCCAGGTCTATCGGCGCGGTCCACGGAGCTACGAAGCTGTCGCGAAAAGCCGGCATGCTCTTTCCGATGAACCATCGACCACCCGGAAGGCGTGCCACCGCACGCACGGTACAGCTTCCCTTCAGAGGGGCGCCCAGGCAAACAATGCGCCCGATACGTTCAATCGGCTGGTCTTGCAAAGCTTTCAGCGTAATGACGCCGCCCAGGCTGTGTCCGACGAGGTGAACGGCCTCCCCTGGCACACTGTTGAGGAACTCTGCCAATCGGCGCGCGTTCTCTTCGACACCGTCCAAAACTGAACGATAGGAGAACTGGTGCGTTTGAAAGCCCGCTGTGCCCAACCGGCGGCGCAGCAACGACATCTCAGCGCCCGGCATCCATAGACCATGTACTAGGACGACACTCGTCATCGCTCTTGCACTGCGTCAGGCCCGGAAATAGCAGCCCACCCACCCCGCTCTCGCGGAGAATCAGTTGCCCTCGCCTTCCAGGTTCTCGAGGTATCTCGCGTATCTCTCGTCACTGATGTTCAGGTACGTCGCCCAAGGACGTGGGTCCGTAGCATCCCAATAGAGAGGATCCCCCGGAAGACGCTCGTTGAGAAAGCCGCGCTCGTCCAAGTAGACCTTGGTGGAAGGCCCGTTGGTGTCGGTGCAGGTGTTGTAGAGCGGTCGTAACTCCGGACGGGTCTCGCCGTCGAGGTTATAGACGAGCTTGGAGTAGACAGGTTGGACGAAAACTTCTGAGTCATAGAATACGATCTCACCCTCGATGGCATCACCCACCCGTTGATAGCGCTCGACGGTCTCCAGATTGTCGGTAAATTCATCAAGACCACCTTTCCAGCCCCTAATCTGATTGGTATATACGACGAGCACCTCTCCATCCCAGAAGCCGACGGACTCACCGTGCCATTTGGGATACCGGAAATCTTCAGCCGTGTGCCCGCTACCGTCCGTGTAGATCCAACGAATATAGTTTGTGTTATTGCCCGCACCCAGCATCCAGACTCTGTCCGGCGTCACGATGAATTCCTCGACATCAGTTACCGAGGTTACGAACCCTCCCGGCAAACAGAACGAGTTCGCACCCCAGATGCGACCCTCCGTGTAGGCCTTCATGTCTTGAACAAAATACTCCCGATATCGCGGCGGCAGCATCGAGACGACGGAGCTCGCCGGGTTAGCACCCCCCCTTATTCGGTCACCACCACCCCCCCAGCGACCCCGCCAGTCGGGCATCGTCGTGTAGGTATGTTGGGTACCGCCATCGGCCTCTTCAAACCAAGCCGCATAATGCTCCGCAGCGCTCGCGAATGGATAGGGGCTCGCGAGTTCCATCGCACCCACCTGTCCGGTACCCCCCGACGCGTAAAGCCTGGCTCTGCCGATCTGCCCGCTACCCATGCCGCCGCTATCGAGGTCCAACGCCATGCCCCTAAGCTCTTCGACCGTGTTATTCAAATAGTAGGCCGGGTCGGTCCAGAGCTCGCGATCCGCACGAAAATCCTCAGTCTCAAAAAGGGTCTGTGCAGCGATCGGAATTGCCAGGAGATGACTGACAAGAAGCGCAGCACTGGCGGCTACCACTCCTGGGCGGTTTGCGTTCATATTATTTCCCCGCTTCTGACGCGCGCGCAGCGCTTGGATTCGGCGCACGGTGCTCAATCGTAAGTCTGGCCGCCCGCGGTCACGATGGTGGTGTAGTTACCACCCGGACGTCCGTCCTTTAGCCGCCACATGTTTACCGTAACGACATCCCCCGGTTGAAACGTTTGATATCCGATCCCGCGCCGAATTGTGTTTGGGATGTTAGACATCTCGATCCAGTAATTTACGACTTCACCGCTCGCTTCCTCGACATCCACGAAAAGAAAAACGTGTGGATTCCGGAAGGAGAACTTAGTCACTGTACCGACGATGGAAACCTCTTCGCTGTGATCGAACATCGCATGGGAGTGGTGGGAAAATGCAGGGCCGGACACTGCGACCGCTACAACCCCAACCAACAACTCGATCCGCATCAATCTTTTCATTTTGGATCTCCTTAACGACCAGTCCCACGGTCCAAACATCAGACTAGCCATCCCGACCCTTGAACGCAATTGAGCGAGCTCGCCTTCGATCTGGGTCGGACCCGGAAACCCTACCGCAGCCGCTCGAGCGCTTCGCGATTCGTCCACGAGGCAACAGTTTCGATAGCCTCTTCGAGGCTCACCCAGCGACAGGCCGCGTGCTCGGCAGCGTTCAGGGTTACCTCAGGGATCTCAGCGACCTCGAGATACCAAAGGTGCTCCACGTTTTCCGTTACCTCAGGCGAATAGCGGTCCCGCCACTCTGGAAGAATCGGGAAAGCCCGCTGAATGCCCGCATCCACGAGCCCCACTGGCACCAACCCGGTCTCCTCACGCACCTCTCGCGCCGCAGTCTCCGCGGGGGTCTCATCCCAGCGCAACGTGCCGGTCACCGATTGCCAAAAGCCTCTCGGGTGCACCCGCTCAAGCAACAGGCACTCACGTTCAGGAGTGTGGATCACCACCAGGACCGATTCGGGACGACTGTGTTCAGCCATGACCGGGTGAGTTTCGATCAGTCGTTTTGTTTGGTTGAGCGGATCCGTATGCCAAGCTCTTTGATCTGCGTGGCGCTGGCGGGGCTTGGTGCGCCGGTGAGGAGGTCGCTCGCAGTCTGGGTCTTCGGAAACGCGATGACATCGCGAATGCTCTCCACACCAGCCATGAGCATCACCAGACGATCAAGACCGAAGGCGATACCACCGTGAGGTGGGCATCCATACTCCATTGCCGTCAACAGAAAACCGAACTTCGCTTCAGCCTCTTGCGTATCTATCCCCAGTACCTCGAAGACCGCCGACTGCATCTCGGGTGTATGGATCCTGATAGAGCCGCCGCCGATCTCGGTCCCATTGAGCACCATGTCGTAGGCTCGGGACAACGCGCCCTCCGGGTCCGTTTTCAACTCTGCTGGATCGGCCGACCTGGGCGCGGTAAACGGATGGTGGGACGAGGTCCATCCACCGTCACCATCCGCCTCGAAAACAGGGAAGTCCACTACCCAAAGTGCTTTCCAACCCTCGGAGATGAATGCACGATCCTCGCCAAGCCGATCGCGCAGTGCGCCGAGGCTTTCATTTACGATGCGCACCTTGTCAGCGCCAAAGAAAACGAGATCACCAGTTTCCGCTCCGACGCGATCCAAAACGGCCTCGACGGCTTCCGCAGGGAGAAACTTCAGAATCGGAGACTGGAGCCCTTCCAAGCCAGTAGCGCGGTCGTTGACCTTGATATACGCCAAGCCTTTCGCGCCGTAACGAGCCACCATCGTCGTGTAGTCGTCGATCTCTTTGCGACTGATAGCGCCACCCTTCGGTACACGCAGAGCCGCTACACGGCTCCCCGCGTCGCTCGCGGGTCCCGCAAATACCTTGAACTCAACGCCTTCGAATAGATCGCCGACCTCGGTCAGGATGAGCGGATTGCGTAAATCCGGCGCGTCACTGCCATAGAGCTCCATGGCTTTCGCGTATGTGAGTCTTGGCAGCGGATCGGGCAAATCGACATCGAGGACCACCTTGAACGTCTGGCGAACAAGCGCCTCCATCAAGGTCATGATGGCCTCCTCCTCCATGAACGCCGTCTCGATATCGACCTGAGTGAACTCCGGTTGGCGATCGGCCCGCAAATCTTCGTCTCTGAAGCATTTGACGATCTGGTAATAGCGGTCAAATCCCGACATCATGAGCAACTGCTTCATGAGCTGTGGAGACTGAGGTAGGGCAAAAAACTGGCCCGGCTGCGTTCGACTAGGAACAAGATAATCTCTAGCCCCTTCCGGGGTCGTCTTGGCCAGTATGGGCGTCTCCAGTTCGACGAAGCCCCCATCATCTAGGAACCGCCTGATCTCTCGAGCGACCGTATGACGTAGGCGCAAATTACGCTGCATGCTCTCGCGTCGCAGATCTAGATATCGGTAACGAAGTCGGACCTCTTCGCTCGCATGTTCTTCGTGGTGGAAGGGTGGCGTCTTAGATCGGTTTAGCACGACGAGGTCCTTCGCAAGGAGCTCGACCTCGCCCGTGGGCAACTCCGGGTTCACGGTACCTTCCGGCCGCTCCCGCAGGAGGCCGCGGACGGCCAGGACGTATTCACCACGAATACGCTCAGCCTGAGCAAACATGTCGGGATCATCGGGATCGAAAACGACCTGCAGGAGCCCCTCTCTATCCCTAAGGTCCACGAAGATCACGCCGCCGTGATCGCGCCTGCGGTGCACCCAGCCGGCAACCGCCAGCTCCTCGCCGATGAGAGAGCGGTCCACCTGACCGCAATAATGGCTGCGCATGGGAACCAGCAAAGCGTACTTTGAAAGGTGGCCGGATGTTACGGCGAAGCCTTGGAGGCTGCAACCTCGTTGACGGGGTGAGTGGGATGCCACTGCGGCACGACGACACCTAGCGAGATGATCATCTTCAAGGCTTCTTCCACCGTCATGTCCAATTCGTTCACGCTTTTACGCGGCACGAAAAGCATGAAACCCGAAGTGGGATTCGGGGTCGTCGGAAGGAAGACCGTGACGATCCCGTCACCGGTTCGAGATTGGACCTCGGGCGGGTTTTCCGAGGTCTGGAAGCACAGGCTATATAAACCAGCGCGCGGGTACTCGATCAGCAAGACTTTCTTGAACGAAGAGTTCGAATCACTGAACACCACCTCAGCGAAGTGCTTAACCGAACCGTAAACCGAACGAACCAGCGGTATTCGACCGAGAAATTTCTCGTAATGATGGACGAGGCGCCGACCAAGAAAATTGGCAACCAACATACCAGTGAAAATGAGCACGATAAGCGCGAGTATCGCCCCCAGCCCCGGGATGCGAAACCCGAGCAACTCCTCCGGGCGGTAGGATGGGGGAACCAGGAACAGCAACCGATCCATCAGATCTAGCAGCAGGGTAAATATCAGGATCGTCGCCCCGATAGGCAACCAGACCAGCAACCCAGCCACCATATAGCGCCGCATTCTGATTAGCATTCTTTAACTCCTCAACCGCTCAAGCGGCCGCGGAACCCGGGTCCTTGCTAGACCCAGAGTTCGCCCCAGATCCCGAACCCGACTTGGAATCCGATTTTGACTTGGAACTCAGGTCAGGCTTCTTCGACGGCTTATCCCCGGAAGGCTTATCCGCTTTCTTAGCCGTCTCTCCCTTATCGACTTTGGCGTCCGGACTCTCCACAAGGTTGCGTTTGGTCTCCTTATCGGACTTGAAGTCCGTTTCGTACCAACCATCACCTTTCAGCCGGAAGGACGGTGCGGAAATCAAGCGGCGCAAAGAGGGCGCTTGGCAGTCAGGACAGTCCTGCAATGGGCCGTCGCTGAGCTTCTGCAATGCATCAAGCTCATGCCCGCAGGACTCACACCGATACTCGTATATGGGCATACCCTCGCCTTGTCTTCCTGAACGCGTCTGGTACTAGTTTTTAGGAGCAGAAGGGTGGCATTTCAAGCCCCTTTTCCGCAACTTCGCACATCGCTCAATTAAGCCGCCTCCGCGGCTTTACCCTTCACAAATTCGAGCCCATCGCCGGAGGTCGTAACACTGATGGCACCTCCAGGCGCAAAATCACCGTTTAGAATCCGCTGGGCGAGCGGATCTTCCACCTCCCGCTGGATCGCGCGCTTCAGCGGCCGTGCCCCATATACCGGGTCGTAGCCGGCCTGGGCAAGCCGCTCCCTCGCTGCCTCATCGAGGCTAAGAGCCATATCTCGTTCCCGCAGGCGCTCGTGGAGATAGCTCAGCTGAATATCCACGATCAGGCGCAGATGGTCCGCATTCAACGGGTGAAAGACCACCACATCGTCAATCCGATTGACGAACTCGGGGCGGAACCTCTGGCCAACGACCTCCATCACCGCCTCCTTCATCGCCGCATAATTCTCTTCGCCCGTGAGCTCCTGAATTCTCTCACTACCCAGATTGGAGGTCATGACGACTACAGTGTTGCGAAAATCAACGGTACGTCCGTGACCATCGGTGAGACGTCCATCATCCAGCACCTGCAGCAGGATGTTGAAGACGTCCGGATGCGCCTTTTCGACTTCATCCAACAAAATCACCGAGTACGGTCGGCGCCGCACAGCTTCTGTAAGGTAACCACCCTCTTCGTAACCGACATACCCTGGTGGCGCACCGATGAGTCTCGCCACCGAATGCTTCTCCATGAACTCGGACATATCGATCCGCGTCATAGCCTCTTCGGTGTCGAACAGAAACGCGGCCAGCGCCTTCGTGAGCTCCGTCTTGCCGACCCCCGTGGGCCCGAGAAACAAGAATGAGCCATTTGGCCTATTGGGATCCGATAACCCGGCGCGTGAGCGGCGGATTGCCTTAGACACCGCTTCCAGCGCCTCCGTCTGACCAACAACTCGAGCCTCCAAGAAGCTTTCCATCTTCAGAAGCTTCTCCTTCTCACCCTCGAGCATCTTCATCACCGGAATACCGGTCCATTTCGACACGACCTCCGCAACTTCCTCCTCCGTCACTCGGTGACGCACCAACTGGTAAGCTTCGCGCTCCTTAGTGAGAGCCTCCTGCAGTTGTCCCTCAAGCTCGGGAATCCTGCCGTATTGCAACTCCGACATTCGACCCAAGTCATTAGCACGGCGCGCCTTCTCGAGTTCCATCTTCGCCCGCTCGAGCTCCTCCTTTATCTGGGTAGCACCCTGCATGGCCGCCTTCTCGGCAGTCCAGATCTCCTCCAGATCCGCTTAATCCTCCTCGAGCCGCCCAATTTCGGACTCCAAATCCTCATGCCGGCGCTTAGAAGCCTCATCGGATTCCTTCTTCAACGCCTCGCGCTCGATCTTCAGTTGGATGAGGCGCCGGTCTAGGCGATCCATCTCTTCTGGCTTGGAGTCGATCTCCATTCGAATCCGCGACGCGGCCTCGTCTACCAGATCGATCGCCTTATCCGGTAACTGACGATCCGAGATATACCGGTGCGACAAAGTGGCAGATGCAACGATGGCGGGATCCGTGATCTCCACGCCATGATGCACCTCGTAACGCTCCTTGAGCCCGCGCAGTATCGCAATAGTGTCCTCCACGGTAGGCTCATCGACCAGCACTTTCTGGAAGCGGCGCTCGAGCGCGGCGTCTTTCTCTAAGTACTTACGATACTCATCCAGCGTCGTCGCTCCGACACAGTGAAGCTCACCACGTGCCAATGCGGGCTTCAACATGTTGCCGGCATCCATGGCTCCCTCAGCCTTCCCCGCGCCGACCACGGTGTGCAATTCGTCTATGAACAGGATGATCTGACCTTCCTGCTTTGCGAGATCGTTCAGTACGGACTTCAACCGCTCTTCAAACTCGCCACGGAACTTCGCGCCTGCAATCAACGCACCCAAGTCCAGTGCCAGAATTCGCTTCGACTTCATCCCTTCGGGCACTTCACCGTTGACGATACGCTGTGCAAGCCCTTCGATGATGGCCGTCTTGCCTACACCCGGCTCACCGATTAACACGGGATTGTTCTTGGTCCGACGCTGGAGAACCTGAATCGTCCTGCGAATCTCATCGTCGCGTCCGATGACCGGGTCGAGCTTTCCATGCTCGGCGCGAGCCGTGAGATCGATCGAATACTTCTCAAGCGCCTGGCGGGTGTCCTCGTGGTTGGGGTCGTCCACCTGAGCACCCCCGCGAACCTCGTCGATCGCCTTCTCGAGCGCACCCCTGACAACCCCTGCGCTCTGCAGCACGCGGCCAAGATCACCACGATCCTGGCACGCCGCAAGCACAAAGAGTTCGCTGGCTATGTAGCTGTCGCCTCGTTGCTGTGCAAGCTTGTCGGAAGTATTCAGGAGCTTGTTCAGATCGTTGGAGAGATGAACCTCACCGGCTACGTCACCCTGAACGCTTGGCAACCGATCCACGGCCTCGCCCAGCCCGGAGCGAAGCTGATTCAGATTGACGCCCGCCTTGGTCAAGAGGCTCGGCACAGTGCCTCCCTCTTGCTCCAGAAATACGGTCATGAGATGGACTGGCTCTATGAACTGGTGGTCACGGCCCAAGGCAAGGGACTGGGCGTCAGCCAGGGCGAGCTGGAACTTGCTTGTCAGCTTGTCCATGCGCATGGTTACGCACTCCCAAACTACAGGTAGATACCTCTCGTAATGGGGTCATCTACTAGGAATATCAACTCCTGGAGCCCCAGATTCTCGTTCCGGGTCAGCCATCAAGGATCGAGCCAGACCAGCGTCGCCATCCGCCCGCAAGGGGCTTCACGGCGATGGGAGAAAAACCGCTCGGACTCCGTATAGGTGCAAAAACCCCCGCCGTATATCGAGGTAACACCGACACCCTCGAGAACGCGCCTAGCCAACCCATAGAGATCGGCCTGCCAGCGGCCCTTCTCGTTGGGCTCGAAACAGGCCTCCGCACCAGGGTCGGCGCCGACTAGGACCCTACGCACCTCCTCACCCACCTCGTAAGCGCGCTGACCGATAGCTGGTCCCAGCCAAGCCAGTATACGCGCAGGATCAGCGCCCATCCTGGCAATCGTGGCAGGCAGAACGCCCGCCGCGAGCCCACGCCAGCCGGCGTGGGCGATCCCCACCCGC